>NZ_JBALVJ010000163.1:0-3011 GCF_036961165.1 Sulfitobacter sp. | reverse complement strand
TCGGGTTGGATACATCTTAGCACGCTGTCCAATTTTGCCGGACCACTTCAGGTGAAGCTGGCGCTTGGCTGCAATCTCCTAAACGGCCTTGTCACCACGCAGCGCCTCAAGCGCCACAGCAGCTCTAAACTTGTCTGAAAAGTTCAGTCCTTTGTCATTCTCGTATCCATTCATTCGTGTTGGATACACCTTAGCACGCTGTCCGAATTTGCCGACCACTTCAGGTTGCTGGGGCATTCAATTTGTCTCATTGAGCCACCTGCAAGCGTCGGCAATTCACGAGAAGCGCTATTTGCAAAGTACTGCGTGAGGATGGTTTTGCGGGCCAGCTTCAAGAAAGTATCGCGACCTTTAACTTGCGATCCGCGCGAGCTCGGCCACCTGTTGGTCGACCATAGGAAACGTAACATAAAACGTCGTGGAGACACCCAGTTCGCTTTCGTAGAAGATATCTCCCGACATCTGGTTGGCCAGCTTCTTCGAAATGTGGAGGCCAAGCCCGGATCCCTGGGTGGAGCGTTGGCTATTATTTTCCACTTGCTCGAAGCGACCGAATACCTGTCCTTCCATACCGTCGGGAATCCCTTGACCAGAGTTGGTAATCGATAGCCTTGCCTGACCACCCGAAGTTTCGAACGCGCCATCGATGATGCCGTGTTTTTCCGAAAACTTGATGGCGTTCGAGATCAGGTTATCGATAATCTGGCGGATGGCGAAGGCATCTCCTGCAATGACCGGCGCGTGAGCGACCCTTCCAAGGATGAGCTGCACGCCTCGCTCCTTCCCGAACAGTTGGTTCTCTTTGAAGCTCTCTTCGAGTAGCTGGAAGAGATCGACTGGCTTGCGTTCCAGAACCAACGCATCGATGTCGATTTTCTGCGCCAACAGAATGTTGTCGACCAGTCGTGATAGGCGAATGCCGTTCCGGTGCGCAATATTGAGAACCGAATGAATGGAGGCGGGTACATCCCCGAGGCGGCCACTGCGTGCAAGCGTCAAGCCTCCTATGAGCGATGTCAGAGGAGTGCGTAATTCATGGCTAATGACCGAAATGAATTCGTCTTTCGCATGATTAGCCTCGTCGGCACGTTGAAGTGCCTCTTCCAAGGCCACACTGATGGCGATCCTATCGGTGATATCAACGAAGGTGATGCTCCATCCGAGAATTACCCTTGATGGATCAAGCTGGCTTTCGATTTCACGAATTCTGGGTTCGTAAACCCGCTGCCCGATATTCAATTGAGGAACAACTTCACACGTGTTCAAGTTTTCGATGTTCGCGCAAATTTCATTCAGGAAACGAGCCGAAGAAAATTTTAATTCACTACACTCTGCCGCCGCGTTCATCAGAACTATTGTACGATTCAGATCAACCATAATGACTGGCTCACTCATGGAATTGGCTAGTCCGGATTGGCCGACAAAGGCCATATCCATCGTTTTGTTTGTAACGAGAATCCACGTGAAGGCGAGAATTCCAGCAGTGAACATAAAGGCCGTTGGATCAAGGCCAAAGATGGTGAAACCGAAGAAGACGTAGCTCGCATTTGCAGTAAGGGGGGTTACGGTAATCGCGACTAAAACGGTCAGCAGAGGCCACGCAGACCGCTTCGCTCTGGCAAAGGCCTTCGCAAGGCAAAACAGAGTTGCGAGCACAAATGAGTATAGGGTTGCGATAATTACATAGAAACCGGGCCCGTGAACGTACTTAATGTGCTCCTCCCCTGGCGGTACAATCGATGCATCTGTGTAGACGAGGTTGTGCCATGGGTTGGTGAAAGCAAACGCGAAGGTTGCTATTGGCACAATGACCAGCGCAGCAAGCGCGCTGCGTTTTTTGAGCCACGAAGCGTTATCGACATATGCAAAAACGAAGAAACACCACGCAACTGGCAACAACGCATTGCCGAGCCATGCCATGGTTGCCCATTGGAATTGACAGGAGAAATCGCGCGACGCCACCTCAAGTCCAACCATCATCAACGTCCAGATCATGGCGCTGAAGGTGAGCACGTAATAGAGCTTTCCGTTGAAGCGTTGGAATTTTAGTATCCGAAGCAAAACAAGAGTAGCCATTGCACTGACGGCGAACACAAACCAAAAGACCGGATTCCCAGCAACTCCTTCAAAACACGTCATCATTGCTTCACCCAAAGCCTCTTCTTTGTTGGTGAATGAAACCATATGCTTGTGTCTAAAATTGGACCGAAGTGTGAGGCTTGGACGCTTTCAAAGTGAACTGCCGGTTCGAGTGGCACCATTACCTACTCCGTTTTCAAGCACGGAGCAGTCCTTATTCATTCCGGGTTCTAATGTATGGTGTGACTTGATCGACGATCAAAGGTTGGAGCTTTTCCATTTAACCGGGGTAACGTAGACGATGCTATCATCAACGCTGACCATGACTTCGCCGTCCTGAATATTGATCTGCAGCTTCATCGAACGACTTGCGAGCAGGCCCAGATTATTGGTGTCTTTTTCTGAAAAATTTATGACCTGAAGGTTATCAAAACGGGTGGTGCTGTTTTTGATCTTTTCCCACCATACCTCAGCCGTCCTGCCGCCGTAACTATAGACAATCACCTTGCTGGCTTTGCCACAAGACTGACGCACAACCTTCTCGCTCGGAAGTCCCAAAGCTACCCACAATTCCAGCTCGTCACTCAGGCTTTTCTGCCAAATGTCTGGCTCGTCATCCGCGGAAAGACCCTTAGTCAGCTCCAACTGCTCATTAGCATTCAGTGCAAAAGCAAGAAGCCGCACCATTAACCGTTCATCCGTCTCGGACGGATGTTTGGCAACGGTCAGTTTATGGGTCGCATAATAGTGACGATCCATGTCGGATACGGAAAGCTCAACTTTGTAAATGGTGGATTTTTGCGCCATGATTTTTCCCACTATAGCGAAGATAGGGATGCCTAGTGCGTCTGGTGCCCTTGTGAAAGCAGATAAGAAGGACTGAAGTGGTCCTGCTTTTTAGGACAGTTTTGCGGCTTGGCTAAGATGCATCT
>NZ_JBALVJ010000162.1:0-3110 GCF_036961165.1 Sulfitobacter sp. | reverse complement strand
ATTCTCAGTGACAATTTATGGGGCTACCGGGTCAGCTCTCAGTGACATTCAACACTCACAGTCCAGCTGCGGTAGTTTTTGCCAACCAAATCGCCCTTTTTCGCATAGCCCTCAGCCATCGCGTCTTTTAGACAATCGTAAAGTGCTACAACCGCGGCCTCATCCAGATCAAAGGCGTCTTCAACCGTTACAGTATTGCAGTCTTGCGCGTATCCGGCAGTTGCGAAAGCAGAAAGTCCCGCGAACCTTGCGACGCGTAGAGCGGTCTTTTTCATCTTGTGTCCCCCCAAGGCATACATTTTACAATGTTCAATACTTTCGCATAAATCGGTGGGCATACAACGCACGACATTGCACGTTTTGGTGACGCATCCTGTTGTAGGTGCTTCAGGGGCACTGTCAGAATAAAACTTGTTGAGGCGGGCAGGGCGACCACCTAGCCTTTCTGGATGAAAAAAACTCCCCATTTCGCTACTTCAAGACTAGCCCCGAGATCATCCGTCTGGCGGTCATGATGTACGTTCGGTTCCAGCTTCCGCTTCGCAATGTTGAGGATCTTTTGCACGAACGCGGCATCGACATCTGCCACGAAACTGTTCGGTTTTGGTGGAACAGATTTGGCCCGCTATTTGCCGCAGAGATCCGCAAGAAAAAGGTCAGCCAGATGCGCGCATATTCGAACTGGCAATGGCACCTGGACGAGGTATTCGTGAAGATCAACGGCGAGATGCACTATCTTTGGCGGGCTGTGTGTCACGAAGGGTGAAGTCCTGGAAAGCTATGTGACCAAACGCCGTGATCGCAAAGCAGCATTGAAATTTCTTAGGAAAACCATGAAACGCCATGGCCGCGCAAATATTTTCGTCACCGATAAGCTACGTTCCTACGTTCCTACGGTGCGGCGATGAAGGTGATCGGCAATGCTGATCTGCAAGAAACCGGCCGCTGGCTCAACAATCGAGCCGAGAATTCACACCAGCCATTTAGGCGAAGAGAGCGAGCCATGCTTCGATTTAAGCGGATGCGAACTTTACAGAAATTCGTCGCCGTCCACGCTTCAGTCCACAACCATTTCAACGCGGAGCGCCATCTCTACAGTCGATCAAATTTCAAGCTGAACCGTGCCGCGGCTCTTACCGAGTGGCGCGGTCTCTGCATAGCCTAACAAATTGAGATCGCTGAAGAACAGAGACTGGTTCTCATTTGTCTGACAGCACCGATCTTGGAGTATCCGGCTTGACGGCTACGGTATTGATCACAATCATTGACATCCTTTACCCTGAAAAGCTATTTTTACTAAATTATTTATGGAGCCTTAAGCTTGCCGAATGAAATCGACACCCCGTCTATGGTGGCTGGTTGGAAACTTGAAAAGGCGTCTCTTGATTCACTTGGCTACAGCTCGCCCTTGCCGTTGGACAATCCACAACGCGCGCGTTGTATTTTTGAATCTAACAATGCCATTGGGTCAACAACTTACGTTAAAAACCCTCATGTCACATCGGACGTGGTGCGCCAAATGTTATGTGACGCGGGTCTGGTTCGCGCGGTAGAATCCCTGTGTGGCCCAAGTTTCAAGTTATGGCGCAGTGCGTTCTTTAGCAAATCTGAGGGCAGTGGCGAAATTGGCTGGCACCATGACAAGCACTTTGAGGCAGGTGATGCCGACATCCAGCTAAACACCATAGGCGGGCATTACTCAATATTGTTCGGATTGACGGACATTACGCATACAACAGGCTTGCTGGAAATCATTCCCGGCACGCATCGCGATGTTTATAACGTGCAACGTGACACAAGGCCCTTTCATTTGCGGCCTGCAAGCGCACATATTCTGACTGATTTACCGATTGAAGCGATGGCGATGCGCCGGCCTGTACCGATCCCAGCTGGCTGCTTCATGATCTTTCACTCAGCGATGTTGCACCGTAGCTTGTCACATACAAGTGGTGCCCGCCGCTTGGGAATGGCCATCCGGCTTGTACACCAGGATCGCGAAATTCCTGCGCCGCTGGCTAAACGTGAGGATATTTTTCCTTTTCCCCCAATTTTATGACTGACGAAACTACAAAACCGGAAACATGGGTTGTCACAGGTGTCACACAGGGCATGTGATTGGCTTTGACCCAATCACATTTGGAGCGTGGCGATATTGTCATTGCGACCCATCGCAGCGGAGCAAACGACGCGCTCAATGCGCTTAGGTCGCGTTTCACAGATCGAATACCAAGGTATCAAAGAAGCGTTCGACATCAATGCGCTTGGAATTTTGCGCATGGTCGAGGCTTTTGAACCATATTTGAATGATGCGTCTCATCCACGTATTTTGGCACTGACAAGTTTGATGGGTACGATTGCCAAAGCCAATTCTGGTAGTCTGGGGTGCCGGATGTCAAAAGCAGCACTCAATATGGCGATGCACGTTGTTGCTGCTGAGCTGGCCCCACGCCGAATTACAACAGCGCGTCTAAGGCTCGACCATGTGCGGACCTCAATGGCTGGTCCAAATGGTGCCATAAGCGCTTCGGAAAGCGCCGCCGCTATTATGGGAGTTTTCGACAAAATCAGCTATCAATCAAAACCGCGGTTTCTAGACCTTACCGGGGATCCGTTGTCTTGGTGATGACGATTGAGGGCGGATACGGGCCATTTTGATACGCGCCCCCCCTGAAGTATGAGCTGCTGCCGGTTTTGTCGACGGCAACTTATGCTTTCATCGCTCTCTCCCTGTACTGCATAGGGCTTAGATACCCCTGCATGCATCCCATACTATAAGATCAACCGCGTCGATGATCTGCTGCCGTGGAAAATTGCATTATAGAAGCGGCTAGACCGGAGGCTTACCTTTGAGAGATATGCGCGCTTCCTCTTTTCCACCGCACGTCCAAGACCAGCCTCCGTACCAGCCAGATTTGAGGCACCGCTTCGATGTAAGGTTGTGATGTTTAATGAGCGGCTATTCTCTGCCTTTTGCTTGCTGCATTTGCGTCCCGAGCCGTATCCACCCATAGTAAGTCTCCCGATATCTTCCGAAATCATTAGGCAAGTTTAGGGTAACTGAAGTGGTCCGGCAAAATTGGACAGCGTGCTAAGATGTATCCAACCCGAAC
>NZ_JBALVJ010000042.1:0-34946 GCF_036961165.1 Sulfitobacter sp. | reverse complement strand
GTTCGGGTTGGATACATCTTAGCACGCTGTCCAATTTTGCCGGACCACTTCAGGCTTCGGCAAAGGTGATGGGAACGCAGGTGCATCTGCCTCCCAATATCAATGTGAAAGCAGGGCAGGCCGTGGCGGTCAGCGGTTTCTGGAGCGGTGCACAGGTTATCACTACAAAGCTGCGCCGGATCGAATGGCAGGGTTTCGCCCAATTGGTTGGCGCGTTCGATGAAGCGGACCTGCTCCAGATCGGCGGCACCGAAGTTGTGGGTGCTCAAACACCCCAAGACGGTTTTAGTGGCCATATCTGGATGCTGAGCGGGGCGCCGAAGAAAGGGCAACTGCAAGTGCGGTTGATGGCGAAAGGCTTGTTCGGCGGAGCTGTCGATCTGGCCCTATGGCAGGGCTATGCATCGCTTCCGATTGCCTCACAAACCTACATGATGCACGGTACCAATATTGTTGGTACCGCCCGCGATGCCCAGATGCCGCCGCCCGGCACGTTGGTTACACGCTGCGCGCTGGGGGGGCGGGTGGTGACCGAAGCACCCGAAAGGCTGGAGGCGGCCTTTGCCCTGCTTGATTGCGCTAGACATATTCCGGCGGATTAAAGGTCTCGGCATTGGCGCGGGACCAGCGATCTTTATAACCCATGTGATCTGCGGCATGATCGTCTACCAGAAACCCTTCTGGCAGGTACGGGAACGCCTGATTGCCCTGCACCATCGAACGGTCAGACTGCCGCTGCATCAGGTGGTGGGGCAAGAAATCAGTTGGTTGGGAAAGGCCTGCGGCACCCGTCATCTCACCCAATGCTTTGAGCGTGTTGCGGTGAAAGCGCGCTACCCGCACCGATTTGTGAAGCGGATCAAGCGCACGTGCGCGCAGCGGATCTTGCGTGGCAACGCCTACGGGGCAGTGGTTTGTGTGGCAGGCCTGCGCCTGAATGCAGCCTATCGCAAACATAAAGCCGCGTGCGGAGTTGCACCAATCCGCCCCCAGCGCCAAAGCGCGTGCGATATCAAAGGCCGAGACTATCTTGCCCGCTGCGCCCAGTTTGATCTGGTCGCGAATACCCGCGCCCCGCAGGGTGTTATGCACAAAGGTCAGCCCTTCGACCATCGGCATACCGACGTGGTTGGCAAACTCCAGCGGGGCAGCACCTGTGCCACCTTCGGTGCCGTCTACCACGATAAAGTCCGGGATAATGCCGGTGACGAGCATGGCTTTAACCATGCACATAAACTCGCGCTGGTGACCAATACACAGCTTGAAGCCTACCGGCTTACCGCCTGACAGCTCTCTCAACTTGCCCAAAAACTCCATCATCTCGAGCGGTGTCGAAAAGGCAGAATGTGACGCGGGAGAGATACAGTCCTGACCCATCGGCACGCCGCGCGCTTCCGAGATTTCTTCGGTTATCTTCGCCGCAGGAAGCATCCCGCCATGACCGGGCTTTGCCCCCTGAGACAGTTTCACCTCAACCATTTTGATCTGGTCGCTCGCCGCTTGCTCCGCGAATTTCTCAGGGCTGAACTGTCCATCCTCGGTCCGGCAGCCGAAATAGCCAGACCCAATCTCGTAGATCAGGTCGCCGCCTGCTTCGCGGTGATAGCGGCTGATCCCGCCCTCGCCTGTATCATGGGCAAACCCACCCTTTGCCGCGCCCTTGTTCAACGCGGAAATCGCATTCGCCGAGAGTGAGCCAAAGCTCATCGCAGAGATATTATAGATGGAGGCAAGATACGGCTGCTTGCACTCCTTGCCGCCGATGGTGATGCGGAAATCCGTGTCAGTAATGTGCTTCGGCTGCACCGAATGGGTGACCCAGCTATAGCCTGCATCATAGACTCGCATCCGCGTACCAAAAGGGCGGGCGTCCTCTTGCCCCTTCGCGCGTTGGTAGACAAGTGATCGTGCATCTCGGCTAAATGGTTCCTCGTCCTGATCGTTTTCAATCAGGTACTGGCGGATCTCGGGCCGGATACCTTCGAACAAAAACCGCATGTGTCCGAGCACCGGATAGTTGCGCAGGATCGAATGCGAAGGCTGCCGGACATCTTGAATTCCCAAGGCTGACAGCGCCCCGAAGAACACGAGCGGCAGCACAAACCACCCCGACCAGACAAGCGTCGCAATAAGGCTGATGACAGCAAGAACCACCACCCCCGCAAAGGTACTGAAACGGGTGAGGTTGGACAAATCTTGCATTCAGGTCTCCGGAATAATCTGGGTTGGATAGCGTGCATAGGTTTAGAGCGTATTAAGCGGCGGCTTGGCAAGGGTTAGCGGAGCAGTTGACGTGACTGTTATTTGGGTCAATCCGATTCTGTTTTCGCAATAAATCGGCACAATAAACACTGGAAAAATATTTATAATCAACGGCATGCAGGGAAATCGGGTTAACCATGAGGGAATGCTTGCTCATTTTTGAAAAGCTGCCTAGGCTTAAACAGGATTTCGGAGAAAGCGCCAAAAAAGGCGCTGAAACCGGAGCGGATATTTGGCGAAATTGGAGCCAACCCACAGCATCGTGGGTGGCGGAGTTTCACAGGATTTCCAAAAAGACGAGGCGGCGACCCTCGCCGCGCTTAAGTATAAAAACGGGAGATTTCACTATGAAAATGTTCAAGACGATGACCGTTGCAGGAGCCTTTGCCGGCGCGATGCTGGCGGGAACTGCGTCCTTTGCGCAAGAGAAATTCATCACTATCGGTACGGGTGGTCAGACCGGTGTTTACTTTGTTGTGGGCCAGTCGATCTGCCGCTTGGTTAACCGCGGTTCTGCCGATCACGGTTTGAAGTGTACCGCGCCATCGACAGGTGGTTCGATTGCCAACATCAACGCCATCAAGGCGGGTGATATGGACATGGGTGTGGCCCAGTCTGACTGGCAGCATCACGCGTATAATGGCACATCTAAATTCGAGGGTGACAAGTTTGACAAGCTGCGCGCGGTGTTCTCCGTGCATGGTGAGCCGTTTAACGTGATCGCGCGCAAAGACAGCGGCATCAAAGCGTTCGATGATCTCAAGGGCAAGCGCGTCAACATCGGCAACCCTGGCTCCGGCCAGCGTGCAACGATGGAAGTTGTGATGGCGGCCAAAGGTTGGACGCTTGATGACTTCGCACTGGCGTCCGAGCTGAAGCCGGCCGAGCAGGCCGCGGCGCTGGGCGATAACAAAGTCGATGCGATCATCTACACGGTTGGCCACCCCAACGGCTCCATCCAGGAAGCGGTTTCCACAATTGATGCCGAGCTGATCACTGTTGCCGGTCCCGAGATTGACGGGCTGATCAACGATAATCCGTTCTATGCGGCAGCCACCGTTCCCGGCGGCATGTACAAAGGCACGGATGCCGATGTGAACACCTTTGGTGTGAAGGCGACGTTTGTGTCCTCTTCAGATGTGGACGAAGAGACAATCTATCAGACTGTCAAAGCTGTGTTTGATAACTTTGACCGCTTCAAAGGTCTGCACCCTGCTTTCGCAGACCTGAAAGAAGAAGACATGATTTCTGCTGGTTTGTCTGCGCCACTGCATGACGGCGCTGCGAAGTACTACAAAGAGCGTGGCTGGATCGAATAAGCACCGCGACTATGACTAAACAGAGCGGCGGATAGGTCTATCTGCCGCTCTGACGGCTTCGCGTTCAAACGCGAAGACCAGCACGCGCCTTGAAAGGTGCGGCATTCAACAGGGGACATTGTCATGACGGACCAACAACAAGCAGCAGCTGTAGAAGCCGAAGCCGCAGGGCGCGGTGGACTGGACCAAACCGAGCTTGACGAACTTGTCGCCTCCTCTGATACGGGCGGACGGTCAGTAGGTGGTCCGGTAGGCGTTTTGTTGATGCTGACAGCGTTGGCATGGTCCTTGTTCCAGCTTTATATTGCCTCTCCCTTCGGTCTGTTCAACGACACGCTGGCCCGCTCTATCCATCTTGGATTTGCTGTATTCCTTGGCATTCTTGCCTTCCCTGCCGCGCGCACAAAATTTCAAATCACTCTGGGCATCGTGGTGCCTTTGGCCCTTGCGGCTCTGTTTATGGTCGCTGCCAAAGACGGAGTTGCCGTCTGGTGGATTCCGATCCCCGCCATTGCTGTCGCGGCCACCGTTGTTCTTGGCTCACCCAAGTCGCGCATTCCGGTTTGGGAATGGGCGCTGGCCATCGCTGGCGCACTTGCGGCGCTTTATCTGTTCTTCTTCTACCGAGACATTGCAGACCGCGTCGGTGCGCCGATTATGCAGGACTATGTGGTCGCGGTGATCGGCATTATGATCCTTCTTGAGGCGACGCGTCGGGCTTTGGGTCCTGCGCTGATGATCGTTGCTTCGGTCTTTCTTATGTACACTGTGTTGGGGCCGAATATGCCCAGCATCATTGCCCACAAAGGCAACAGCCTGTCCGAGATCGTGAACCATCAGTGGATCACCACCGAGGGTGTGTTCGGCATCGCGCTGGGTGTTTCGACCTCGTTCGTGTTCCTGTTTGTGTTGTTCGGCTCATTGCTCGACCGCGCAGGCGCGGGCAACTATTTCATCCAAGTGGCGTTCAGCCTGATGGGGCATATGAAGGGCGGACCGGCTAAGGCCGCTGTCGTGTCCTCTGCCATGACGGGGCTGATCTCCGGTTCTTCTATCGCGAACGTGGTGACAACGGGGACGTTCACGATCCCGCTGATGAAGAAAGTGGGCTTCAGCTCTGAAAAGGCTGGCGCGGTTGAGGTGGCCTCATCGGTCAACGGCCAAATCATGCCGCCTGTTATGGGGGCTGCGGCCTTCTTGATGGTTGAATATGTGGGCATTCCCTACTTCGATGTGGTCAAACATGCGTTTCTGCCTGCGGTGATTTCCTACATCGCGCTTGTCTATATCGTGCACCTTGAGGCGCTGAAGGCCGGCATGGAAGGGCTTCCGCGCGCGACAGTGCCAAAGCCATGGGTCGCATGGCTTATGTCTATTGCGTTTACCATCGCTGTGATCTGCGCGCTGAGCTTTGGTGTCTATTACCTGATGGGCTGGATTCGTCCCGCGTTCCCCGAGACCGCTGGCTACATCATCTTTGTCTTCCTGACCTCTGTGTACACGGGGCTTCTTTATGTCGCCTCGAAGGAAAAGCCGCTTGAGCTGGATGACCCGGAGGCGCCAGTGACAACGCTTCCGTTGCCGGGTCCGACGATCCGCTCGGGATTGCATTTCATCTTGCCGGTTGTGGTGCTGGTCTGGGCGCTGATGATTGATCGTCTATCGCCCGGCCTGTCAGCGTTTTGGGCGACGTCCTACATGGTGTTTATTCTGGTTACCCAACGCCCGCTCATGGCAATCTTTCGTGGGCAGAGCCAGCTTGGCAATGATATCAAGGACGGGCTGCTGGACTTGGTTGACGGTTTGGTTACCGGCGCGCGCAACATGATTGGGATCGGTATTGCAACAGCGACGGCGGGTATCATTGTCGGCTCCGTGAGCCAGACAGGCGTAGGTGCGGCCCTTGCTGATGTGGTAGAAGTACTGTCGGGCGGTAATATCCTCGCCATTCTTGCGCTGACGGCTGTACTGTCTTTGATCCTAGGGATGGGCCTGCCGACCACAGCGAACTACATTGTTGTGTCCGCGCTGTTGGCGCCTGTGATTGTGACTCTTGGCCAGCAGAACGGTCTGATTGTGCCGTTGATTGCTGTCCACCTGTTCGTTTTCTACTTCGGTATCATGGCGGATGTGACGCCACCGGTTGGGCTTGCTTCCTTTGCGGCGGCGGCTGTTTCGGGCGGTGATCCGATCAAAACCGGCGTAGTTGCATTCTTCTACTCGCTGCGCACGGCGGCGCTTCCGTTCCTATTTATCTTCAACACCGAGCTATTGCTGATCAACGTGACGTGGGCGCAGGGCATATTCGTCTTTATCGTGGCTACGGTTGCCATGCTGCTCTTTGCGGCGGCGACCCAAGGTTGGTTCCTTGCCAAAAACCGTTTTTACGAAACGATTGCCCTACTGCTGATTGCTTTCACGTTGTTCCGTCCAGGGTTCTGGATGGACATGATCGTGCCGCCCTATTCCGAGGTCGCCGCTGCTGAGATCGCGCAGGCGGCACAGGATACGCCAGCGGGCGAGACTCTGCGCCTGCGTGTGTCGGGTGTGAACGATCTGGGTGATCCGTTGGAATTTGTGGCGCTTTTGCCGATGGGTGAAGGGGCTACCGGCGAAGAACGGCTTGATAACGCAGGTCTGGTTTTCCGGCAGGATGGCGATAAACTGATCATTGATGACGTGGCCTATAACTCTGCGGCGCAGGGTGCTGGGCTTGATTGGGATCAGGAGGTGCTTCGCGTGCTTAAACCAGAGCCGCAACCAAGCAAGTATCTGATGTTCTTGCCTGCGTTGCTGCTGTTGGCAGGGGTTGTGATGTTACAGAGGGGCCGGAATGCGCGCGCTCCTCGCAAGATGGCGGCGGCATGAAATTACCCGTGCAATGATGACATATGTGATGTGTTGCTCCGTTACGGCAGAAGCCCGTTTGAATGGTTCCACTCTTGTTATAAAGGGCGTAAAGACCATTTTAAACGGCCAGAGCCGTTGTTTCTGGAGTGAACAGTTATGACCCCTTTCGCAATTGCTGGCGTGCAAATGCATGTCAATGCCCTCGAATCAAACGTTGATGGGATGCTTCAGCGTCTCGACCTCCTGATGATACGCTTTCCATGGACCCAGATGGTCCTGTTTTCCGAACTGGCGGCATTTGGCCCGCTGGACCAATACGCCTTGCCGCCGGAAAACGAAACGCTGGAACGTTTTCAGGCTGCTGCGGTTAAGCACCATGTCTGGCTGATCCCCGGATCGATGTTTATCACCGATCCGGAAGACGGACGTACCTATAATACCTCCGTCGTAATCAACCCGCAGGGCGAGATCATCCGCCGGTATGCCAAGATGTTCCCATTCCGCCCTTATGAGGCCGGCGTCGCGGCGGGTACTGAATTTTGCGTGTTCGATGTGCCGGATGTTGGCCGCTTCGGCCTGTCGATTTGTTACGATATGTGGTTCCCTGAAACCACCCGTCAACTGACATCGCAGGGCGTCGAAGTGTTGCTACACCCGGTGCTGACCGGCACGACGGACCGCGATGCCGAGCTTGCCATCGCCCGTGCAACTGCCGTGCAGTTCCAATGCTATGTCATTGATGTGAATGGTCTGGGCGCGGGTGGTATCGGCAAATCCTGTGTGGTTGATCCTACTTCGATGGTGTTGCACCAATCGGGCGGCCAAGAGGATATGTTTCCAATCGAGATCGACCTCGATATGGTGCGACGTCAGCGGGAAACCGGTATGAAAGGTCTGGGCCAAGTGCTCAAATCTTTCCGCGACCGGTCGACGGATTTCTCTGTTTATGACCGCGCCAGTGGCACAGATGAATACCTCAAAACGCTGGGACCGCTCGAGATACCTCACAAGGGGACTAAAGCAGGCATTGATACGCTGACGCCCGAGATGCGGGTGCCGTACCCTCAGCTGTCAACGGGTTCGGACATTAATCCCGGATTTGCCCACAAAGTGCTGCCTGCCTTCCCGGACGAGCCTTTGCCAAACCCCTCTGCAGGTACTGCTATACCAACGGAGGAAATCGTACCCACCGGCGCGCCAGTCACGGCAATGCCGACCCCCCCCGTCAAACCCGGTATTCTGACCGGGTCGTCGGTGAATGATACATCCAGCGGCTAGGGTTGTATGCAGGCGGGACTGGCGCCATACTTGTCCTGCCCTCATCGCACACCCCGGCCGCGTTTACTCAGCGGAGAACGACCGATGCATGCGATGAGAGACTATTCGTCAGCGATACAGCTGCGATCCGACCGTTGGAGCGCCCTGCGCGAAGCGACAAGCGCACTGACCCGTAGCCCTAGTGCCGGCGAAGCGTCACAGCTACGCGGCACTATTGAAAATCTTTTCGACTCACTTGGAACGATGGAAGCCTATTGGGCTTTTCCGGGCAAACATGCCTTTTCACTGATCCGGCGGCATTTCGATCAGGGTAAGCTTGACGATGTCAGCTTTGCCGTGAACCGTATTACACGGGCGCTGACCACTGGTGCGTACCGCCGCCGCCACATCCCGCTTGAGCGCGACAGCGTCGATCAGGATGAACAGGATGACGAGGCCCACCAAAGCCTTGAGATGCGGGCGTTATCCAAGCCGTATTTTGAAGTGCTGGTCGTCGATAGCGTTAATGAGCATCAGGAGCGCTGGCTCAAGACCAACGTGACCGGTATGCGCCGCGCCGAAGACCAGTTTATCTACGAAGCCGTAGTTGTTCCGTCGATTGAGGATGCGCTGATCGCGGTGCTGTTCAACCACAATATTCAAGCCATCGTAGTGCGCCCCGGGTTGGTGCTGCATTCGGACAAGGTCGAAGAAATTCTACATCGCTACCTCGCCCGTGCCGGTGGCCGTGAGGAAATCGACGTGATCCCACCGGAAAACTACGGCCCCGAGCTGTGCCGCATGATCGCAAAGGTCCGGCCAGAACTGGATGCCTATCTGGTAACGGAACGGTCGGTCGAAGATATCGCGGGCCTTGATCTGGGGATTTGCAGACGTGTCTTTTACAACTCCGAAGACTTCATGGAGCTGCACCTGAACATTCTGCGTGGCGTGCAGGCGCGGAACAAATCACCGTTCTTTACGGCGCTGGTAGAATACTCCAAGCAGCCGACCGGCGTTTTCCACGCGATGCCGATCAGCCGCGGCAAGTCCATCACCCGATCTCACTGGATTCAGGACATGGGCGCGTTTTACGGGCCGAATATCTTTCTGGCGGAAACCTCTGCCACGTCTGGCGGGCTCGACAGCCTGCTGGAGCCCAGCGGCCCGATTAAGGAAGCGCAAGAGCTTGCGTCGCGCGCGTTCGGGTCCAAGCAGACGTTCTTTGCGACCAACGGCACATCGACCTGTAACAAGATTGTCGTGCAGGCGTTGTTGCAGCCGGGTGATATTGTGCTGGTGGACCGCGATTGCCACAAATCCCACCACTACGGCATGGTGCTGGCCGGCGCGCAGGTGAGCTATCTTGATAGCTACCCGCTCAGCAAATATTCGATGTATGGTGCCGTGCCGCTGTCAGAGATCAAAGAGCGCCTTCTGGAGATGAAGGCGCAGGGTAAGCTGGACCGTGTGCGGATGCTGCTGCTGACGAACTGCACCTTTGACGGACTGGTTTATAACGTTGAGCGCGTGATGCAGGAATGTCTGGCGATCAAGCCGGACCTGATCTTCCTCTGGGACGAGGCGTGGTTCGCCTTTGCGCGCTTCAATCCCACGTACCGCCAGCGTACAGCAATGAACGCTGCCAACGTTCTGCGTGCCAAGTTCAAGACAGTTGCGCACCGCGACGCCTATGAGGCGCAGCAAGAAGAGCTGAAAGGAGCGGATCACGAAACCCTGATTAAGACGCGGCTGATTCCGCCGCCCACCGCGCGGGTGCGGGCGTACTCAACGCAATCGACGCATAAGACGCTAACATCGCTTCGGCAGGGTTCGATGATCCATGTCAACGATCAGGACTTTAAGGGCGAGGTAGAGCAGAGCTTCCACGAAGCTTACATGACCCACACTTCGACCTCTCCGAACTACCAGATCATTGCATCGCTCGATGTTGGTCGAAGACAGGTTGAGCTTGAGGGTTTCGAGTTTGTCCAACGCCAGATCGAAGCAGCCATGTCCATGCGCCGCGCGATTTCTGACCATCCGCTGTTGAAGAAGTATTTCAAGGTGCTGACCGCGGGCGATATGATCCCCGAAGAGCACCGCGAAAGTGGCGTGACCAGCTATTACGATGCAGAGCAAGGCTGGACCGATCTGTGGGATTGCTGGGAGCGTGATGAATTCGTGCTGGATGCGAGCCGCGTGACACTGCTGGTCGGTGGTACAGGCTGGGATGGCGATACCTTCAAGAACAAGGTCTTGATGGATAAATACGGCATCCAGATCAACAAAACCTCGCGCAATACAGTTCTGTTCATGACCAACATCGGGACAACACGCTCTAGCGTGGCCTACCTGATCGAAGTGCTGGTCGAGATTGCAAAATCACTGGATGAATTGAACGATGACGCGTCCGGCATGGAGAAGCTGGCCTTTGACAGGCGGGTCCACAACTTGCTGGAAAACTGCCCGCCGTTGCCGGACTTCAGCCGCTTTCACAAAGCGTTTCTGGAAAGCGGGAACAGCCGTGAAGGGGACATTCGTAAGGCGTTCTTCCTCGCTTACAATGACAAGAACTGCGATTATCTTGAGCTTGACGGATCGCTGAAAGAAGCGATGACGCAGGGCGAGACAATTGTTTCGGCCAGTTTTATCATACCTTATCCGCCCGGTTTTCCCATTCTTGTTCCGGGGCAGGTGATCAGTCAGGAAATCCTGTCGTTCATGCGCGCGCTCGACGTGAGCGAAATCCACGGCTATCGGCCCGATCTGGGCTTGCGCGTCTTTACGCAGGAAGCGTTGGAGGGCGCGACCGTACCACCCGTAAAATCATCCAAGAAAGCCTCGGCTTAATTATCAAGACAAGGAGCATACCAATGGCTACCGTTCTGAGAAACATTTCTGAAATCCGCCGGTTCTTTCACCGCAACGAAGATCCGATCTATTTCATCTCGGCGACCAACTTTAACCTGTTGGGTCTTGATGAATGGGTAAAGAATTTCAAATACATCTGCTACATTGACTGTTACGGCGGCAAGCACCCGAACGTGTTCTGCCCGTCTGAGCAGCCGCATGCAGAGTTCCAGTCCATCGAGGACATCAACAACTATCTGCTTCAGCACAAAGAAGTCATCGACTTCATCAAAAAGCGCGGCGGCAAGCCAAAATTCGTCTTCTTGATGTTCGACGAAGAGACAGAGCGTCTGTCAAAAGAGCTGGGCGCGGATGTGTGGTTCCCCAAGGCCAAGCTGCGCACAAAGATGGACAACAAGATCGAAACCGTGCGGATAGGCAATAAGGCTGGCGTGCCTTCGGTGCCAAATACGCTGGCGGAGGTGACTAGCTACGAAAACCTGCGCGAGACCTGTGATAAAGCAGGCCTTGGGCATGATCTGGTGCTGCAATCGGCCTTTGGTGACAGTGGTCACACCACTTTCTTCATCAAGAACGAAGCAGACTTCCGCCGCCACCAGTCCGAGATCATCGGCGAAGGCGAGATCAAAATCATGAAGCGGATCAGTTGCCGTGGTGCAGCGATCGAAGCTTGTGCGACCAAAGAAGGCACCATCGTTGGACCGTTGATGACCGAACTTGTCGGCTTTAACGAACTTACGCCTTATCGGGGCGGCTGGTGCGGCAACGAAATCCTGTCCACCGCCTTTCCGCCAAAGGTGCGCCAAAAGGCGCGTGACCTGACATTTAAGTTTGGCGAGCAGCTGCGTAAAGAAGGCTATCGCGGTTATTTCGAGCTCGACTTTCTGATTGATAAAAAGACTGGTGATCTTTGGCTGGGTGAATTGAACCCACGGATCACGGGGGCGTCTTCGATGACGAACCACGCGGCCTTTGCCCACGCAGATGCGCCGTTGTTCTTGTTCCACCTGCTGGAGTTCTCCAAGAAGAAATTCCAGCTCGACGTCGATGAATTGAATGCGCGTTGGGCGGAGCCGGACAACATCGACAGCTGGAGCCAGATGGTGATCAAGCACACCAAGGACAGCGTTGATATTTGCACCGAAGCGCCTGAGACAGGCATCTACAAGATGCGCGAAGACGGCTCGGTTGTGTGGGATCGTTTCGACTATCACCGGCGCGCGGTCGAGAGCGAGAATGAAGCCTTCTTCCTGCGTATCCTGCAACCGGGTGATTACCGCTATGAAGGGGCCGACATTGGCATCCTTGTGACGCGCGGTCGCTCCATGACGAAAAGCTTCCAGTTGAATGAGCGTGCGAAAAAGTGGATTCACGGGATCAAAAGCGCGGTAGAAGGCAAGCCGCTTCCGGTGGCCTCGGCTGATCCGCTGCTGTCTGATCCGGCGTTCAAGATCCTGTAAGAAAAATCCGTTAGAAAGGCCGCTATGTATTGGCGCGCGATCTCTGAGGATTTGCCCGGCCCCAAATGGGCCGGGCTTTTCCGCGAATATTGGTCCGACTATCGGGCGTGGTGGCTCAAAGAAGGTGAGACCGCCCGCCCGACCTATGCCGCAAGCCTGCGTGCGCTGCGGACCCATATGCCAGAGATGGTGCCGCTTTACGAAGAGCTGTGTGAGCTGGCGGGTGGCGGCGATCACGCGGCGCGCTTCCTGAGCTTTTATACGCCGCCGCCCTATCTGGCGAGCTGTTCTCAGGCTGTCTGGGCTGGCAAGCAGCCAGTGCTGGTACGTAATTACGACTATAACCCAAAGGCTTTTGACAGCCTCGTGTTGCGCACGCGGTGGATGGGGCGTGCCGTGATGGGTACCTCGGACGGGCTTTGGGGGCTGGTGGACGGCGTGAATGACAAGGGGCTATCAATCTCGCTTACCTTTGGCGGCAGGCGGGTCGTGGGGGAGGGGTTCGGCGTGCCGCTAATCCTGCGCTACGTCTTGCAAACCTGCGAAACCGCGCAAGAGGCAGGAGAGGTGCTGGCCCGCGTACCAACACACATGAGCTATAACGTCACCGTGCTGGACCGCAAACGCGACTACCTCACCGTAATGATGGCGCCTGACCGGCCCGCGATTATCACCCATGCGGCGGTGGCGACGAACCATCAGGAAAACGTCGAATGGATCAGCCACGCCCGCTTTACCGCCACGGTCGAGCGGGAGCGTTTCCTGCTTCAGCGGTTGCGGCTGCATCAGGATCCCGAAGAGAAATTCATCAACGCATTCATGCGCCCGCCGCTTTATTCGACGGCGTTTAGTCACGGGTTCGGCACGCTATATACGGCTGTTTACCGTCCCCGTAAAAAAGAGATGGAGCTGCGCTGGCCCGGTGTCGTCTGGTCTCTGTCGCTCAAGGATTTTGAAGAAGGCGCACGGGAAGTGATGCTGCCGGGAGTTGTATGATGACGGGACCGCTTGCTTCGTTGAAGATTGTTGAGTTTTCGGGCCTTGGGCCAGCGCCTTTGGCTGGGCAGTTGCTGGCTGATTTAGGCGCAGAGGTGATTACGGTGGACCGGAGAGCCGCGCCTGCCAACCCGACTGATATCAATCGGCGCGGCAAGAAATCTGTCGTGCTTGACCTCAAAAGCGACACGGGGCTGGCTGCGGCTCAGCGCCTGATCGCCGCCAGTGAAGTATTGATTGAAGGATTTCGCCCTGGCGTGATGGAGCGTTTGGGGTTGGGGCCTAATGCATGTCCCGAACGGTTGATCTACGCGCGGATGACCGGCTGGGGGCAGGACGGACCGCTGGCGCAAACGGCTGGGCATGATATCAACTACCTCGCGCTGACTGGTGCGCTGCATGCGATGGGCAATGCGGACCGCGCGCCGGTACCACCGCTCAATCTGGTGGCGGACTATGGCGGTGGCACGATGTTTCTGCTGTTGGGTATTCTAAGCGCGGTGATCGAACGGGGCGTTTCAGGCAAGGGCCAAGTCGTTGATGCTGCCATGGTTGACGGCGTTCCTGCGATGATGGGCTTGATCCACGCCATGTTGGCGCAAGGTAAATGGAGCGAAGCGCGCGGCACAAACTGGCTGGATGGCGGCGCACCGTTCTACCGCTGCTATACCTGCGCCTGTGGGGGGTATGTTTCGGTCGGTGCGTTAGAGCCGCAGTTTCACGCGCTGCTGCTGGAGAATGCCGGTCTGCCGGCCGAGCATCAGGCAAGCCAGAATGAAACCGCCCATTGGCCCGAGCGGCATGCGCTTTATGCAAAAGCCTTTGCGCAGCGCAGGAGGGATGAGTGGTCGGAAACCTTTGCGGGTAGTGATGCTTGCGTGGCCCCTGTGCTAACGTTTTCGGAAGCGCAGTTTCATCCGCATATGGCCGAAAGGGGCACGTTTATTACGTCGGGTGGCGTGATGCAGGCCGCCCCCGCGCCTCGGTTCAGTCGCAGTGCTGCGGGCGCGCCCAACCCACCGAGTGCCGTTGGCGCTGAAACCGATGCGGTGCTTGAGGGCCTTGGTTATAGCGCCGCTGAAAGGCGCGCCATCACAGGCTGAGCAGTTGTTGCAAACCTGCCATGGCGGTAAATGACAGTGTCCCCTGCTATAAATAGCGCTATATGTGCCTGATGCATGACGCCGTTGATCTTTCCCATGCATCGCTGGAAGAGCTAATTGTCTGCCCTGTGTGCGATGCGACCTACCAGCTTGAGCGTCCTGGCAACGGTGAGCGCGCCGTGTGCTCGCGTTGCCACAAGGTGCTGATCGCGCCACGCCGCAAGGCTGGGATGCAGATCATTGCCGTTGCGGTGGCGGTGGTGGTGCTGATCACCGCAGCTAGCGTCTTTCCCTTCTTGCAGATCTCGGCGGCGGGGCGGAGCAATTCAGTCTCGATCATTGACGCGGCGCTGTCCTTCACCGAAGGGCCGCTGTTGGTGCTGGCGCTGATGACGGCAGGCTTCATCCTGTTTGTGCCTCTGCTGCGGATGCTGTTGACGGTGTATGTGCTTGTACCTGTTGTGCTGGATCGCCCGCCCGCGCGCCATGCGATCTCTGCCTTCCGCCTGTCCGAGGCGATGCGCCCGTGGTCCATGGCTGAGATTTTTGCGCTTGGTTGTGCGGTCGCGCTGGTGAAAGTTGCGGACTTAGCGACGGTTAGTTTTGGTCCTGCGTTCTGGATGTTTGGCGTTTTGGTGGTTCTGGTTATCGGACAGGACAGTTTTATGTGTAAGTGGTCTGTATGGAAATCTCTGGAACATCCCAAAGGACAGTGACCGCCCGTGAGGCGGGGCTTGTCGCGTGCACCCGTTGCGGGCGCGCATGGCCGTTGGGAACAGCGGACTGTGGGCGCTGTGGCGCGCGCCTTGTTTCGCGCGACAAGAATAGCTTGCAGCGGGTTTGGGCGCTGTGGCTTGTCGGGTTGATGTGCTATTTTCCGGCCAACTTGTACCCGATGCTGCGCACCCGCCAGCTGTTTTCAGTGGATGAAAGCACCATCATCGGCGGCGCGGTTGATCTGGCCCATCACGGTGCTTACGGGATCGCGGCGATCATTCTGGTGGCTTCTGTTGTGATTCCGCTTGGGAAATTCTGGGCCATCGCGTTTTTGGCTGTCAGCGTCCGTCAATCGCGCGGCTTTGCCTCGCACCGGCGCTTGCTGATGTATGAAGTGGTCGAGTACATCGGGCGCTGGTCCATGATCGATATCTTTGTCGTTGCCATTTTGTCGGCTCTGGTGCAACTCAAGGGCCTTGCAACGATCACTCCGGGCCCTGCGGCGTTTTTCTTTGCTCTATCGGTGATTTTTACCATGTTGTCTGCTCAGGCATTCGACCCGCGCATGATTTGGGATGCGCAACCCAATGACAACGAGGCTTCAGATAATGGCTAACACTCCTCCTCCTGTTGAGATCACGACAGTGCGCCAAAGCGTGCTTTCTGGGGCATCCTTCATCTGGATTATTCCGCTTCTGGCACTTGTGGTCGCCTTTGGCGTGGCATGGCAGTCATACTCGGCGCGTGGACCGGTCATCATCGTTAAATTTACTGACGGGTCTGGAATTTCGGCTGGTGAGACAAAGCTCAAATATCGCGACATCGAAGTGGGTAAAGTCGAAGAGGTGGGCTTTGGTGAGGGGTTGGAGCAAGTTGAAGTTCATATTCGCTTGCACAAGGACATCGCGCCCTACGTCGACGCAAGCTCGGTCTTCTGGATCGTGCAACCCGAAGTGACTGCACAAGGCGTTAGCGGGCTGAGCACAGTCCTAAGCGGTGTCTACATCGAAGGCTCTTGGGACAGTGAAATCGGTGTGGCGGCAAGCACGTTCAAAGGTTCGGATGTGGCTCCTTTGATCCAGCCGGGTAAAAGCGGTTTGCAGATCGCCTTCCGCTCCACGGCAAACGGATCGCTGACCGATAACGCGCCAATCCTGTTTCGCGGTATTCAGGTGGGGCAGGTGGGTCGCGCCCAAATTTCGCGCAGTGGCGCCTATGCCATCACCGAAGGGTTGATCTACGAAGAGCATCGCAACCTGATCAGCTCGGCCACGCGTTTTTGGGATACATCGGGGTTCAGTTTCTCCGTTGGCCCGTCCGGCGCCGAGATCGACTTTTCATCGCTGGCAACACTGGTCGGCGGTGGGATCACCTTTGACACCTTTGTGTCAGGCGGCGGCCCCGCGCAAGACGGTGAAGTTTTCGAGGTTTTCGAAGACAAGGAAACCGCACGCACCAGTCTTTTCACCAGTTCCGAAGTTGATCCGCTTCGGATTAGCGTGATTTTCGATGAGAACATTTCCGGCCTTGCCGTAGGCGCATCGGTGGAGCTGAGCGGTTTCCGCATCGGTTCGGTCGAAAGCCTGTCGGGCATCGTGGACTTTAACCAGTTTGGCGACAGCCGTGTGCGGTTGAATGTGGTGCTGTCGATCCAGCCTGCGCGCCTTGGCCTTCCGGGTGACGTGTCGGCGGCCGCAGCCCTGAGCCTGTTGCAGGATCGGGTTGCGAACGGCCTGCGTGCGCGGCTGGCCTCTGCCAGTCTACTGACAGGTGGGCTTAAGGTCGAGATGGTAGAGGTGCCTGATGCGGACCCTGCGAGGCTGAGTGCAACAGGTATTGATATGCCCGTCATGCAGACCACCAAGAGCGAGACGTCGGATGCGGCGGCGACTGTGGAAGGTGTGTTCACGCGGATCAACAACCTGCCCATCGAAGAGCTGCTGAACAGTGCGATCAACGTCATGAACTCGGCCGAATTGCTGATGTCCAACGACGATCTGCAAAAAGTCCCCGCCGACGTGAGCACTCTGCTGAGCGATCTGTCAGGGATCGTAACCTCGGATGACGTCAAGAATATTCCGGTGGCGCTGAATGCAACACTCACTCGGGTTGAGGGGTTGGTCGCCGAGCTGGAGAAGCAGCGCATCGCTGAGACATTGGGTAAAACGCTCACTGCAGCTGCGGATGCTGCCGAAGCGGTTACTTCTTCGGTCGAAGGGGTGCCGGAGCTGATTACGGACATTCAGACTGTCGCGTCCAAGGCTGCATCACTTGAGTTTGATGTTCTAATTCAGGAACTGACCTCGCTCACCAGCTCGGCTGAGGCACTGGTGAGCAGCCCGGAGACGGCGCAATTACCAGTGGCGTTGTCAGGTGCCTTGGATCAACTGAACGCTACCCTGCGCGAGTTGCGCGAAGGGGGCGCGGTGGAGAACGTGAACCAAACGCTGGCCTCGGCGCGCAATGCTGCGGATAGTATAGCCGTTTCGTCCAGAGATCTGCCGCAGGTGATCGACCGCCTCAATGCGCTTTTCGTGCAGGCGGGTCGCACCATCGAAGGCTATGATCGCGGCGACGAGCTAAGCCGTTCTGTCGAAGCAACGCTGCGCGACATTCAACAAGCTGCCGGCGCGCTGGAGAAACTGGCGCGCACAATCGAACGTAATCCTAATTCTCTGCTGCTGGGAAGATAACATGACACTGATCAAACCACTTGCCGCCGCTGCCGCGCTGGCTTTCTTGGCCGCTTGCGGCACGCCGGACCGTATTGCGGTGCAACTGCCCGCCATTTCCGAAACAGTGCGCATTGAATATCGTTCGGTTGAGGTGAAGGACGTTTCTTTGCCCAGCTACGCCTCGGCCGATGAGATTGCCCAGCAGGCGCCGGACGGCACGTTGATCACATCTAAGGTGCTATGGGCAGATTCGCCTGATCGGGCTGTCGGGCTTGAGCTGAGCCGGAACCTTGCAAGGCTGACGCGCGCGCGCATCGCGTCAGAGCCGTGGCCGTTCGAGGAAGCGGCGGCGGCCACGCTGGACGTCCGGTTTACCGATCTGGTTGCTGGAACGGATGGGATTTTCCGGGTAACGGGTCAGTATTTTGTAGGGGTATACGAGGGCCGCGAGCGTTCGGGTCTTTTTGATCTTAGCCTAGCCTATGACGCCAAGGGCGGTCCTGCTGCCATCGCGCAGGCACGGGGCCAGATTATCCTTGATCTAGCGAAATATCTGGCACGTGAAGGGCTGCGTTGAGGTCATGCCCTTGCGTGAAGGCCATTAGCGCCCTACATCGCTGTTCATGGCACAGGTAAAATTATCATCGAAGTCCGACCCTAACTATAAGGTCATCGCAGAAAATCGCCGTGCGCGGTTTGATTATGCGATCGAGGATGATGTGGAATGTGGCATCATGCTTGAGGGTTCCGAGGTGAAGTCCCTGCGCATGGGCGGCTCCAACATCGCGGAAAGCTATGCTGCGGTGGAAGATGGTGAGCTGTGGTTAGTGAACAGCTATATCGCGCCCTACAAGCAGGCTAAAACCTTCGGCCATGAAGAACGCCGCCGCCGCAAACTTCTGGTAAGCCGCAAGCAATTGGCAGAGATGTGGAACGCGACCCAGCGCAAGGGGATGACCCTTGTCCCGATGGTGATGTATTTCAACCATCGTGGCATGGCGAAGATTAAGATCGGCATCGCCAAGGGTAAGAAGCTGCACGACAAGCGTGAAGACGCAGCCAAGCGCGATTGGTCTCGCCAGAAATCCCGCCTGCTTAAGGACCACGGCTGAGAGGCCTAGCTGCTAATTCCCCGTAACCGATTGACGAGCTCGTGATAGCGTTTGTTCATTCTTGGTTAGCCGCACCGAGGACATTTTGGAAATTTTGCGGTGCAGGGAATATAACATGGAACTTTTGATTGGCCTGATTTCGGGTGCCTTGGGCGGTAACGTCACGGGCAAAGCAATTGGTGGTACTAATCAAGGCACCAATTGGTGGTATTAATCAAGGCACATTGATTAACTCTATTTCGGGTATCGTAGGTGGTGGCCTCGGCGGCACGATCCTCGGTATGGTAACTGGTGCGGGCGCCGCAACTGGCGGTCTGGACATTGGTTCGATCATTACACAAGTAGCTGGTGGTGGTATCGGCGGCGGTGCCGTTCTGGCCGTGGTCAGCATGATCCGCAACAAGTTGGACTAAATTGCCTTTTGGGGCGGGTGGCAAATGCCTCCTGCCCTTGCCAGACTCACCCCAGACAGCTAGGCAAAGTAAACACTTGTCAGGGGCACGAAATGGCGGAAGATCCTAAAACGCTGGTCTCAACCGAATGGTTGGCGAAACATCTAAAAGATCCTGATCTTCGGGTTATTGATTCGTCTTGGTATCTGCCCACGGAAGAACGCGATCCGAAGGCCGAATATGACGCAACTCATATCCCGGGTGCGCGGTTCTTTGATATTGATGAAATCTCTGACGCGCGATCCAGCTTGCCGCATATGGCGCCGCCGGTTGAGAAATTTATGTCGCGCATGCGTGCGATGGGCGTGGGTGACGGACACCAGATTGTTGTTTATGACGGCGCTGGAATCATGTCGGCGCCCCGCGTGTGGTGGCTGTTTAGGCTGATGGGCCACGAGAACGTTGCCGTTCTGGATGGCGGTTTTCCCAAGTGGCTTGCTGAAGAACGTCCGACAGAAGATATGCCACCTATCCCGCGTGATCGTCACATGACCGTTCGCTTCCAAAACCATCTGGTGCGGGATGTTACGCAGGTGGCGCATGCGTCAAAACTGGGCGCTCCGCAGATTGTGGATGCCCGTGCGGCCGCACGTTTCCGTGGAGAAGCGCCGGACCCGCGCGAAGGCTTGCGCGCGGGTCACATCCCGAAGTCGCGAAATGTGCCATTCGGTTCTTTGCTCAATGCCGACCAGACTATGAAAACCCCCGATGAAACCCGCGCTATATTCGAGGCCGCGGGTGTTGATCTGGGTAAGCCTGTTATCACGTCGTGCGGGTCTGGTGTGACAGCGGCGGTTCTGGCGTTGGCCTTGGAACGATTGGGGCACCATGACTGGGCCCTTTATGATGGATCATGGGCCGAGTGGGGGATGTTCCCGACCGTGCCAATCGCAACCGGAGATGCGTAATGTTTGAGACCCTGAAGCAGCAGCCTGCTGATAAAATTCTTGCCCTGATGCAGTTGTACAAGGAAGACCCGCGCGACACCAAAATTGACCTTGGTGTCGGGGTTTACAAGGATGCGACTGGCCTCACGCCAGTGATGCGTGCGATCAAGGCGGCAGAGCACCAGCTTTGGGAAACGCAGGACAGCAAGGTTTATACCGGTCTGGCGGGTGATCCAGCCTTTGGTGACGCGATGATTGATCTGGTGCTGGCTGGTGCCGTGCCCCGCGCGAATATCGCAGCAGCGGCGACGCCGGGTGGCACAGGGGCCTGTCGTCAGACTTTTGAGTTGATTCAAATGGCGAACCCCGATGCGCGGGTGTTTGTCTCTAATCCGACGTGGCCAAACCACATTTCTATGTTGGGGTATCTGGGCGTTGAAGTGGTGCATTACCGTTATTTCGACGAGGAAACGTGCGGTGTAGATTTTGATGGTCTGATCGCGGATCTCAAGACAGCCAAGAAGGGCGATGTGGTTCTTCTGCATGGCTGCTGCCACAACCCGACAGGCGCGAACCTTAATAGTGCCGAATGGGACGAAGTGATCAAGGTCCTGCTTGAGACCGGTGCAACCCCGATGATCGACATTGCCTATCAGGGTTTTGGCGAGGGATTGGACGAGGATGCCGCAGCCACGCGCAAAGTGGCCGCTGCGGTGCCAGAGTGCATCATTGCTGCGAGCTGTTCTAAGAATTTCGGTATCTACCGTGAGCGGACAGGCCTGCTCATGGTCGTGAGCGCTAATGCGGGCGCGCAGGCGCTCAATCAGGGGACGCTGGCCTATCTTAATCGCCAGAACTTCAGCTTCCCGCCGGACCACGGTGCGCGTCTGGTCACAATGATCCTGAATGATCCGGCCCTGCGCGCGGATTGGCAGACCGAGCTTGAGGTTGTGCGCCAATCCATGCTGGGTCTGCGCAGCCAGTTGGCGGCCGAATTGCAGCGTTTTTCCGGCTCTGACCGCTTCGGTTTTCTGGCGCAGCACCGTGGCATGTTCTCGCGTCTGGGCACGTCGCCCGAGATGGTAGAGAAACTGCGGGTTGAGCACGGCATTTACATGGTGGGCGACAGCCGGATGAACATTGCGGGGCTTAACGCCCAGACCGTTCCAATCCTTGCCAAAGCGATTGTCGACGCGGGTATCTAAGCCTTCCACATCTCTGAATAGCAAAAAGCCCCGTATCAACTGATGCGGGGCTTTTCATTTCCAGCAGTTTGCGCGGCCCACCGAGGAGAAGATCGGGGGCCGCGCAGTTGGTGTTACCCGCGTGTGAACTCGGGGTAGGCTTCCATGCCCAGCTCGGATGTGTCGAGACCCATGATCTCGGCTTCTTCGCTGACGCGGATGCCGACAGTTGCTTTCAGGATGAACCAGACCGCACCGGAGACGACGAAGGTGAAGATACCGACAACCAGGATGGAGTAGAGTTGCGTGCCGAGGCTTGCGTCACCGTTGGTGAGAACAACCGCGATGGTGCCCCAGATGCCGCAGAAAAGGTGCACAGGGATTGCACCGACAACATCGTCGATCTTCAGTTTATCGAGGAATGGTACCGCGAAGACCACGATCGCGCCGCCGATGCCACCGATCAGGGTCGCCATGCCAAGTGTTGGCGTCAGCGGCTCTGCGGTGATGGACACAAGGCCCGCCAGTGCGCCGTTCAGGATCATTGTGAGGTCAGGCTTTTTGTAGAGAACCTGCGTCAGGATCAGGGCGACAACAGCACCACCAGCCGCACCGGCATTTGTGTTGGCAAAGATGCGGGACACGTCTGCGATATCACCGATGGAACCCATCGCCAGCTGTGAGCCGCCGTTAAAGCCGAACCAGCCGAGCCACAGGATGAACATACCCAGTGTCGCCAGTGCAAGGTTGGAGCCGGGCATAGGGTTTACGCGGCCATCTTTGTACTTGCCGATACGCGGTCCGAGGATCAGCGCGCCTGCCAGAGCGGCCCAGCCACCAACGGAGTGCACGACAGTGGAGCCTGCGAAATCAAGGAAGCCCATTTGGTCAAGGAAGCCACCGCCCCATTTCCAGGATGCTTGCAGCGGATAGATGATGCCTGTCAGGACGATTACGAAGAACAGGAAGGGCCACAGTTTGATCCGCTCGGCCAATGCGCCGGAAACGATCGAGGCTGTCGCCGCACAGAACATCAACTGGAAGAAGAAGTCGGAACCGGTGGACGCGTAAGCGCTATCGTCAACACCGGCCATATCAACGCCAACCGCTTCGAGAACACCAACGCCGAACACTCCGGAGAGGACGCCTTCAATGGACCATGTGCCCAATGGGTACATCAGGTTATAGCCGAACGCCCAATAGGCGATCGTGGCTATAGAGAAGAGTGCGACGTTTTTCGTCATCTGCATGGTCACGTTCTTGGAACGCACCAGACCGCCTTCGAGCATGGCAAAGCCTGCAGCCATGAAGAAAACCAGAAAGCCGCCGATCAGGAACAGCAGCGTGTTCATGATCCAGACCATCTCGGCGGTGACTGCTGCGGTTTCGGCATCTTGGGCTAGCGCAAAAGTCGGCAGCAGGGCAGCGGCGCCGGCGACTGGAATGAAAGATTTAATATTCATCGTATCGTCCTTTAGTTTACAGAGCGTCTTCGCCGGTTTCACCTGTGCGCACGCGCACGGCCTGCTCGACATCGAGCACAAAGATTTTGCCGTCACCGATCTTGCCGGTCTGGGCTGTCTTGCTGATGACTTCGACCATCTGGTCCGCCACGCTGTCTGAGACGACAAGCTCCAGCTTTACTTTCGGTACAAAGTTCACGACGTATTCCGCGCCGCGATAGATTTCGGTATGACCTGACTGCGCGCCGAACCCTTTAATCTCTGTGACCATCAGTCCGCGTACACCCGCATCTGTCAGCGCTTCGCGGACTTCTTCGAGTTTGAACGGTTTGATCGTGGCAATGATGAGTTTCACCTAATTGTCCCCTCTTGGTTCGCAGGCTATCCTGCTAAATGCAGTTGCAGGAAACCGGATTAGGTTGGTCGAAGGGAAGCTGATGCAGGTATGTGTCTTGCCGTTTTGGGGTTGAATGGTTAAAAAATGAGCATATTTTACTTTATGCTTAAAAAGTAGGCGTAAATATGAGGCTCTGGGGCGGATCAAATGCTAAACAATCCGGCCCGAGCGGTCTAAGGTGCCGCAAAACAATAGGCGAGCAGGCCAGATTCCATGAGTGATTCACCAAAGCGCAGAAGCCCGTTGGTTGCTGACAAACGATATGGTCGTAAATCGACCACGACGAAGGTGGCTGCGAAGCCAAAGGCCAAGGCAAAGAAGCCCCGCAAAGCGCCGCGCCAGCGTCGTGGTGGCATTCTGGGTTTGTTGAGCGCGCTAGTGCGGTGGTTTTTCCGACTGATTTGGGTGACCGTCTCGCGCAGCGTGCTGCTTGGCTTTGCGGTGCTGGCACTGATTGTGGGCTATTTCTATACCACCTTGCCACCAGTCGAAGAGCTTTTGGACGGTCGTGCCAAGGGCTCGGTCACGATGTTGGACAATAACAACGAAGTCTATGCGTGGCGTGGCGACCAATTTGGTGGTGCAGTAACTGCAGAGAAAGTCTCACCCCACCTCAAGAACGCAGTCATCGCGACCGAAGATAAACGGTTCTACAAGCACTTCGGCCTCAGTCCGCGTGGTATTGCCTCAGCGGTGCGCATCAACCTGAGCGAAGGGCGCGGGCCGCTGTCCGGTCACGGGGGCTCAACCATCACCCAGCAGACCGCTAAGCTGTTGTGTCTCGGAGAGCCGTTCGACCCGAGTGCCGGTAAAACAGAGGCCGAGTATGAGGCCGAGTGCCGTCGCGGATCGCTCAAGCGTAAGGCCAAGGAGGCGGTCTATGCTATGGCGATGGAGGCGAAGTACTCCAAGAATGAGATCCTATCGATCTATCTGAACCGCGCGTATATGGGCGGCGGGGCATATGGTGCCGAAGCTGCGGCGCAGCGGTTCTTCGGAAAGTCTGCGGCCACTCTTGATCCAGCAGAAGCCGCGACGATTGCTGGTTTGTTGACGGCACCAAGCATCTTGTCGCCAACCTCAAACCTTGAGCGTTCGCGCAATCGGGCCGCGATCGTGCTGCGCTTGATGAAAGAGCAGGGGTATCTGTCGGACGAAGAGGAAGCTGTTGCACAGGCCAGCCCGGCAGAGCTGTCTGACGCGGCAGAGGCGCGCGCAGGCGGGTATTTCGCGGATTGGGTCATGTCGACAGGACCCGAGTTCTTTACCCGCAATACCACCGAGGATGTAATTATCCGGACAACGCTGGACCCTCGCATGCAGCGCGCAGCCGTGGCTGGATTGAACTGGATTTTCGAAAATAAGGTCAGCGAAGGCTCCAAAGCGCAAGCCGCTATTGTGGTGATGAGCGCGGATGGCGCCGTGCGGGCGATGGTAGGCGGACGTAAAACCAAAGTGTCAGGTGCGTTCAACCGGGCGACCCAAGCGCTGCGCCAGACAGGTTCGGCGTTCAAGCCGTTCGTCTATGCGGCGGCTCTCGACCTTGGTTATTCGCCAAACGATTTGGTCGATGACAGTCCTTACTGTGTTTACACGCCCGGATCGGGAGAGTGGTGCCCGAAGAACTACACCAACCTCTTTGTCGGTCAAACGACGATGACGAATGCTTTGGCGCAGTCGTTGAATATTCCGGCGGTGAAGATTTCGGAATCCGTAGGCCGCGAAACGGTCAGTGCGGTTGCCTCGCAATTCGGCATCAAGAATGATCTGGCCGCTGGCCCCGCGCTGGCGCTAGGCGCGTCAGAGAGCACCCTGATCGAGATGACGGGTGCCTTTGCTGGTATCCTCAACGGCGGTTCGTCTGTGACGCCATACGGGCTGGTTGACCTGACGTTGCGCGGCGATTCAGAGCCCTTGATGGGCACCGGTGGCGGCATTGGGGAACGCGTTATTCAGGAAAGCGCCGCAAGGCAGCTCATTTACATGATGGAGAAAGTCGTCTCCGAAGGCACTGGCCAACGCGCGCAATTTGGCGGTCGTCAGCTTGCTGGTAAAACGGGCACCACATCGGCCGCCAAAGACGCGTGGTTTATCGGGTTCTCTGCTGACTATGTTGCAGGAGTCTGGATGGGGTATGATGACAACACGCCCCTAAAGGGTGTGACAGGCGGCGGGCTGCCTGCCGAAATCTGGCGCGAAGTTATGACGCGTGTGCATGAGGGGGTGCCCTTGAAGCCGCTGCCCATGGCTGAACCTGCACCGGCGCAAGTGGTCTTTCAGGGTGACGTGAACGAGATAGCTCCGATTGGAGATACTTCCCGTTCCCAGCAGAAACAGCGCCCAACCAATATTATCGATCAGGTTCTGCAAGATATCTTTGGTGTAGGCAGCAACGGAGGCAGCGGGTCATCAGGTTCCCAAGGGAGGGACAGGTGAGCCGCGCGGCGCAAGCGGTGCTGTCCGGGCAAAGCATGATGCGCAGATTCGGACCCATTGGTTTTTTGACGAGTGTGATTACATAAACCCATATAGAATAATATTATTTGCCCGACGGTTACGGGATTAATTTGATTGGCCGCTGAGCGGTTCTCGGAAAGGTATCGATGCAGACGGATGTACTCAAACGCGGACGTGAAGAGCTTCGGCAGGTCCGCAAACGCAGTCGCACGCTTTATTGGACGGTTGGGCTGTTTTCAGCCTTTGCAAACCTTCTTATGCTGACCGGTCCGATCTATATGCTGCAGGTATATGACCGGGTTCTGGGCTCTGGCAGTCTAGAGACTCTGGTCGCGCTATCGCTACTGGTATTGTTCCTCTACGGTGTCATGGGGGTTCTCGACTATACCCGTGGACGGATCATGGCGCGGGTCGGCGCGCGGTTTCAGGATGATCTGGATCGGCGGGTGTTTGACGCGGTTGTGCGCAAATCGGCAGTGGCACCGGATGCCAAGACAAACGGCAGCCTCGGTGATCTGGAGGCGGTGCAGCGCCTGATTACTTCACCGGTGTTGATGGCCGCCTTTGACCTGCCTTGGACGCCGATTTTCTTTGCGGGCATTTTTGTTTTCCACGTCTATTTGGGTTATCTTGCGCTTGTCGGCGCGGCTGTTCTGATCGCGATAACGATAGCGAATCAATATCTGTCACGCGGTGCGCAGGCTCGCGCAGCGATTGCGGGTCAGCAGGCCGGCAGCATGGCTGACCAGATCCGTACCGAGGCGGAAATGGTCCAGGCGATGGGTATGCGCAACGCAGCCTTTACCCGCTGGCAAAAAGCGCGCAGCGAAGCGCTCGCTGGGCAGGTGGTCGCAACGGACGTGGGCGGCACATTTACCTCAATGACCAAAACGATCCGCTTGTTCCTGCAGTCTGCAATGTTGGGGATGGGCGCCTATCTGGTCTTGCAGAACGAGATGACACCAGGCGCAATGATTGCAGGTTCAATCCTGTTGGGTCGCGCGCTGGCGCCAGTCGAGATGGCATTGAACCAATGGCCCTTGGTCCAGCGTGGCGCGACTGGCTGGAACAATCTGACAGAACTGTTGGGCGCGGTGTCGGCTGAAGGTCCGCGCACGGAGCTGCCCAAGCCGCAGGCAAGGTTGGTTGCGAAGAACCTGACCGTTGTACCACCGGGCGAAAAACAGGCCTCACTGAAATCTGTTTCGTTTATTGTAGAGCCGGGGCAGGCAGTCGGGGTGATTGGTCCGTCCGGTGCGGGCAAGTCCACTCTGGCGCGTACGTTAACGGGCGTTTGGCGTCCGGCGGGCGGATCGGTTCGTCTGGATGGTGCCGCGCTTGAACACTACGGCAGCGAAACATTGGGCCGGCACATCGGCTATCTGCCGCAGCGCGTGTCGCTGTTTGATGGCACGATCGCGCAGAATATTGCGCGTTTGGCAGATACGCCGGATGATGCAAAGGTTGTCGCCGCCGCGAAGATGGCCGCTGCGCATGAGATGATCCTTGAACTGCCCGACGGATATGACACCATGATCCTCTCCGGTCAGGTGCGGCTGTCAGGCGGGCAGATGCAGCGGATCGGCCTTGCAAGGGCGCTCTATGATGATCCGGTTATTCTGGTGCTTGATGAGCCGAACTCGAATCTGGACAACACGGGTTCTCAGGCGCTCAATCAGGCGATCAGGGGGATGAAGGCTACGGGGCGCTCTGTGCTGATCATGGCTCACCGACCTGCCGCTATTCAGGAGTGTGACACGCTCTTAGTGCTGGACGGCGGTGTGCGGATGGCCTTCGGTCCGAAGGATGAAGTGCTTAAAGAGATGGTAAAGAACCATCAGGAAATTCAAAAAGCACCTAAAGGTGAAGGCGGCGTAACATGAGCACTACCAAAAAATGGAGCGCTACCCGCCCTGTATTGATCGGGTTTCTTGGGCTTGCTGTGCTGGTCGGAGGTTTCGGTGCGTGGTCCGTTATGTCCAACATCGCGGGCGCTATTGTTGCATCTGGCCGTATCGAAGTGGATCGCAACCGTCAGGTTGTCCAGCATGACACGGGTGGCACAATCGCGGAAATTCTGGTGGATGAGGGGGATCTGGTTAAGGCTGGTGATCTGTTGTTGCAGCTTGATCCCGAGCAATCCCGCTCAGAGTTGACCCTGATCGAAGGGCAACTGTTTGAACTAATGGCGCGGCGGGGCCGTCTTGAGGCGCAGCGCGACGAGACCGACACCGTCGCATTCCCAAAAGCGCTGATACTGGCAAGCACGATAAACGCGGATGCTCTGGAACTGATGGACGGTCAGCGCAATCTCTTTGATGCGCGCCGTGACAGTGTCGACCGCGAGATTGAACAATTGGGCAAACAGCGCAACCAGATCGAGGACCAGATAAAGGGCATACGCGCGCAGGAAACGTCGCTTGCCGCACAGTTGGAACTGATTGAGCCGCAGTTGGTGAACCAGCAAAAGCTATTGGATGACGGTTTGGCGCAGGCGGCGTCGGTGCTGCGTTTGCAGCAGGAGAAGGCGAGCCTGACTGGTGAAATTGGCCGTCTCATCGCCGCGCGTGCGCAGGCTGAGGGCCGGATCACAGAGATCGAGATCGTCGAGTTGAAGCTGGGCACATCGGGACGTGAAGAAGCGATCACACAGTTGCGCGAAATTCGCTACCGCGAGCTTTCTTTGGTCGAGCAACGCCGTGCGCTGCTCTCACAGATCGACCGGTTGGATATCCGCGCGCCTGTCTCTGGCATTGTCTATTCCATGCAGGTCACCACGCCCCGCTCGGTGATCCGTGCCGCAGAGCCGCTGATGTTTCTGGTTCCACAAGACCGCCCGCTGGTGATTGCGGCACAAGTCATGCCGACCAATGTTGATGAAATCTCGGTCGGGCAGGAAGTGAACTTGCGACTGTCTTCGCTTGATCAACGGACGACGCCTGAACTTAAAGGTCGCGTGATGCTCATCTCGGCTGACGCGCTGACAGATGAGGTTACGGGTGGCAGCTATTTCCGGGCCGAGATCACGCTATCGCCGGGTGAGATGGAACGGCTTCCCAAAGGAACGATCCTGCTGCCCGGTATGCCAGTGGATGCATTCATCAAAACCGGTGATCGCTCGCCTCTGACATACCTGCTCAAGCCGGTGACAGATTATTTCATCAAGTCGTGGCGCGAAAGCTGATACAGGGTCTTTCGCAGAGCGATCAACGGCGCTAGCGTCTGCGCAACTCAACCGATCAAAAGGAATATCATCATGAGCATCGAACAACGCTTGACCGATCTGGGGATCACCCTGCCAGACGCCGCGGCACCTGCGGCCAACTATGTGCCCTTCGTACAGGTTGGGAACACGCTGTATGTGTCAGGCCAGATTTCGCGCAACGACGGCGGGTTGATCACGGGCGTTCTGGGCGATGATATGAGTGTTGAGGACGGCGCTGCTGCCGCCAAAACCTGCGCGTTGCAATTGCTCGCTCAGGTCAAAGCGGCCTGTGGCGGCGATCTTGGTCGACTCAAGCAGGTTGTTAAGCTGACTGGCTTTGTGAATTCGACCAAAGAATTCACCGACCAACCAAAGGTGGTCAACGGGTGCTCCGATTTTCTGGTTGAGGCATTGGGCGATGTCGGTCGTCACGCACGCTCAGCCGTCTCTGCGGGTGCTTTGCCTCTGGGCGTCGCTGTCGAAATCGAAGGCATCTTCGAAATATCATGACGACGCCGATACTGCCCCGCAGCTTTGCCACCGTACCGTTGGCGCATCGCGCGTTGCATGATGTCACAGATGGTCGGCCTGAAAACTCCCGCGCGGCTATCCGCGCGGCGATTGAGGCTGGGTATGGCATTGAGATAGATGTGCAGCTTAGCGGCGATGGCGCGGCGATGGTGTTTCACGACTACCATCTCGAGCGTCTGACCGAAAAGCAGGGCGCGGTGCAACTGTTCAACTCGGATGAACTGAAGGCCACTGCCCTGCGCGGTGGCAACGAAGGCATCCCGGATCTGCCTGAGGTATTGGCGCTGGTCGCCGGGAAGGTGCCGTTGCTGATCGAGCTGAAAGATCAGGATGGCGCGATGGGTGCCTCGGTGGGGGCGTTGGAGCGTGCGACCGCTGACGCCTTGGCCGGCTACGTCGGAGAGATCGCCGTCATGTCGTTCAATCCACATTCCGTGGCCGCGATGCAGGTGTTGGTCCCTCACGTCCCGCGCGGGCTGACAACTTCGGCCTATCTGCCGGAGGATTGGCCGCTATCCGAAGCCGTCTGCGCGGAACTGCGCGCTATTCCCGATTATGACCGTGTAGGCGCGTCTTTCATCAGCCATGAGGTGACCGATCTGGATCGGCCGAGAGTGGCGGAGCTTAAGGCTGCCGGTGCTATGATCTGTTGTTGGACTGTCCGCAGTGCCGAACAAGAGGCGCAAGCGCGGCAGGTGGCCGATAACATCACGTTCGAGAAGTACCACGCCGCATTGGGCGCTTGAACATCCTTTCGCGCGTGCCACCTTTAAGGGCGGAGCAGCAACAGGAATATCCACATGAACGCCCAAGAGGTAGAGATCAGGATCATTGGATCGCTGTCAGAGATTGACGCTGCTGAATGGGATGCCTGCGCCTGTCCCGAAGCTGTGGACGGTGGGCGTCCGAATGACCCGTTTACCACGCACCGGTTTTTGAAGGCGCTGGAGGACAGCGGGAGCGTCGGTCCCGGCACGGGGTGGCAACCGCAGTACCTGACGGCCCGTATCGAGGGCCAGATTGTCGCGGTCGCCCCGCTTTATGCCAAGTCCCACAGTCAGGGTGAATACATTTTTGACCACTCTTGGGCCCATGCCTATGAGCAGGCGGGTGGACGATATTACCCCAAGTTGCAGATCGCGGTCCCGCATACCCCCGCCACGGGGCGGCGTTTCTTGACCCGACCGGGGTTTGAAAATGCGGGCTTTGGCGCCTTGGTTCAGGGGGCGGTGCAATTGACAGAGAACAACGGCCTCAGTTCACTCCACGTGACGTTCTGTACCACTGAGGAGGCGGCCCGCGCGCAAGAATTCGGTCTGATGGCGCGCAAGAGCCAGCAGTTCCATTGGCGCAATCAAGGCTATCCTGATTTTAACGCGTTTCTGGACACGCTCAGTTCGCGCAAGCGCAAGAATATGCGTAAGGAACGCGCGACGGCACAAGCTTTCGGCGGCACCATTGAGACATTCACCGGCGATGATCTGCGCCCTGAGCACTGGGACGCCTTCTGGGTCTTTTATCAGGATACAGGGGCGCGCAAATGGGGCCAGCCTTACCTGACGCGGCGCTTTTTCGACATCGCTCAAGACGTGCTGCGCGATGACATGGCGCTGGTGCTGGCGCAGCGCGAGGGCCGCTGGGTTGCCGGTGCTATGAACTTTATCGGCGCTGATAAGTTGTACGGCAGGTATTGGGGCTGCATTGAGCACCATTCATGCCTGCATTTTGAGTTGTGCTACTATCAGGCCATAGATATCGCGATTGCGATGGGGCTGGGAACAGTGGAGGCAGGCGCTCAGGGCGAACATAAGCTGGCGCGTGGCTATCTGCCGACGCCTACGTGGTCGCTGCATTGGATGCGTGATCCGGGTTTTGCGCGAGCTGTGGGTGACTATCTGGAGGCAGAGCGCGCCGCGGTAGAAGAAGAAATAGAGGTGCTGACCGAGTACGGCCCCTTCAAAAGAACAGAAGTTGAGGAACAAGAATGACAGAAAAATTAAGTGCAGAGACCCGCGGGGCGCTATTGAACCCGTTGTTGACCAACGGCTGGGCCATGGTCGAAGACCGGGACGCGATTGTTAAGACATTTAAGTTTAACGATTTCGCCGATGCCTTTGGCTGGATGACTCGGGCGGCATTCTGGGCAGAAAAATGGGATCACCATCCCGAGTGGCAGAACACTTACAACAAGGTCACGGTAACGCTGACTACGCATGACGTAGACGGGCTGAGCGCCCTTGACGCGAAACTGGCACGCAAGATGGACGGACTGTGAGACGATGGAAACTTTCGACAATTTAATGCAGACTGAAATCTGGAACGGCAAAACCTTTGCAGATCTACTGACCATCGAATTTCTCGCATCAGCTGCTGGTTCGGTATTGGGTGCTGTGGCGATCCTGTTTATCGGCTGGATGATATCCGCATGGCTACAACGGCGGATTATTCGACTTAGCAAAAAGAATCGGCATCTGGATGACATGCTGTTCGAGTTTTTGGCCTCGATCGTGCGCTATGTCGTGATGGGCTTCACCGTCCTGTTCGTGCTTAATACGTTCGGTGTGCAGACAACATCTGTTGTGGCAGTGATCGGTGCGGCAGGTCTGGCAATTGGTTTGGCGCTGCAAGGTACACTGTCCAACGTTGCGGCGGGTGTCATGCTCATCTTGTTCCGTCCTATCAAGATTGGCGATTTTGTCGAAGTCGCAGATGTGATGGGCACAGTGAAAGCGATCAATCTCAATTTTACTGAACTGGCTAATCTTAGCAATGTTCAGGTGATCGTGCCGAACTCCGAAGTCTGGGGAAACATCATCACGAACTACTCAATCAACGACACACGTCGTGCCGAGTGGACGTTTGGTGTTGGCTATGGGGCGAACCTCAAACAAGCCGAAGAGATTATCCGCGAAACAATTATGGCAGATGCGCGCGCGCATGCAGACCCTGAACCGTTCATTCAGGTCACAAATCTTGGTGATAGCTCGGTTGATTTTCTGGTGCGTGTCTGGTGCGATGCATCCGAGTATTTCGCCTTCCGCGCAGATATGACCCGCAAGGTCAAAGAAGCGTTGGACACAGCTGGTGTGGATATCCCGTTCCCGACACGGACGATTTATCAGGCAAAAGCTGGCTAAGGCCGCCACCGGAACTTACGGAGATAATTTCGGTTAATGTAAAAAGGGCCGCATTAACTGCGGCCCTTTATCGTTCTACATGTTGTCGAGAAGGCTTTCACCACCGGAGATGTCGCAAACGCCGGAGTTCTCTTCCGGCTGGAATAGCGTTACCTTGTTGTCTTCAACCAGCATCGCGTACCGCTTGGAGCGGGCCACAAGGCCGACAGGGGCGGCGTCAAAGTCCATACCCAAAGCTTTGGTGAATTCGGAGGATGCATCGGCCAGCATCGTGATACCGGCTTCAGTCGCGCCAGTCGCTTCGCCCCATGCCTGCATCACGAAGGGATCGTTGCAGGAGACGCAGATGATTTCGTCTACGCCTTTGGCGTCAAACTGACCTTTGGTCCGCACAAAGCTGGGCACGTGCGCTGAGTGGCATGTAGGCGTAAACGCACCGGGGACAGCAAACACCACAACCTTACGGCCTTTGGTCTTGTCGCTCATTTTGACTGGCATGGGGCCTTCGGCACCCATCTGTACCAGCGTGGCGTCGGGCAGTGTGTCACCTTGTGAAATCGGCATTTGCTCACCTTTCATGTGATTGCGTTTGTCCTTATCGCAGATATAGGGTCTGGAAACGGGCAGGGCCAGTGCTTCAAGGGAGATTATCCATGCGCCATATCGTAGTTGTCGGAGCGGGGCAGGCAGGGTCTTCTTGTGTGGTCAAATTGCGCATTGCCGGATTTGACGGAAAGATCACGCTGATCGGCGCAGAGCCGCAGCCGCCTTACCAACGGCCTCCGCTGTCTAAGGCCTATTTGATGGGGGACATGGCGCTTGAGCGACTGTATCTGCGCCCCCTGAGTTTCTACGCCGAGCAGGGGATCGATCTGATGCTGGATGCGCAGGTGGATGCGATTGATACGGCCAATAAGCAAATCGCTGTGAACGGCGGCATGTTGACTTATGATAATCTTGTGTTGGTCACAGGTTCGGTTCCCCACCGGCTGCCTGCGGCTATCGGCGGCGCGTTGAACGATGTGCATGTGGTGCGCGGTCTTGCTGATGTGGATGCGATGGCGCCGCGCTTTGTCACGGGCGCGCGTGTGTTGATCGTTGGTGGTGGATACATCGGGCTTGAGGCGGCTTCGGTCGCGGCCAAGTTGGGGCTGGACGTGACATTGGTCGAAATGGCACCCCGCATCTTGCAGCGGGTCGCCGCGCCGGAGACTTCGGAATTTTTCCGCAACCTGCATAAAAGCCACGGCGTTGACTTGCGTGAGGGTGTCGGGCTGGAGCGGTTGACGGGCGAAGGGGCCGTGAGCGGCGCTGTCCTGACCGACGGAACCGAACTGGAAGTCGATTTTGTTATCGTTGGCGTGGGCGTGGCACCGGCCACTGCGCTGGCCGAGGCGGCGGGGATTGCCTTGGATAATGGTATCGCCGTTGATGCGCAGGGGCGAACCAGTGTGCCGCATGTCTGGGCGGCCGGCGATTGCGCCTCCTTCCCGTATCGCGGCAACCGGATCAGGCTAGAGAGCGTGCCAAACGCGATCGAGCAGGCCGAAGTTGTCGCGGAAAACCTGATGGGCGCGGAAAAAGACTATGTCGCGAAGCCGTGGTTCTGGTCGGACCAGTATGACGTTAAACTGCAGATTGCCGGATTGAACACAGGCTACGATAGGGTGGTGACACGCGGCGCCGCGCCGGGGCCCGTGTCATTCTGGTACTATCTGGGTGAGACATTGCTGGCCGTGGATGCCGCCAATGATCCGCGCGGATATATGGTTGGCAAACGGCTGATCGAAAGCGGCAAGTCACCAGCTGCTGAAGTGGTGGTAGATGCGGAAACTGACCTAAAAGCGTTGTTGAAAACGTGAGGATTATATCCGGCAAATTTCGCGCGACTAAACTGGCCGAAGTGGGCGCGGGCGATGCGGTAGCGCATTTGCGCCCCACCTCTGACCGCGTGCGCGAAAGCCTGTTTTCCATGCTGACACACCTGAACGTTATCAATGGCGCGCGGGTGCTGGATCTGTTTGCAGGGACCGGCGCGTTGGGGCTTGAGGCGCTGTCGCGCGGTGCGCGTGAGGTGGTGTTCGTCGAAAACGGTCGCGCGGCACAAAAGCTCATTGGCGAGAATGTCAAAAAACTACGTGTGGAAGAGTACGTTCACCTGATGCGCAGTAATGCCATTACGCTGGGCGTGTGGAACGCGGCCCCGTTCGACCTGGTTTTCCTTGATCCCCCCTATGGTAAGGGCATCGGGCAGCAGGCTCTGGCTGCGGCGCTGAAGGGGGGCTGGCTGGCTCAGGGGGCGACCGTTGTCTGGGAAGAAAGCACGCCAATGGATGCACCGGACGGGTTCACTCGGATCGATCGCCGCAAATTTGGCGATACGCATGTGACCCTTTTGACCAGCGATTGAGGTTGCCAGAGCGGCCAGTTTTCGATCCGTTGGGAGTGACCATTCACATCGTTTCCCCAGAGCGCGCAATATCCGTCGATCCACCGCTCGTTGATCAGCTGAAGCAGGAGCGTGTTGAGATAACGGCTACGGCTGCGGCCTTCTGGACCTGTCGCGGTTTGATGCCGCTCCTTTGATAGCATTTACGGCAACAAAGGA
>NZ_JBALVJ010000161.1:0-3163 GCF_036961165.1 Sulfitobacter sp. | reverse complement strand
TCCCGCAGAGCGTTTCAATGCATGTGTTGCGTCGATCAGTTGAGACCGCCCCGCTTAGCGGACCTTTGGGCAAACCGCAGCGAGAGTCTGCTTTCCGCCCTTAGTGCACGATGCGACCCTCATAGGGGGGGGTATCAGTGCGACCGTCCGCAAATGATTATGTGCGCTCTTTAGACCTGCGTTGCATGAAAGGTCGATCTGGAATGGAACAAACTACCAAGAGATAAATAATCGCCCCTTGTCCTCAATAAGCAGATCGGATGCTCGAAGTCGCACGGCTTAGCTCGCCTTTTTTCACCCCGCAATGCGCTCTTCTTCACCCCATTTTCCACAATTTCCGAACCTTGTTAAAAACGGGCATTCATCACCCGCACGGGATGCCGAGCGCCCGTTTTCAACAGACTGGGCTCATCGCCACAACTTCCGAAAGTCGCTGAACATGGTAGTAGCCAGGTCGGCTTTGTTGCACAAATAGTCTGATAGGATTCACCTTATGAATCCAGCATGATGGCTGGCGGCTATGAGTAACTGGATACCGACGACTTACAAGACCAAGAATTGGCCAGACTACAACCAAGCCCTAAAGCAGCGCGGCTCACTATCGATCTGGTTTGATGAAGGGATGAGGTGGGAGGCGCAAGCTTGTGGCATGAGGGGACCTTAGCCGGGCCGCACTGGTCAGTGTCAGAGTTCAGCACCTTGTGTCGACCATTGCCCTCTCACACATCCATAGCATGTGTGAGAGGGGGCAGAGAACGTTGTCCGTTGCCATTCCGGGGCTCGTCCGGGCCCCTGCACCTTTTGATAGACAGTAGCGGTATCAAGGCTGAGGGCGAAGGAGAGTGGAACGCCCGTAAGCATCCCTCTCACACATGCAAGCATGTGCTGCCGAGAGGAGCTATCGATGAGCAGACACTGGAGATACGTGCCGTCGAAGTAACGAGAAACAGCATCGGCCCCTCTCGGCAGATTTTTTTTGCAAATCGCCTGCCGGGCAATGGACGCCCCCATGTGACCTGACCTACTTGATCAGATCCCGCCGGACCAAGAGATTGGCAGTGTCACCGGGGATGGGGCTTATGAAACGCGCAAATGCCACGACGCGATCGCATCCCGCAATGCCCACGCTGTCATTCCACCGCGCAAAAAGGCGAAGTTATGGAAGCCTAACACGCCCGGAGCCAGGGCGCGAAATGAAGCGGTTTGATCCTCAAAGTACCCCGGTCGCGCATTGTGGCGGCAAGTGACCGAGTATCACCGCCGAAGCCGCGTCGAAACAAAGATGCCTTGCGTCAAACTGCTTGGTCAGCGCCTCTCCGCGCGTGATTTCGATCGGCAGGTCGCGGAGACCCAAATCCGTGCCGCCATCCTCAACGGTTTCACAGCACTTGGCATTCCTAAAACAGAGGCTGTAGGCTAAATTCGTCAGGGGTAAAGGGAAGGACGACCTCAGGCAGATTTGTGCAACAAAGTCCTTGCATATCGGAAAATTCAGAAAAGTTTTATGGCGCACAGCGTCCCGCCCGGTATCGCGTGCCCAAAATAGCTGCCTTGATTGTTGCCATGGAGGCCCTTCAACGCGGGTTGCAATATCCACCGCCTCATGCGTAAGGTTCGCGCTTGCCAAGTTTACGCGAGGCAGTTCGGCCTCGTTGGGCACTGCAACGCGCGTGATGCTTCTACGTCGGGGGCCTACGTCGGGCAATGCCTCTCGAGTTTGGCGCAGCATCCTTCGATTTAGAGATGCAATGTAACGGGAAGCTTCTGGTTCCAGATCGCCAGCCGACGCCCGTTCCTGTGCTGCTGCAGCATCCGCCAGATATCCCAGTGGTTCTTGATCCAGTCTGGACGCAATCTCTGTCCGATCCGGTTCAATAATTCCAAGGATTGTCCTTACCCATTCCGGGTTGCCGAGACGTGGTGTCGCAGTCAACAATAGCACATGGCGGAAACGAGATCCTTCGCGCCCATCACAGCATAGGTTCGAAAGAAATGTAACTTGCTACAGCCTCAAGACATGAGGTTCGTCTAAGCCTCGGAAAAGTCAAAGGAGGCCAGGATGCCAACGCGACAAACCCGTCGCTCAGAAACCTTGAACTGACTACGCACAAGGTCAATGCAGGCGCGAAGGGCTTAGACGCTTCCCGATGCGGCTTCCTTCAAGGTCAGCTTGCCCAATGTCAGGCCAAAAACTGCCCGTCGAAGGCGCTCATTCTCTTTCTGCAGCCGCTTCAGTTTCTTGAGCTGCTTTGTGCCCCTCTCAGGATCATGCTGCGCATAACCCTGCCGGGCAGTGCATTCCGCCGTACTTCTTCTTCCAACGATAATAGGTTTGTTCAATCACGCTGATCTGCCGGATCGCATCAATCCGGGGCATGCTTTGCACCATCAAAACTTCAACCTGCCGTAATTTCAATACAATCTCTTCCGCCTTGGATCTCTTAATGGCCATCTCTGTTCCTCCGCCTTCCTAACTATAGGGGCGGACCACTTCAAAGGGGGAGGCTCAAGACCAAGCGCCCCCAAAGTGCATTGGGCTACCGCCCGCCAGCGCCTGAAGCCAACGTCCTTATGGACCAAAGCCAAACATACATTAACTTTCAAATTGGATCACTCAAGTGGGGCTGCTCACCGCCAAAGCATGACCTGATTTAAAATCACTGTTACAAACAGGGTGAAAACTGCAGCTTACGCAAAACATTATTTTGGTTTTTCGCAAAAAGATCATGCCCCTGCGGGAGTGACCAATTTTCATGTAGCATCGCTAGAGCGCAAATACACTGGAACCACACGCATCTCAGGTCTTTGGCGCACCTTAACGGTCCCACACTGAAAGAACGAAACAAAGTAGTTTATTGTCCGAAAACCGGAGATTTCACTTTCAGCCTCTATCAGCTACCGCGCGAGTGATCGCCTCTTTCATTGCACGTGTCGCAGCCGTGTCTGCTTGAGCGACACGTGACAGCACTCCTATCGAGCGTGAAACCAGTGGGCCGGTCAATGGCCGCCAACAGGCAATGTTTTCCGACAGCTCCTTGATCGCCATTTTGGGCAATGGCGCGACCCCTATACCCTGACAGACACGATCAATCGCAGTGCTGGTGCGCCCTACTGAAGTGGTCCGGCAAAATTGGACAGCGTGCTAAGATGTATCCAACCCGAA
>NZ_JBALVJ010000041.1:0-35232 GCF_036961165.1 Sulfitobacter sp. | reverse complement strand
CGTGGCTACCCGCTACGACAGATGCCCGAAGGTATTCTTGTCCGCCATCGCTCTCGCAGCAACCGTCATATTCTGGTTATGCGTCCTGAGCCTAGCCTCTGCATTGCTGGCAAATGATGTCCGACTCATGGGCCGTTCATTCAAATACCACCGTCCGCGCGGCCCGCGCACGGCCGGCTCCGAAGAGTTTAGCGCCTTTGTTGAGATGCGCGAAGGCGCGCGGTGTGAGCCGAACACGCGCGCCACTGTGATCGGCGCTTGACCACGGCATCTACGGTGCGGTGAAGCGCGTGAGCGACCACATCCCAACTCCGGACGCAAACAAACCGCGCCAGATATTGTGGCGCTTCTACGCTCAGCAGACCCTGCTTTGCGCCAGTGCCACCGAGCGCCCCATCGCCTTTGACAACAAAGACAGACCCGGGATCATGCTCGCCTCGGCGCTGCGCACATACGTCAACCGCTATCCCGCCACCCCTGCCCAGCGCGTCGCGATCTTTACCAAAAAGGCAGACGGGCACCGCACCGCTTCTGACCTGCGCGCCAGCGGCGTCCCCATCGCCGCCGTGATCGATACCTGCGCCGATGCACCGCTGAGCCCCGACTATCAAGTGCTGCGTGGCGCGCAGGTGGTCGACAGCAAGGGCCGCCTTGGCCTCACCTTTATCGACATGAAGCTTGCCGATGGTAGCACCCGCACGGTGGAGTGTGCTGCCTTGGGCGTCTCTGGCGGATGGAACCCCAACGTGCATCTGACCTGCCACCAGCGCGGACGCCCCACCTGGGATGATAGCCATGCCGCGTTCTTGCCCGGACACGGCTTGCCACTAGGCATGGCTGTCGCAGGGGCCGCACAAAGTGCGTTCTCCACCCATGCCGCGTTGTCCTCTGGCGCGCATACGGGGGCACAGATGTTCGGCATCAAGGCTGCGGAGATCCCACATGCCGAAGATGCCCCTATTGAGAAAACGCCCTTCTGGGTCGCCGCAGGGGCCTCTCGCGCTAAGTTGGACCAGCAGAACGATGTCACCGTCAAGGATTTGAAGCTTAGCCATCAGGAGATGGTTCCGTTCCGTTGAACACCTCAAGCGATACACAACGTTGGGCATGGCCATGGATCAGCGCAAAACATCCAGCGTGCTTGGCCTTGCCATCACGGCAGAGCTGGCAGGCAAGGCCATCCCGCAGGTCGGCACCACCATTTTCCGCCCACCCTATACCCCCACCGCCATTGGCACATTCGGCGGCCGGATGCGGGGGAAAGAATTCCATCTCACACCCCTCACCCCATCGCATCATTGGGCGGTTGAGCGCGGCGCTGTATTCGTCGAGGTCGGCAACTGGCGTCAGAGCGTGGACCGCGAAGTGCAAGCGTGGCGCAACAGCGTTGGCGTGTGCGATTGCACGACTTTGTCCAAAATCGACGTGCAAGGCACGGATGCCGCGATTTTCCTGAATAAAATATACTGCAACGGTTTTGCTAAGCTGGCCGTCGATCGGACCCGCTATGGCTTGATGTTGCGCAAGGACGGGATCGTGATGGATGACGGCACCGCTGCGCGACTGGCCGAGGATGATTTACTTGTCACGACCACAACCGCCAATGCCGCGAAGGTCTACCAGCATATGGAATTCGTGCGTAAGTGCCTGATGCCCGATGCAGATGTTCAGCTGATCTCTACCACCGAAGGGTGGGCGCAATACACAGTTGCCGGTCCCAGCAGCCGCCGTCTGCTGCAAAAGATCGTTGATCCTGCTTTTGACATCAGCAACGAAGTGTTACCGTTTGTGGCGGCCTGCGCGCGCGGCTGTTTCGCATTTCCTTCTCAGGCGTGCTTGCGTTCGAAATCGCGGTCCCTTCGCGGTATGGGGACGCGCTGATGCAGCGCCTTATGACGGGCGGTGAGGAATTTAAAGTCACACCCTAGGGCACCGAAGCATTGGGCGTGATGCGGATCGAAAAAGGCCATGCTACGGGTAATGAGCTTAACGGGACCACAACCGCGCTCAACCTCGGACTGGGGCGCATGGGCGTACGCTTGCGCCTTGTCTCACCGTTGACCGATCTCACCGTCGAGGTCGAGGTCGAGGTCGAGGTTGTCTCGCCGGATTTCATCAATCCAGAAGGAGAACGCCAATGTGCATGAACTTGCCCCGCTTACCGCTATCACTGCGCGCGAAGACACTCATGGCGGCGTTACCCTGACCGAACTCGCTGACCTTGCTCTGGCTTCTGTAGCAGCGCGGCGCGGGCAAGAGACCGCCTGCCGCGCGCATCTGGAAACGCTGTTGAAGGAAGACGCCCCCGGTCCGAGCCGCGCTGTCATCCACGACCCTGAAGCCGCGTTCTTGATGGGCCCCTGATCAATGGATGGTCAGTGCACCTTATGCCACGCATGAAGACTTGCCCGACCGCCTAAAGGAGCGGTTCGGTGCCACCGCATCCATTACCGAACAATCTGATGCTTGGGTTTGCTTTGACATGCACGGCGACGGTGTCGAAGCGGTGATGGAGCTGTGCTGTAACATCAATATCCGCGCCATGATCACGGGCGATGCAACCCGCACTGCGATTCATCACCTTGGCGTTTACGTCTTGCGTCTTGATCTGAAAGATCACCTGCGCATCCTTGGCCCCCGCGCCTCAGCGGCGAGCTTGCACCACGCTTTGCTGACTGCAATGAAATCCGCGCTTTAACCGGGCTGCTGTGCCACCCAGTCACTGGGGCTGGCGCCTGCGACACGCAAAAACTCGCGGTTGAAGTTGGATTTGGTGTTGAAGCCAGAACCCAGCATTGCGGAGGTGACGTTCTCTCCCGCCAGCAACGCCTTTTGCGCCGCCGCAATGCGCGCGGCATTAATATAGCGCGAGACATTATCGCCGGTCACACGGTTGATCGCACCTGACAGTTGCTTCACAGGCACCCGCAACCGACGCGACAGTTGTGACATGGTGAGGTCGGGGTTCAGGTAAGGTTGGGTCTGCGCCATCAGAGCCTCAAGCTGCGCCATGATCTGCGCGTCCAAAGCGTCCGCTTCACGCGGGGCGGTGGTCCCTTCGGGATCAGGCACGCCTGACCCAAGCGCACCCGAGACGGCGAGCGCGCCAATCACAACCAGCGTTGTGCTGGAGGCAATGCTGATGATCCACGGCTGTAGATACCCCGCGCCCATGATCTGTGCCAAAACGATCAATCCGTCGCTTAGCGCCGAGGCTACCAAGGCCCAAACGATAATCTGCCAGATCAGACCCGGCATGTCGCCCGCCTCCAGACGCATCCTAGGCAGGGCATCCGCGCCTTTCAGGCAGTGCCAGACAATAGCCAGACCATAGCCGGAATCAGAAAATCAAGCTGTTGCGGCTGCACAAACATGACCGCCACTACGGCAACTGGTCCAATCAGATGCACCCCATCGTGCGGCATAAGTTTTCGCACCGCGGTCGCTTGAAACGCAACCCACGCCATTGGCGAGATCAGGCTGGCTGTCACAGGTTGCACGGGACGTGCCCACGACACGTTTTAGTGCTGAGCCAACGAGATGATCAGCCCCTGAAACGCACAAAGCGCCAGTAGCGTCGCAAGCGGGCCGTGGCGTTCATCCACGATCCAGAGGCGCAGCAGCAGACAGCCTAGAACAAGGGCGCTGATCATTGGAATTGGTAGGCTGAGCATGAAGGTCCTTTCGACCAGTGTCTAAAGAAAGATGGTCCTAAAACGCGATCTTGGCGACCTCAAACAGGATTCAGGACGCGGGTCAGCGCGGTTTTCCACATCAATCGGTCATCATATTTCAACCAATGGAGACTGACATGAACCTGCTACCTAAAACCGCTTTCGCTCTGATGCTGATGGGCTCTACCGCTGGTGCCGATCCGGCCGGCGTGCGTGAAATGACCCTCGATGCGCCGCACCATGGCCGGAGCCTGACTGGCGCGCTTTACTATCCTTCTGCCGGTGGTGGAAACGCAGAAACCTATGCCGAAAATCCAGTATTCGAAGGAGTGGCGGTTCTCAAAGATGCGAAGATGGCAGAGGGCAAGCGCCCGCTGGTGCTGCTTAGCCACGGGATGGGCGGGCATATCCGCTCGCTTGGTTGGCTTTCAACAGCCCTCGCGGAACGCGGCGCGATTGTGGTTGCGGTGAACCACCCGAACTCCACTTGGGGTGACCTTGATCTGGGAGCAGGGCTTAAGCATTGGACCCGCGCGCAAGACATGCGCCTTGCCCTTGATACTGTGCTGGCTGATCCGGACCTGCGTGCCCGGATTGACCCCCTCCAGATCATGGCGGCCGGCTTTTCCTATGGCGGTTGGACGGCGCTATCGCTCGGCGGCTTGAACGGGAACCACGCAGGCTATGTTGCGCATTGTGAGGCTTATGGTGCAGCGTCCAGCCATTGCGCCGACCTGTTGCGCGGGAATGCTGGCCTTACAGAGGTGCCGGAGGCGCAGTGGAACGCGGACTACCATGATCCACGGATCACGTCCGTTTTTGCTATGGACCCCGGTCTGATCTGGGGCATCACAGCGGAAGATAGTGCCGGTCTGGTTGGTGACATTACCCTGATGTCTTTGGGCGAGGGAGAGAGCCGCCTGCTCGCAACTGACTTCGACATCGCGGGTTTGCCTACTGTGGTCCCACAGGCCGATGTCATCCGCATCGCTCCTGCGGCGCATTTTTCAGTACTGCCGCTGTGCAAACCGCAGGGCGCCGCAATCCTGAAAGAAGAGAACGACGATCCGGTGTGCACAGACCCCGAAGGTACCGACCGTGCCGCAGTGCACGCACAGATCATTGCGGCGATGTTGGGGAAGCTGGGTCTTTAGGACGGCTACCCAAGCGGCGCAATTTACGCCGCTTGGGTCACTCTTCAGGCCTTTGTCAAAAAGGCTGGCAGTCCCAATCCGCCGATACGGTCTTTCGCGACGCGCATACCGATCCAAAGAGACAGCAAAAGCCCCGTGCCAACCCCTGCCGCGATGCCAAGCCGCACGCCGGTTAGGCCACCATCAATCACATAGGCAAATAGCCAGATAAACAGGGCTATGCCGATCCACTGGCGGTAAATCCCGATCCACATCGTCCACGCCGCCTTTTTGAGCGCCTGCAACAAGGAGTTGATCGAGAAAAGCACCACGTAGATGGGGAGGATCGCCGCCTCTACCTTCAGGAACAGGGCCGAGATGCGGATCACCTCGGGGTCATCAGAGAAGACCCGGGCGGCCCAGCCACCACCAAACCACAAGAACGGAAACGCCAGCGAGGTGCCGATCACGCCCAAAATCCAACAGCGGTGGAAAGCGGCGCGCACGCGGTCATTCTTGCCCGCACCGTAGTTCTGTGCGGCAATCGGTACCAAAGAGATGGTAATGCCCAGCGCAGGCAACAGGAACAACTGCTCGACCCGCATTGTGATACCGTAAGCAGCCAGCGCCGCTTCGCCATAATCCTTCAGCGCGTATTGTACGATGAAGCCGCTGGAAAAGGTTACCAACAGGGCAAAGCCGGCGGGAAAAGCTTGGGCTATGATCTCGTAATACTTTGCGGGAACGGGGACGAATTCTGACAATTTGAGGTTTTGCATCATCGCACGGCCAAAGACGCGCCACAGGATGAAGATCGCGACGCCGCTTTGGCTGAGGATCGTAGCAAGCGCGATACCGTTAAACCCAAGCCCGCCGATAACGCCCGGAATGCCGTACATTAGCAACGGATTCAGACCGACGTTCACAAAAAAGGCCACGACAAGAGCGCGCTGCATGGTGCGGGTATCACCGCGCGCTTGCAAGATACCGTTGGCCGCGGGTCCCATGATGAAACCCGGCAACGCGAAAATCAGCCAGCTGAAATACCCTAGGCCTGCATCGCGGTAGCCGCCCGGTTCGGACACAATGGCAATCAATGAAGGTCCTGCGAAAGCTGCAATCGAAATCATCACTAGGGTTGCCATAGCAGCAAGGCCAATGCCTTGGGCTGCCAAATGCCGCGCCTCTGCCGCGTCCTTGCGGCCCTTGGCATTACCGACAAGCGCGCTCATCGCAGAGCTTAGGCCAAAGCCAATTGCCACAAGAATAAAGAAAGCCTGAAATCCGACTGCCAGCCCCGCCTGCGCTTCGGTGCCGAAAAAGCCGGCATAGAAGGTATCAACGACGTTGTAGAGTGTGCTGAACAGCATGCCGATGGCAGCAGGGATCGCAAGGCGGCGGAAATGGCCGGTCAGCGGGCCTTGGGTGAGGTCTTGATCTATCATGGTTAGGCTTTGCTTTGAATGAAAAGGGGCGCCTCAAGGCGCCCCGTCGTAAGTTTATATTTGCCTCAAAGGCCCCATTTCGCAGCGACTTCTTCAAAGAAGCCTTGGGTCTTTTTCAGCTCGATCCAACTGTTGACGTAGTTGATCCAGACTTGATCCGTCTGTGGCAGCAACATCGCGATTGGTGTCGGTGCGCGCGCTTCGCTAACTTCGACCTGACGTACATTCGGGAACTTTTGCAGCAGTTCGGAACCTTCGATGTTGGATGTCACGAATACATCCGCCCGGCCCGACAGCACTTCCTGAAAGCCGCGCGCGGGGGCTTCGACCACAACGATCTCCGCTTCCGGGAACCATTCCTTAACCATCTTCTCAAACGAGGTGCCCAGCGTGGTCGCGACCCTCACACCATCTTTGTTGATGCTGTCCCAACCGTCAAAGTTCGCCAGCTTGTCTTCGGTGGTGAAGGGGAACATCTCAACCGCGATGTAGCTGTCGGAATAACCGGCCGCCTTGAGGCGCGCGGGGCTTATCGAGGCAGAGCCGGTCATATGGTAATTGCCTGCCACAACGCCGTTCACCAGCGTCTTCCAATCGGTCGGCACCATCTCAAGCTCGACACCCAGATCGGCGGCAAGCTGTGTCATGATGTCGATGTCGTAGCCCACAAAAGAGTTGGTCGCTGGGTCGCGCACAGACATCGGGTTCCAATCGCCTGTGGTGCCGACCTTCAGCTTCCCTTCGCTCAAAATTTCGTTGAGCGCGGATTGCGCCAGCGCCGGTCCCGCCAGAACACTGGCGGCAAAGCCTGCCGCAAGAGCGATGGATTTAATCAATTTCATGTGTCTTCCCCAGTGGATTGTTCTATGTGGTCGCTAAAGCGATAAATCTAGTGTGTAATGCAACTTAACGCCCGCACCACATTGGGCAACTCTCATATTCGTTATAATCTCCGACGGGGAGTTATCCATGGCAAAACAAGCAGACGTAGATCAAACAAACGCGATTGATATCAAAGGCCTGAATAAATGGTACGGGGATTTTCACGCTATCAAAGATGTAAACCTCACCGTCGCGCATGGGGAGCGGATTGTGATTTGCGGGCCGTCTGGTTCGGGTAAATCTACGTTGATCCGTTGCGTCAACTCGCTGGAAACCCACGACAGCGGGGGTATCATGTTTGATGGTATGAAAATGGGGGATGCCACCTCAATCGAGGCGATCCGGTCCGAAGTTGGTATGGTCTTTCAGCAGTTCAATCTGTTCCCGCATCTCACCATTATGCAGAACCTCACTCTGGGGCCGATGAAGGCCCGCGGGCTAAGCCGTAAAGACGCCGAAGCGCGCGCCATGAAATACCTCGAACGCGTCCAGATACCTGAGCAGGCCGACAAAAAGCCCGGTGCGCTATCAGGTGGCCAGCAACAGCGCGTGGCCATCGCACGATCTTTGTGCATGGAGCCGAAGATCATGCTTTTCGATGAGCCAACTTCAGCGCTGGACCCCGAGATGATCTCGGAAGTGTTGGATGTCATCACCGATCTGGCAGAGAGCGGCATGACAATGATCGTGGTCACCCACGAGATGGGCTTTGCCCGCCGTGCCGCCGACCGGATGGTCTTCATGGACCACGGGAAGGTCGTAGAAACCGGCACGCCCGCGACGTTCTTCGAGAACCCTCAGACAGAGCGCTGTCGCACTTTCCTCAAACAAATTTTGAAGCATTGAGCGCGCGCATGAAAAATCTAATTGCTCTGACGTGCCTGACGCTCCTCGCAGGCTGCGGCGGCTCTGGTAACTGGGGTTGGTATGTCATTGACCCGACCACGCCCAAAGGCTGGTCGAACATCAGCTTTTTGCTCAACGGGTTTGGCGCGACGATCCTGCTGTCGGTGATCGCGGCGGCGTTGTCGATGGTGATCGGGTTGCTGGTGGTGCTTCCGGGAATGTCCGCAAACCGCTGGATCAGACTGCCCAGCCGTATCTACATCGAATTCATCCGCGCGATCCCGCTGTTGCCCATGTTGTTCTGGGTGTTTTACGGGCTACCTGTTGTCCTGCAATCCATGGGCATCTCTGTGCGGATTGACGCCTTCTGGGGCGCAGTCATCACGTTGGCTTTGTCAGATTCAGCCTTCACCGCCGAGATTTACCGCTCTGGCATCCAGAGCATCGCACGAGGCCAGACAGAGGCGGCCAAGACCATCGGCCTAACGTATGCGCAAACCATGCGCTACGTGATCTTACCCCAAGCAATCCGACGCATCCTGCCGCCTCTGGCCAACCAGTTTATCTATATCGTGAAGATGAGCGCCTTTGCCTCGGTCATCGGGATGCAAGAACTAACGCGCCGCGCGAACGAATTGGTGGTGACAGAATACCGCCCGCTGGAAATCTATTCTCTGCTGATCCTCGAATACCTCGTGCTAGTGCTGGCAATCAGCTTCTTTGTCCGTTGGCTGGAACGAAAGATGGGCGCAGATGAAAGCCGTTAAAGGAGACGATATGAGCTGGACCAAGTTCCTTGATGACACGATGAAGCGGATGGGCGCGTTGCAAAAGCAGGCGCCGGATATGTTTGCCGGCTTCAACACGATGGGCAAAGCGGCCAAAAAGAACGGCACGCTGGATGAAAATACCAAAGAGCTTATCGCCCTTGGTATCGCCATCTCCACCCGTTGTGACAGCTGCATCGGCTTTCACGTCAAATCTCTGGTGCGCCTTGGCACCACCCGTGCAGAGCTGTGTGAGGCGCTGGAAATGATCGGCTATATGGGCGGTGGTCCGTCTATCGCTTTCGGAGCCAAAGCGCTTGAAGCCTATGACGAGTTTACGTCCTCCTGATCGCAAGAACCGAAGCTAAGACGGTGCCCTCTACCGTAAGGGGCACCGTCCGCCCAGCATGGTTAGCGCATCTTTTCGTCCACCAGAGCTTCTTCCGCGATCATCGCCTCCAACTGCCTGCGAAAGCGCAGCGGACCTGCATCAATTCCCAGATCAATATGGGCTGATGTCTTGCTCTCTAACCCGATCTGCACCGCATCCAGCACCGCGCGGTCCTCTTCGAATGCCTTGCGCACATCTTCGGACATCATCTGCGACAGGGCCCTATCTTCGGGGCGCAGATTGCGCATTTGGAACCAGTAATAGCGCGTCTCACGCTCTGACACTGGCGTCATGAAATTGTAGCTGTCCATGATAAACGTCTGATCCGATAGCTGCCCATCCACACCACCAGTGCCTGCGGGAGTAAACACCGCGCGGATCAACGCATGTCCCGGATAGCGCACTTCGTAATGTTGGAGACGGTCGCAGTTGCCCCCAAACGGCACGATCTTGGCATAGAACGGGGCAGGCGCGTGATCCATCATCCAGCGGTGCACGATCACGCCAGTCTCGGTGCGGGTCACCCGCAGCGGCGTGTCCTTGGTCGCATCCGAGGCGAACGAGCCTGCATGCACCCACGCCACATGGGTCGGATCCAAAAGGTTGTCACACATCAGCAAGTAGTTGCAGTTCAACCCCATCGCAGCACCAGTGTTCAGCCCCCACTCAGGATCGTCAAAGTTGGGGATATCGATGATATCTTCCACATCCGCGATGGCTGCATTGCCCATCCAGATCCAGACCAGCCCGTACTTCTCGTGCACAGGATAGGGTCTAACGCGTGCGTCCGAGGGAATGCGCCCCACCCCCGGCGCCCAAACGCATCGGCCGGCATAATCGAAGGTCAGCCCATGATAGCCGCATTCCACATTATCGCCTTTGATGCGCCCCTTGGATAGCGGCAGTTTGCGGTGCGGGCAGGCATCCTCCAGCGCGATGACTTCGCCACCTTCCGTTCGGTAGACGCAAATCTTTTCACCCAGCACCGCGATCTGTCGCAGTGCGTGCGTCACCTCATGGCCCCACGCAGCGACATACCATGCGTTCTTCAAAAACATTATTCCGGCTCCCAGCTGTGCCGGTCCATTGTTAGCCTTTGCCGCTGCCAATGAAAGCCCCGTTAAAGCATACCGCCGCCGATTGCTTCTCCGATCAGGCTTCGGGCGTCAGGCACCAGCGCTTCGAGTTGCGGTAGGTCGTTCACACACAAGAACCGTGTCTGTGCCAAAGCGTTCCCCAACAAAAGGGCGCGCGTAAGCTCGGGCGCGTCGAATGCGCCCTGACCGCTCTTGATATGCAAATAATCTGTGACCGGCGCAAAGACTGCCTGCCCTTCAGTGATGCATGCGTGGTTGTGCAAGCCTTGAGGCAAGAACTGCTCAAGCTTGCGGAAACGGGCAGCGATATTGCCCTCAAAGGCCGCGCAGTGCCTGTCAAACTGCTGTGCCATGACGCTACGCCGCATCGGATGAACCACATGCGCAGCAGCAAACACACGTTCGGGGCCGAAACCGCACAAGGCGGCTGCGTTAACCTGGACGAAGTGGTTGAACATCGCAGGATCATCCCGCGCGTTCCGATCAACGATCATCGCCGCATAATCGCGCCATTGCCCGCGCAGGACTGGATGCCCACCTGCAAAGATATCTTCGGGTTTCAAAGGAGCCGTCAGGAAGACGTCATCATTGAAATAAATGAACCGCTCGCTTAGCCCGTCGATCCGCCACAGCATGCTTTCAATAGCGAGCGAGTTGAAAGTTGGCAGCACATCTGTGTAGCCGGCGAATACCTCTTTATGACGGGCGATGCGCAGCTTGGCCCTCAGCGCTTTGGGCAGGAGCGAAAAGTCGGGGGCTTCGTGGTCAACCACAATCCAGATATGGCGTACCCAAGGTGCATGATTATAGATGGAAAGCAGACAAAAATAGATTTCGTCACTGGATTCCCAACGGTGCGGATTGCTTGCATTTTCGCTCAGAGGTGCGCCGTTTTGTGCCATATATTGCGCACGCAAAGCCCGATGAGATGGCTTGTGGCCGTCTACCCATGTGACCACGGCATCTATTGCGTCATTTTCGATTTTGTTCAACATAGCGTCGGGCAAGCCTATTTTTGATTAGACACTAATGTAGAGCGCCATTGCACAAAGGGCAGCCCGGCAATTAAGGTTTCTTCGGCTTGACCGCAACGGCGTCAAATCTGACACTCGTCACATCATACAAAGGAGCGCCCATGCAGCCGACGCAAGACCCAGATATCCTTCAGCAATGGATTGGTCGCGAAGAGATGCTGGAAGATACCCTGCATCCCGGTCCCGCCAACCTAATGGAGATGACATTGGATCGCGCGCCTGTCCTTGAGGTCGGTGCTGCGCTGCCGCCGCTGTGGCATTGGATTTACTTTCTTCGCTCTGCCCCGCTGAGTGCGCTGGGACGTGACGGGCATCCTGCCAAGGGCGGCTTTCTGCCTCCCGTTGCCTTGCCGCGGCGCATGTGGGCCGGCGGGCGCTTTGGGTTTAACGGTGATGTGCATATCGGCGAACAGGTCCGCAAGAGATCGGTGATAAAGGATGTAGCGCTCAAGCAAGGTCGCTCCGGCGCGCTGTGCTTTGTCACCGTGCGTCACGAGGTCGGTAACGAAGCTAGCACCGCGTTTTGTGAAGAGCATGACATTGTCTACCGCGAAGACCCTACGTCGGGCACGCCACCGCGGCTTACCGATCCTGTAGGTGATGACTGGCAGCACAATGAGACGATCACCCCCTCCGAGGTCATGCTGTTTCGCTATTCTGCGCTGACCTTTAACGGGCACCGTATTCATTACGACCGCGACTATGCGCGCGATGTCGAAGGGCATGGTGGGCTGGTGGTACATGGGCCATTGATCGCTACGCTGCTGATGGATCTGGCGCAGCGCGTGATGGGCGGCGCACGACCTGCCAACTTTGATTTCCGCGCGGCAAGCCCGCTGTTTGATACAGCACCTTTCACCCTGCATGCGCGACAGGACGGACAGAAGGTCACGCTTGCTGCCGCGACGCCGGAGGGGAGGCTTGCCATGCAAGCCACCGCGCAGTTCTAGCGATGGAGTTCGAAACACAAGGCGAACGAATAGCAGGCCTGACGCGCCCGCTGCGTAGCCCATTGGGGCCGATGGAATCTGCGCCAGTCGCCCCATTGCCGATGCGCGCGCCTCGCTCCAATGCGCCACAGGCGGACAAACACTTGCGCAACCTGTCAGCGGCTTTTGATGCCTTTGACATCGGTGATGACGCAGTTCTGTCGTTCCATCATCACTACCGCAACGGCGATAGGTTGATGAATGCGGTTCTAGATGAGGCCGCACGGCGGGGCCTGCGCGGGCTGACCATCGCACCAAGTTCTTTGTTTCCGGTGCATGCCCCCCTTGCCGCCCACATGAGTAGCGGCGTGATCGGTGATGTCGTGACAGACTATGCTAAGGGACCCGTGACCGCTGCAATGTTGTCAGGCGCGCTGCGCGGCACCGCCCTGCTGCAAAGCCATGGCGGGCGGGCGCGGGCATTGGGCACCGGACTGCTAAGTGTTGATGTGGCCTTTGTGGGAGCCTCACTAGCGCGGGCTAACGGCGCATGCACGGGCCGTGGCGGTGCGCTGCCTTGCGGGCCGTTAGGCTATGCGCAAGTAGATGCGGGGTATGCCTGCCACACAGTTGTTTGTGCACATGAAATCACCCAATCACCCCTGCCCCACACCGACATCCCGGCTTATCAGGTCGATGCCGTCTTGCCGTTCGACACCCCCGGTGAGGTGAGCGGCATTGCCTCAGACACCACGTTGCCTGCGCAGACGCCGCAGGCACATCAGATTGGTACTTGGGTCGCCGAGGTTATCGCCGCGGCGGGGCTGATGCGCGACGGGTTATCTCTTCAGACAGGTGCGGGGGGTTATTCGCTCGCCGCTGTGCCACTTATTGGTAAAGCGATGGCGACATCAGGCCTGCGCGGCAGCTTTCTGTCCGGCGGGATCACCGGCGCGCATGTGGAGTTGCAACGCGCAGGTCTGTTCGAGCGTATTCATGATGTGCAGTGCTTTGACGGCGCGGCTGTTGCTTCCTCCATCACCAACCCCGATCACCATGCCATGAGCGCTTCGCAGTACGCCAACCCCTTGGACAGCAATGCGATCGTGAACAGGCTTGATGTCATGGTGCTCGGCGCGGTTGAGATAGACCGCCAATTCAATGTCAATGTCACCATCGGTGGCGATGGCAGGCTTATTGGCGGACCGGGCGGGCATCCGGACGCCGCCGAAGGCGCGCGGCTGACCATTGTCACAACGGGACTCGGAGGAGGTGGCTATGCGAAGCTGGTAGGGGACGTGCGTTGCGTTACCACGCAAGGGCGCCATGTCGATGTTCTGGTGACGGACGAAGGTATCGCCGTCAATCTGGCGCGCGCCGACCTCGTGGCAGACTTAAAGCGGGCGGGCCTGCCGTTACACAGCTTTGACGCACTAAAGGCCTTGGCTGAACAATCCGCCACCCGCGTGCGGTGCCAACCTTCTGACCGCCCCCGCCTTTTGATCGAGCATCGCGCGGGCGGGCTGCTCGATTGGGCTTGATACTTCGTCGGCAATTTTATTCCGACTAAAACAATCAAGTTTATTGCAATGGTCATGCAAATTCAGTATCTGACAAAAACAATCAGAATAAAGCCAAAGAGGAATCATCATGGCCCGCTCCCCCCTTCCCCCCCTCGTTTTTGCCGCTGCTGCCCTTATTGCGGGTGCCGGTGCTGCCACCGCAGAGGGCGAAGTCAATCTTTACTCGTCGCGCCACTACGACACCGACGAACGCCTCTATACCGACTTTACCGAAGCTACGGGCATCAAGGTGAACCGGATCGAAGGTAAGGCGGACGAGCTGATTGCGCGGATGCAAGCCGAGGGTGCAAACTCTCCCGCTGACGTGCTGATCACTGTGGACACCTCGCGCCTAAAGCGCGCGAAAGATGCCGGCGTGCTGCAATCCATCGACAGCGCTGTGCTGGAAGACCGCATTCCCGCCAACCTGCAGGACAATGACAACCAGTGGTTCGGCTTTTCCCAGCGCGCGCGGATCATCTTTTATGACAAGAACAACGTGACCGAGCCGCCGCTCGATTATGTATCACTTGCCGATCCTAAATTCAAAGGGATGGTCTGCCACAGGTCCTCTTCCAGCACGTATTCGCAAACGCTGCTGGCCTCGATCATCGAAAACCACGGTGAAGAAGCGGCACATGCTTGGGCACAAGGCATGGTCGACAACTTCGCCCGCGATCCACAGGGCGGCGATACCGACCAGCTGCGCGGCCTCGTTTCGGGCGAGTGTGATATCTCGATTGCGAACTCCTACTATTTCGCCCGCGCGCTGCGCACCGATGTCACAGGCGTGACCGAGAGCATCGACCAGATCGGCTGGATTTTCCCGGCGCAAGAAGCTGAAGGCGCGCACATGAACCTGTCGGGTGCAGGTGTGGCAGCAAATGCGCCGCACCGCGAGAATGCGATTACCTTCCTTGAGTACCTCGCCAGCGATCAGGCGCAGCAGTACTTCTCGGCTGGCAACGACGAATTCCCAGCGGTCGAAGGTGTCGCGCTGAGCGAAAGCGTTGCGAAGCTGGGTGAGTTCAAGGCTGACAGCGTTGATCTTTCTGCCGTGGCAGAGAACCTGCCAACAGCTCAAAAAATCTTTAACGATGTTGGCTGGAAATAATCCGACCCTCACCTGCCGCGCAGTCAACTGTGCGGCGGGTATTCTTTGCTGCATATGCGTTCGCACAAAAAGTGCTATCTAGGCTCCATAGCCCTAAGGAGACCGCAATGTATCTGGCCATGAACCGCTTTACCGTTCCCACCGAAAACGCTGACGCTTTTGAAGCCCTCTGGCTTGAAAGGGACAGTCACCTCAAAAAGATGGACGGGTTTGTCGAGTTCCACATGCTCAAGGGACCAGAAATCGCGGGCAAGATTGTCTATGCCTCGCACACGGTCTGGGCCTCAGAAGATGCCTTTAGCGGTTGGACCAAAAGCGACGCCTTCCGCAACTCTCACAAGGACGCGAAACAAACCCCGAAGCTTTATGAGGGAACGCCAGTGTTCGAAGGCTTCACTGCAATTCAGCGTATTGCTTAGCCAGATCAGGTAATGCGGAAAAGTCGCTGAATGCGGCGGCATGCGGAATTTCTGAAACCTCCATCTTCCGATACCCTTCTGTAAACAACAAGAACGGGACAGCACAGGCCTGTGCCGTTTGCGCGTCAACTTCGCTGTCTCCAACATAGACGCACGGCCCCTGCCCCAGCGCCTCAAATGCGGCGCGAAGCGGTGCAGGATCAGGCTTGCACACCGGCAAGCTATCACCGCCCCAGAAGGTCTCAAAAAACGGGCTTAACGACAAGTGATCCATCACCGCCATACAGGGTGCAAGTGGCTTGTTGGTGCAGATGCCCAAGACATGCCCGCTGCCTTTGAGCACTTCGAGTGCTTGGTTCACGTTTGGATAAAGCACGGTATGTTGAAAAGCCGTCAGATAGGCGGCCTTGAACGCAGGCACCATTTCAGCGTGCAACTGCTGCGGCAAATCTAACGCTTCCAACATCCGCGTTACGAAAACTGCCACGCCGTTGCCGATGAACTTATGGGTCTGCGCCAATGTGATCTGGCCGCCATGTGGGGCCAGCAGAGTGTTCGCCACCCCCTGAATGTCAGGCGCGCTGTCGATCAACGTGCCATCAAGGTCGAAAACTATGCGCAGGATCATGCCAATGGCATCCGCTGGCGGACCAGAGTTGTCCAATAGGAACACCCCCAAGCGATCACATCATCATTAAAATCATATGCGGGATGGTGCAGCCCTGCCGACGGACCGTTACCAATGTTAATAATCGCACCCGGCACTTCGTTGAGCATGAACGAGAAGTCCTCGCCACCCATACTTGCCGGCATATCGAGCGAGACATTCTTGTCCCCCGCCACCTCTTGGGCCGCGCGCGCGGCGCGCAGCGTTCCTTCGGGATTATTCACTGTGACAGGGTACATCCGGATGTATTCTAGATGCCCCTCGGCGCCTTGCGCAACGCAGGTTTGTTCCACCAGAACGCGCAAGCGCTCTTCGATGTGGGTGCGGACTTCCTCGCGTAGGGTCCGAACGGTGCCGGTGATCTCAACCTCTTGCGGGATCACGTTGAAGGCATCGCCCGCGTGAATGGTGCACAGCGAAACGACAGCATTGTCCATCGGGTCCAAGCTACGTGCGGTCAACCCCTGCACCGCCTGAATAAGCGCCGCCGCGATTGGCAAGGGATCAACCGTATTGTGAGGCATGGCGGCATGTCCGCCCTGTCCTACCACGCGCAAACGCACCTCATCCACAGAGGCCATGATCGGGCCTTCGCTGATCGTAAATTCGCCCACAGGCAGGTTCGGACGGTTGTGCATGCCGTAGACCTCGTCACAGGGCCAGCGTGTGAACATGCCGTCTTCGATCATCGCCCGCGCACCTGCACCGCCTTCTTCAGCCGGCTGGAAAATGACCAGAACGCAGCCATCAAACGCGCGGCTGTCGGCCAGATGCTTGGCCGCCCCCAAAAGCATCGTCGTATGCCCGTCGTGCCCGCAGGCGTGCATCTTTCCCGCCACGGTCGAGGCCCACTCGGCGCCGGTTTCTTCCTTAATCGGCAGTGCATCCATATCAGCGCGAAGACCAATGGTTCGCCCCGACGTGTTGCTTTGGCCATGGATAACACCCACCACACCGGTACGGCCAATGCCCTCAACCACTTCGTCACAGCCGTAGCTGCGCAGGCGCTCGGCCACGCTCGCAGCGGTGCGGTGCACATCATACAACAGTTCCGGATTCCGGTGCAGATCACGGCGGAATTCCGTCAACGCCTCGATGTCTTTTGCCACCCAGTTTTCAACAGCCATTTGTATCCCCTTTGCGCGGCAATTTTTGCCACATGATGCCTTGCGCCAACATCCAAGCCAGCCTTGCGCAGGTCAACCGATATATGTGCCGCAGCCTTTTCCTTGAGACGCAGGAAACGTCCAACATCTTGATATTTCATGATAAAGAAAGGATTTGACTTTGGAGCCACCACATTTCCGCACCATATTCACACGAGAAGTAGTGCAAAAAAAACGGGCTTTACATAGTATGAGCAGATTCCATTGGCTCCGGTTGGCCGAGCGCGGTATCGCGCTGGGTCCCAAACGTCTGCAAATGCTGCCAATGGATAACGACACAAACATGCATGCAGGCCCGATGCGTCTGGAGCAAGTGATCACAAACCTGCTTCTGAACGCGGCCAAGAGCTCGCCCCCTGATAGCAAAGTGATGCTGATAGTCGCCGCCACGCCCGAGCGCAATCGCATCACTCTGCGCAAGCAGGGTGTGGGGATTGATGCGGCTAACAAAGCGCGCGTCTTCGACAGCTTTAGCGAGCTTGATAAAAGCGACACCCACAGGTTCAGCAGCACCGGCATTGGCTCAACATCTCAAAAGGGTCATCGAAGCGCACGGCGGGAAAATCGATTTCCAACCAACCGCAGATGTCGAAAAACCTTCTTTGACGATCACCGATGTAACACTCGCGAAGGTGAAACCAGCAGTCAACGCGGCGTACCAAGACCCTTTGGAATTGCCACATAAAGATTGGCCTTACCTCTCCAAAATACCTTTGAGACCCGCCTAAACCTGGCAATCACGAGGTGGACCGTTTGGAAAAGCCACCTTTTGCCGGGTTAGAGGTTTCCATATGCGTAAACACCCTATGGAACACCCTTTCTTGGCTACTAAATTGTCCCACTTTCGCCATGTTTTAAGTCCATTTTGGATCAACAAAACGCCGAATAGCCAGAATGATTGGAGTAGCCTGTGATGAAGATTCTCTCGGTAGATGATGATCCGGTCATCCTGGAGATTCTGTGTCAGGTTCTGTCAGAAATGGATACACACGTGATGGTGTCGGCAGCGTCCGCCCAGGAGGCCTTAACAATCCTTGATCAAAACGATGGGCCCGCTTTTGACTGCATTCTGCTCGATATCCAAATGCCGAGCGTGGACGGAACCATGTTGGCGCGTCATATTCGTAAGACTGATGGGTACGATTCCACACCAATTGTGATGCTAACCGTCATGTCAGAAAAGCGCGACATAGACGCTGCTTTTGCCGCAGGCGCGACGGATTATATTTTCAAACCGTTCGATCTGATCGAGCTGAGAACCCGAATAAACGTCGTCGAACAGTTGGTACAAACCCGCAAAAAGACCTTTGATGCAGTTGCGATTTACAAGGCTAGCAACACCGAAGTACACCTTGACCCGAATGACGCATTCGAAGTGCGTGACATCGAAAACGTTATCTCTTTTGATGCCATGAAAAACTATGTGGCACAGCTTTCCCGAAACGCTCTGTTTGACTCCACAGTGTTTGCGTTTACCCTGCGAAACGCAACGGTGCATTGCGAAAACTTGAGTGCGCACGATTTCAAAACACTCATCGCGGACGTGGTCGAAGTGATCTCCGGCAGGTTCAGCGACCGTCGTGTTTTGATAGCTTACGCAGGCAGTAGCACGTTCGTTTGCATCACTGGATCTGGCAGCCGACCCAACATGGCTGCCATGACCGATCTCGCAAATCTTCACCTCAATCAGGCCAGCATCATGTCCGGTGACGGCACTGATCTTAACCCTCGTGTCAGCGCCGGCATTGCGATCAGCCTTGTCTGGAAATCGGGTGAGCAAATCCCGAGTTGCATTGTCACTGCACAGGTGTCGGCAGAAAAAGCGGCTGCTGAGCATGAGCGTCTAAGATATGACTTTTTCCAATCGGAGAAAATCGCATGAATGCCCTCACTCACCAATTCCCCGGCCTTGAACGGATCCGCGATCGTTTTGTGGATTTGCTGGAAGACCGCAAGAACATCATTGCTCAACACGCGCTTGCCGCGTGGGATGGTGAAACTACTGATGAAATTAACGACAACCTGAAGCATGCGCAAAACATCCTGCACCAGATCGCTGGATCGGCTGGAACCGTAGGTTTCCATGAACTGGGCGGGACAGCATTGTTGTGCGAGGAACAGATCATCGCGCATTTGGACGGACCTTATGCGGACCTTGCGATCTGTCCGGGTGAAATCATCTGGTGCGTTGATACCTTTGTCAAAGCATGTGCGACGATCACTGGACACGCTTGAAGTGCTACCTGCGCTTTTTCTTATTACGCTAACGCCCATCATCATCCGCTACACCTCCATCTACTGAAGCTCAAACAGCCCTCAGCAGCAGCGCCACAGACAAGGCTACCACGACAAGCCCGGCGGCGACTTCGATCATCGGCATGACCCAGACCAGCGCACCAGCCTGTGCAATGCTGCGCATGATGCCGCCACGAAAGCCGCTGGCGGCGATGCCCACGGCAACCGTAACCGAAGCCGTGCCCAGCGCCATGGCGAACGCGCCTGCAATCCCGGCCATGGGAATGCCCATTTGCCACGTGATGATCAGAACAAACAAAGCGCCGGTACAAGGGCGCACAGCAATACCCGCGATCAGGATCAGCGCATCGCGTAAGTTTGTTGCCTGCTCCGCTTCTTCCAGCGACGGACCGTGGCGGTGGCCGCAGCTATCGCAGACCTCGGTGTGACCGTGGTGTGCGTGGTCATGTCCACTTGTCGCTTGCGCGCGCTGCAATCGGCGCAAGCCGCGCAGCACAAGCCACAACCCAATCGCCGCGATCATTGTATAGCTAAGCGGGGCCAACCAGTCCTCTGCCGCGCCGACCATCCGGTCACGCGTAAGACCCAGCAACCACAGCCCACCGTAGGCCAATACCACCGCAGTGACCGCTTGACCAAGGCTCGAAACCAGCGCGATGAGCGACAAGCGCAGCATCGGCACCGCGCGCGCCATGCCGTAACCGCCCACCAGCAGCTTCCCGTGGCCCGGCCCGATGGCGTGAAAGAACCCGTAGGCAAAACAACTGCCCAGCAGCAGCATATAGGCGCCGGCCTCACCGCCACGAAGGGCGCGCAGGGTGCGGGCGATGCCGTTTTGAAAATTACGTTGCTCTCCTGCCGCCCAGACACCGATCTGACTGAACCCGCCACTGAACCACAGGTACGCCAGCACGGCACTTGCCAGCAGAACGGCGATGGTTACAGCGCTGCGCATGTGATCCTGACTTCTGTTGCGAAGCGCGCGCCGATGTCGCTCAGGCCTGCGGCTTCCATGTCGTAGTCTTCAGGTAGCGCCGACAGTTCCGCCCTTGTCATGGAAAGCGCGCCCTCAATATCAGGCGCGTCGAGGGCAACTTCGCAGGTCGACGTGCCTTGTACGTCAACCGGCAGGCCGACTTCATAGGCGGTGTAGTAGGTGCCGTCATAGGGTCTGAAAATCGCAGGGCCGGTGACCTGAGTATTGCCTATCACTTCGCGGACATGGGTCGTGGTGATCTTGCCATCCTTGAATGACGCTGTCGCAGCGGAGGGCCCTGAAAACACAAGCGCTATCCCGTCAAGCTCGCCTACAAGATCGCCGTTGAAGCCTTCGACCCATTGCATATCAAATCCGGTCAGGGCGGCTGTATCAGCCTCGGTCAGTATGCCATCATAGTCGCTGTCAATTTCCATGTCTTCGGTCACCAGCAGTGAATACAGTTCGTCGTATTCCCACGTGACTTGCACATGGGTAAGCCTGTTCTGGTCATCCACAACAAAGGACAAACCGGTGTTCACAAAGATATGCGGATGCGCGCCCAAAGGAGCCGCAAGCATAGACAGACACAGGCAAACCACAGTTCTCATACCGCGCTACTTAGAACCATGCAGGGTGCGGTTCAATTGCCATATTGCCTAGAGAGCGGCGGCAATCAGCCGACCCAGCCGCTCAATACCCTCATCAATGGTTGCCTCATCCGTGCGGCTAAAGCTCAAGCGCATGCTATTGGCCCCCGATTCATCTGCGAAAAATGCATGCCCCGGCACAAAGGCCACCCGCTCTGACTGGAGCGATTGAGCGAGCAGATCGGCGCAGTTGATCTGTGTGGGGAGCTCAAGCCAGATGAACATGCCACCTTCGGGACGTGTCCATGTCACACCTTTCGGCATATGCGCTTCAAGAGCTGTCAGCATCCGGTCACGGCGCGCACGGTAGGCGGTCTTGATCTTGGCAACATGGCTGTCGAACTGGGCGTTGGCCACGGTCGCAATGGCCATCTGATTGATGCTCGAACTGTGCAGATCCGCCGCTTGCTTCAGCAGCACCAACTGGCTGATGACTTCTTGCGCGCCGCAGACCCAACCCACCCGCAGGCCCGGTGCCAACGTTTTGGAGAAACTCCCGCAATAGAGCGTGCGACAGGCGTTGATGTCACCTTTACGCTCTATCTCGCGCGCGAGAACGGGCGCGAGCGCCTCGCCTTCATAGCGCAGGCTTTGATAGGCGGCGTCTTCGATCACCGCGATGTCCAGCGCGTCGGCCAGATCAATCACCCGCTCACGCATGTCGGAGTCCAAAGTACGGCCCGTCGGATTGGCAAAATCTACCGACATATAGGCGAATTTTACGCGCCCCTCACCTGCCGCTTCGGCATAGTCAGCAGCAGATCGGTTTGTCTCTGGGTCAAGCCGGTCATAGCGCGGCTCATACGCGTTGAACGCGCCCAGCGCCCCCAGATATGTGGGCCAACCCAAAAGGGCAGTATCACCAGGGCTGAGAAACAGCTTGCCCAGATAATCAAGCGCCTGCTGGGAGCCGGAGGTGATAAGCACATTGTCACGGGTGCAAGGGATGCCAAGACGGGCCATCTCCTCAACGATCCAGTCGCGCAGTGGGCCGTATCCTTCAGAGACAGAGTATTGCAGCGCCGTTGCTTGCATATCAGGCGTGAGGGCAGCGGCGAATGCTTCCTGAAAGGCTTCGGCAGGGAAAAGATCGGGATCAGGAATACCGCCGGCAAATGAGATAATATCAGGTTGGTCCAGCAGCTTGAGAAGCTCGCGAATTTCGCTGGCTTTCATGCGGTTGTTGCGTGTTGCGAAAATCTGATGCCAGTCCATCTGTTCCTCCCCGAAACTCACTGTGGAGCCACAAAGCACTGATTCCCAATTTAGGTCAATATATATGTCCTATAATTCCGAATCGGTCCTATCCTACCGCTCCAGATAGGCCAGCAAGCGGTTCTCAGTTGCGCGCAGACCTGATCGCCCAGCGTCAAAACCAGACAGCGCTTCTGCGCCTGTAAGCTCTATAACATCGGGGTGGGTTTAGCTGTTGCGTGCAACAGTCAGCATGTTGGCAAGACGGGCTGCAGCCGCGTCGGCCATCTGTCTTATTGTGGCGCCGCCTTTTCGCCGACTTCGAATGCCGCGACTGTGTCGGCCTACGTGCGGAATGTCTTTGCGGTAAGACCCTCCTCGCCAGTTCCTTCGGCGAAACAAGCATTCAGGGCTTGAGAACTGAGCATATGTGGTGCGCCGTCATTATCTAGCCACGTCAGCACTTCTGCGCCCGGCAGATCCCCGACTTTGTGCAGGACACGGCCCAATGTGCGATCCTTCACGTGGCAGCGGACTTTCTTTCCGCCCTTAGCAGTGTAGCATAATCCGATGCCGTCATCGCCCAAAGTGACATGCCGACGCCAGAGAGTCAGCGCTCCATAGCTGCCGTTTTGATCGGTGTATTCGGGATGGCCCACCCACATCGATGTGCGGTCGATCAGGGTTACAGCACAGGCCAGAGCGAACTCACGCTCGCTCGCGTCCTGTTCCAGATCGCGCGATACATGCTCCCTCAGACGAGGCAAGCTGTGTGCAAAAATCGTTGGGCTATCAAACTTGGTCTGCGCCTGCGCTTCGGCCCATTTTTCATGATACCTGTATTGTTTACGCGCACGGGCATCGCGACCAGCAGCCTGTAAGTACCCATTGGCCAGCGAGCGCATCCTGGCGTCTTAATAGGCTGGCGGCACCGCTAGCGCTTCGAGCCTTTTAACGCTCCGGCCCCCGTGCGATTGTGGTACCGTCAGGGGCGACATAGTTAAAGCCATGCTCACGCCACCCGCACTTCGGAGGAGAGTTTAAGCACCGCGCGCCCGTTTTCTTGTTCGATGAAAAAGGGCGGGATCATCGTCGCTGCCGTCACGGGTGACATCTGCCCCCTTGATGCTGCGCGTGATCTTGCGGGTATAGCTCTTTTGCATGATGCCTTCGCCGGTGTCATGTTGCGCCATTGCCGCCTCCTCATGCTTCAAGAAGACAACACACCTACAGGTTGCTTGGTTCCCGTCAGACGCGCCAGCGCAGAACGCGACGCTCCAACACGCCAATGATCGAAGACACTGCTACGCCCAGCGCCGACAGGATCACTACACCAGCAAAAAGACGTTCCAGATCATACAGGCTGCCCGCCTCTAGGATGTAGGCGCCGACACCGTATTGCGCGCCCAACATCTCTGCCGCGACCAGCAAGATAATCGCAATGGTGAGCGAGATGCGCAGCCCCGATAAAATGCCGGGCATTGCCCCGGGCAAGACAATCTTGCGCACGATGGACCACCACGACAGGCCAAAGCTTTGGCCCATGCGGATCAGCGTCCGGTCCACATTGTCCACGGCAGCGTAGGTTGCCACGACAGTCGGGGTGAAAGTACCAAAAGCGATCAGCGCGTATTTGGAGCCTTCATCAATGCCAAACCAGATCACAAAAAGAGGGAGCAGCGCGATTTTAGGTATTGGAAAAATCGCGGCGACCAGCGGCACCAATCCGGCGCGCACATAGGCGAACAGTCCGATCATCACACCAACGGCAATACCAACAATGGCACCCATAGTGGCGCCCACAGCCAGACGGCTGAGCGATGGCAGCAGATGTTTAAACAGCAAGCCGCTTTGCCAAAGTTCTACGAACGTGGCCAGCACGTCCGATGGTTTAGGCAAGGTCAGCGACGTGATCCAGCCACTGCGCGTGCCCCATTCGGCAAAGGCAATCAGCAATACAAAAACGGCGATGCCCACCCCCCGCACCCGCACAGGGGCAAACCCACCGCCGCGAAATGGAACCCGATCAGACATGAAGCAGCTCCGCATCTGCCGCTGCGGCTTCGTCCCGCATAAGGCTCCAAAGGTGCTGTTGCTGTGCGTCCAGCGCAGGATCGCCGTGTGCACGCGCCTCCAGCGGTGTGTCAATCTCGACAATCTCGCGGACTTCGCCGGGGCGGCGGGACAGCACGACAATCCGGTGGCCCAGCCGCACGGCCTCGGCCAGATTGTGAGTGACGTAGACGGCGGTGAAGGGCGCGCGCGTCCAAAGGTTTACAAGATCATCCATCAGCAGCTCTCGCGTCTGGCTGTCCAACGCCGAGAGCGGTTCATCCATGAGCATCACCGCAGGGTTGACCGCCAGTGCCCGCGCAATCGCCACACGCTGCTTCATCCCGCCCGACAATTGCTTGGGCAAGGCACCAGCAAAATCTGAAAGCCGCGTACGGGCAAGGACATCTACGATGATCTCTTGCTGGTTTGGCAGCTTGTGATCTTCCAGCACCAACGCCACATTCCCCTCGACGGTGCGCCAAGGCAGCAACGCAAAGTCTTGAAAAATGTATGTGAGTGCATTCAGGCAACCTTCGGGTGGACTGCCCAACTGACGTACAGCGCCTTGGGTCGGCTTTTCCAACCCGCCCAATAGACGGAGCAGGGTGGACTTACCACAGCCAGATGGCCCCACAATGCAGGTGATCCGACCGGACGGAACCTCTAGCGAGATATCTCGCAGAACAACTGTATCGCTATAACGGTGCGTCACCGCGTCGAGCTTCAGATCCATCTTGGTCTCCCAATTGAAAAGGCCGGACACTCAGGTCCGGCCCACCGCATCATTGTCAGGCGATCACGCGCCGACAGTTTCCACATAAGACGTATCAATCAGCGCATCCAGCGAGATATCTTTGCCCACCAGATCTTCGGACTGGAACCACTCTAGCTGATCGCGGACGGAGGCGACGTTCATCTTGCCCCCTTCGTTTAGGCGCATGGTTCCATTGATGATAGACGGTGCCGCCTTTTCGCGCGGGCGGTCAGTGTACACGTATTTGTGCAGCAGATCGACCATGGCATTCACGTCGCCATCGCCGCCATCGCGGGCGATCATGGCAGCGTTATAGTCGGCTACACCTTTGGAATAGGCGGCCACATAGTCTTGTGTCATCTGCTTTTCATCACGGGCATTTTTGGCCGAAGTGAACAGCGTTGTGACCTGATAATCCGGCAGATAGGTCGCCACATCGCCGACGATATGTACAGCACCCGAGCCTGCCAGCGGCTTTGCAATATGCGGCACGATGGACCACGCATCAATCTGGCCCGACTTCAGCGCGCCGATAATCGCGCCCACCTTTTGCAGCGGCTTGAACTGCAACGATATCCCTTCCGCTGCGGCCATTTTCGCGCCCATGTAATGGAAGGAGGAACCAGCGGTGCTGATCCCGTAGGACTTACCGTCCAACATACCCGGAGCCGTAATCCCTGATTTGAATGCAGCGCCCGATACAAGGAACTTCTGTCCGTCGATCCCAGCCTCTTCCTGCAACGCGCCGCCGATGACCTTGATCGCGCCCTTGTCCGCAAGTGACACAAGACCGCCCGAGATCGCCGTCACGGCATAGTCAACATCGCCAGAGGCAATGGCTACAGCCATGGGTTGCGCTGCCTGAAAGAACTTCAGCTCTACATCCATGCCGGCTTGTTTGAAATATTCACGCTCAACCGCAACAAATGTGCCTGCGTGGCTGGTGAAGCTGAGCGCGCCCAATACGATCTTGCGGCCCTGCGCAATTGCCGGCGCTGCCAGCCCCAATGCCGCAGCCGAGGCCGCAATACCGCCAAGTGTCTGGCGCCGTGTCAAAATAGTCATCTTCTATCCTCCCGAATTATTGTGTCACAGAGTGCCCCCTTCCTCTTTGCTAAGTCAAGCGCGCACCAGCTGCAGATCGCCAATTTGCCGCCCGGCCGATTGCCCTGCCCCGCGCAAGCCGCTATCAGCGTGCTAACCCCAGTAACCAAAGGCCGCTGCTCATGTCCTTCGATCGTTCAATCAAAATCGCTCCCTCCATCCTTGCCTCGGATTTCGCCAACTTCGGCGCGGAATGTGCGGCCGTCGAAGCGCAGGGCGCGGACTGGATCCACGTCGATGTAATGGACGGGCATTTCGTGCCGAACATCACTTTTGGTGCTGCGACGTGTGCCGCCATCCGCCCCCATATCAAGGGCGTGATGGACGTGCATTTGATGATCTCTCCGGTGGATGCCTACATTGAGGATTTCGCCCGCGCTGGTGCTGACTTCATCACCGCCCATGTCGAGGCTACCCCCCACATCCACCGCACCATGCAGGCCATCCGCGCGTCAGGTGCCAAAGCAGGCGTCGCGCTTAACCCCGGCACGCCGGCCGAAGCTGTGGTGCACCTGTTGGATATCACCGATCTCGTCTGCGTGATGACCGTGAACCCCGGCTTTGGTGGTCAGAAATTCATCGACATGACCGACAAGATCAAAACCCTGCGCAGCATGATCGGCGACCGCCCAGTACACATTGAGATCGACGGCGGCGTCGATCCCAAGACGGCCCCTATCGTCGCCGGTGCCGGTGCCGATGTGCTTGTGGCAGGTTCGGCCGTGTTCAAGGGTGGTTCGGTCCAAGACCCCGCGCCGTACGGCAGAAACATCCGCGCGATCCGCGAAGCCGCTTCAGGTGTTTACGTTTAAGCTAAGAACTCACCGAAAGGTGGTGATGAGCTGCCTAAGGCAGCTCATCCGCGAATGTTTCAATCATCTTATGCTTAAGCAGCTTGCCTGTGGGTGCAGCAGGCAACGCTGTCGTAAGCACGATGTGCTTCGGCCGTTTATATCCGGTCAGGCGTTCTTTGATAAATTGGCGCAGTTCCTCAACATCGGGCCTATCGGCATCTGACACCTGAACGAAAGCAAGCACTTCTTCGTCGCCGTCTTTCGTGCGTCCGACCACAGCACTTTGGATCACCTGCGGGTGGTCGTTCAGCGCTGCCTCTACTTCGGGCGGATAGACGTTAAAGCCGCCGTGAATGATCAGTTCCTTGGACCGACCGAGAATATACAGGCGGCCATCGTCATCGATCTTGCCCAGATCGCCAGTGTGCAGCCAACCGTCTGCATCCAACGCTTTTGCTGTCTCCACAGGGTTGCGGTAATAGCCCTTCATCACGTGTGGACCACGAACGAGGACTTCGCCTTCGTCGATGCCATTGCCGCCGGGAGCATCCGCATCAATGCGCGCTTCCGTTCCGGGCGTAATAGGTCCGACAGAGATGTCCGGGGAGCCGATGGGGTTGTCTGTGGCCGACGCGCCCGAGGCTGTCTCGGTCATGCCGAACCCGTTTTGCAATGGCAACTCATAGAACGCCTCTGCCTTGCGCTTCCACGATGGGTCAAGCGGCGCACCGCCCGACGAGACGTACCTCAGCTTGGGCGCGCCAAGACGCTGCATGCCCTGCTCTTTGGTATACTGCATGACCAGCGCGTGCATCTGCGGCACCGCGGGAATGATCGTTACCCCGTCCATCGCTGCCTGATACAGCTTTTGTGCCGAAAACCGTGCTTCGGTCATTACGTGCGCACCTGTATAGCACGCCCCCGTCAGAACCGAGATCAGACCGAAAACATGGCTCATCGGCAGCGCGCCATAAACAACATCATCCGGCGTCATGCGCCGCAGCTTGCTTGACGCTGTGCCGCCAAAGCGGACGTTGTCATGGGTCAGCATCACACCTTTGGGGTCACCCGTCGTGCCCGTTGTATAAAGCAGCACCGCAACCCCTTCGAGAACGGGATCAGGGTCTGGCGCCCGCTTGGCCAACAACAGCGTGCCGAAAGCGCCTGTAATCTCTTCAGCTCCCATCCGCGCGCCGTGAGCGGTCGCATCAGGCGAGATATGTCCCGTCATCACGATAGCGGCAGGCGTTGCGTGTTTGACCACACGCTCGACTTCGGCTTCGGTCTGGCGCGCGTTGAACGGGATGATCACCGCGCCAATTCTCCATGCCGCATGTAAGGTTGCTACCGCAGCTGCGCAGTTTTCAACCAGCAAAAGTACGCGGTCATTGCGCTGTACACCCGCTGCACGCAGATGATCGGCCAGATCCTCACTGGCGCGATCGAACTCTGCATAGCTCCAGTGAACCCCGCTTGAATCGCTCAGCGCGGTACTATCAGGGGCGACCTTTACGCGGTCCTTCAAAAAATCTTCTACCCGTGCCATCAGGCATCCTCCCAGATCAGTAATTTTAGCCTGTTAGCTGTAATTCGGGCTACGCTTTTCCAAGAAAGCAGCAATGCCTTCAGCAGCCTCCGGCGCACCGGTCGCATAGCCCATCGCATCGCGTTCGTGATCAAGCTGTTCTGCTTCTGTCACGTCATAAGCAGCCGCAACCATCTTGCGAATGGCCGCCTGCGCATCACGTGGGCCGTCAGCAAAACGGTCCGCATACTTCTGCGCGGTGCCCATGGTTCGGCCAGCTTCGGTAAGGGTATTTACCACCCCAAGCGCATGCATCCGCTCTGCCAGAACCGGCTGGGCCAACATACACATTTCCATCGATAGCTGGCGCGGTATGGCACGTGCCAGATGGGCGGTGAGCCCGCCATCGGGAACAAGCCCGGCCTTTACGTAAGCCGCGACAAACTTCGCGCCTTGCGCTGCGACAATGATATCACAAGCCAGCGCAAAGCTAAGACCGGCCCCCGCAGCGCCACCTTCTACGGCAGCGATGATGGGAACAGGACAGGCCCGCATCGCGCGGATTACATCGTGCAGACCGTCAATGCCTGCGCGCCGCTCATCCTCAGGCATACCCTGCCGCGAGATCAGTACATTCAAATCGCCGCCCGCGCAAAAGAACGGTCCCTCCGACGTCAGAATAATCGAGCGGATGCGCCGCTCTTTGGCCAATTCGCAAGCCTCCAGGATACAGGCATAAAGCTCCGGCGACAGTGCGCCGCGCTTTTCCGTATTGCCGTTCCAAATGATCAAGCGGTCGCCTGCGTCTTCCATGCGTGCGCCCATGGCGGTTCTCCCTGTTAAGTCAATTTTTCCGGCGGGACGCGTTTGAACACCCCCGTCGATGTGGCCACCAATGTGCCATCCTCGTGCCGCAGCTCGGCTGAGATGAACAGCAGGCTGCGCCCTCCGCCCATGACAGTTCCGGTTGCGGTCATCCGCCCCGTTCTGCCCGAGCCCACAAACTGCGTGTTCATCGACACCGTCAAAAACGGTGCCTTCCCGCTGGCATCCACAGTAAGCGAGCCGGTTGTGCCGCTCGCATTATCCAGAAGGGTCACAGCAATACCGCCATGCAGCGCGCCGTGACGGTTGAGGTGCTGCTCTCCTACATTAAGGTAGCAGCGTCCGTGGGCAGGGTCGCGGACATCCACCACATACCCCACCAAGCTTTGGGTGCCGGTCTCACCATGGATGAAACCGGCTTCTGTTTTAGGCTGCTGCGAGGGCAATGAAACGCTCCAGATGGTGATCCACATCGCCAAAACGGTGATCGGCCATGATGATACGCTTGGCGATATGGGCCAGTTCGTATTCTTGCGTCATGGCGATACCACCGTGCAGCTGGATGCTTTCTTCGCCTACCAGACGACCAACGCGGCCGATCAAGTTTTTAGCAGCGGAAACATGGCGCTCACGCGTGCAACGCTCATGCTCAAGATGACCGGCTACAATGATGACGGCAGAACGGGCCTGCTCCATCTCAATCAGCAGGTCAGAGAAGCGGTGCGCTAGCGCCTGGAACGTCCCGATGGGGCGACCAAACTGCTTGCGCGTGCCAAGATAGTCTTTGGTGAGATAGCAAGCTGTCTCCATCGCGCCCAGCGTTTCAGCCGTTTGAGCAACACTTGCCGCCGCAATACGCGCTTCGATCGCAGGAGAAGCTGCACCAGCCGCGCCAAGACGCGCAGACGCAGGCACAGCCACATCATCAAGCGTAACCTCAGCAGCGCGACCACCAGCCAACAGGGCATAGCCCTGAACCGTCAGCCCTTTGGCACCTTTCGGCACGAGGAACAGAGAGATGCCATCTGCATCGTCCTGACCACCGCTTTCGCGCGCGGAAACCACCAGCATATCGGCGGCTTCGGCGTTCACGACCACAGCCTTGCGACCGTTCAGGATCATCTCATCGCCCTTCACGGTTGCAGTTGTGCCAACACGTGTCAGGTCATAACGGCTGGTCGGCTCACCATGGGCAAAGGCCAGTTGCAGGGAGCCTGCAATGATCTCTTCCACGTGCGCCTGCTGGTCGTCATTGCCCAGATCAGCGATCAAGCCACCGGCCAGAACCGCCGTATCAAGGAATGGCTCAACCACGCCTGCGCGGCCCAGCTCTTCGAATACCACGGCAAGGTCAAAGCCCTTACCGCCAAAACCGCCCTGCTCTTCGGTGAAGAGCGCGCCGATGACGCCAAGTTCGGCCAGTTCGGCCCAGATCTCGGTGGACATGCCGCTGTCGCTTTCCAAAATCTTGTTGCGTGTCGCCGTATCATAGCGGTCCCGCAGGAAGCGACGCAGGCTGTCTTGCAGCATTTTCCGCTCTTCTGTCAGATCAAAATTCATAGCCCTTAGCTCCCCATCGTTACTTTTGCGATGATCCCGCGCTGGATCTCGTTGGACCCCCCGAAGATCGACAATTTGCGGTTGTTGAAATACTTCGCCGCGACCGGACCAGCGTCCAGCGGATCGGGCAGCATTTCATTTGAGCCTTCGACAGCTTCTGACGCAAACGGCATCGCGTATGCGCCTGCAGCACGGCGTGCCAGATCGTTGATTTCCTGACGGATAATCGTACCTTTGACCTTGAGCATGGAGGATTCGACACCCGGTGCCTGACCCGCTGCCGCTTTTGAAACGATGCGCATGTTGGTTGTAGACATCGCCATCAAATCAATCTCAACCTGCGCCACGCGCGCTGCGAAATGCGGGTTCTCGATGAGGGGCTTGCCGCCCGCCATCTCGGACTTTGCCAGACGCTTGACTGATGCAAGACCTGCCTGAGAGAAACCAACGCCCGCGATGTTTGTCCGCTCATGGGTCAGCAGGAACTTGGCGTAGGTCCAACCCTTGTTCTCTTCACCCACAAGGTTTTCAACAGGTACTTCAACGTCGGTAAACCAAACTTCGTTCACCTCAGGTGTACCATCGAGCAGGATGATCGGGCGCACTTCAATACCTGGCGTGTCCATATCAATGAGCAGGAAGGAAATGCCTTCTTGCTGCTTCACGTCCTTGTCCGTCCGCACGAGGCAGAAGATCATGTTTGCGTGCTGGCCAAGCGTGGTCCAACTCTTCTGGCCGTTCACAACATAATGCGTGCCCGCTTCATTCTTGACCGCAGTTGTTTTCAGTGAGGCCAGGTCGGAACCCGCACCTGGCTCTGAATAGCCCTGACACCACCAGTCCTCACCGGAAAGGATACGCGGCAGCCAATAGTCGTTCTGCTCTTGGGAACCGAAGTTCTGCAAAACGGGGGCTAGCATACCCAAACCGAACGGCACGATACGTGGCGCAGAAACCATTGCGGCCTCTTCTTCGAAAATGTGCTTTTGCACAGCATTCCACTCGGCGCCGCCGAATTTCTTGGGCCAGTTCGGCGCAAGCCAGCCTTTGTCGTTCAGCGTTGCGTGCCAATGCTCCATGTCAGCCTTGGTCAGTTCACCCTTGCCGCGCACTTTAGCTTGCATTTCAGGGGTGACTTTTTCCTCCAAAAACGCACGCACTTCGTCGCGGAATGCCTTCTCTTCGTCAGAATAGCTCAGATCCATTTCCTGTTCCTCTTACAAATCCATTCGGTACCGTTTGGCGTTACTTAGCGCTTTCGCGGTTTAGGTCTTCAAAACTGCGGCCATCGGCCACAAGCTTTTCAAGCAAGGCGCTTGGTTGCCAGAACCATGCATCGTCTTGCGCAAAACGCTTAATATCAGCCAGGATAGCGGGCAGGCCCTGCAAATCAGCCCATTTCAGCGGCCCGCCCCAATAACGCGGAAAGCCGTAGCCAAAGAGCAGAACCATATCCACGTCAGCAGGGCGTCGGGCGATGCCCTCGTCCACCACTTTTGCGGCCTCGTTCACCATGGCACACATGTAGCGCCTGACAATCTCCTGATCACTGAAATCACGTGGCGTAATTTTCAGCTCCGCCTGCTCTTCGGCGATGAGTTCAGGGATTTTCGGATTGGGCACGCTGGCGCGCTGGCCCTTTTCATAAAGGTAATAACCCTCGCCCGTTTTCTGGCCGAAATGACCCTGCTCGCAGAGCTTATCGATGTAGGTGGGCACGCGTTCTTCGGGATGGCGGTTTGGCGCTTTGCGCTTGCGGGTCATCCAGCCGATATCAAGGCCGGCAAGGTCCGCCACAGCAAACGGCCCCATAGCAAAGCCGAAGCCCGTCAGCGCCCGGTCAATCTGGTAAGGTGAGGCGCCGTCAAGCACCATATGATCCGCCGCCGTGCGGTAGACCGCAAGAATACGGTTGCCGATGAACCCGTCACAGACGCCGGCGCGAACCGATATCTTGCCCAGTTGTTTACCCAGATCAAAGCCAGTCGCGACAACGTCTGCAGCCGTCTTATCTGCCACAACAACTTCCAGCAGCTTCATCACGTGTGCAGGTGAGAAAAAGTGTAGCCCGATCACATCAGCAGGCCGCGAAGTCGAGGCGGCGATTTCGTCTACGTCCAGATAGGAAGTGTTGGAGGCCAAAATGGCGCCGGGTTTGCACACAGCGTCCAGCTTGCCAAAGACCTCTTTCTTGACAGCCATATCCTCGAACACCGCCTCAATCACCAGATCGACCTGCGCGAGGCTGTCATAGTTGACGGCCACAGTAAGTGCTTGGGTGGTGAGCGCGTCAAACTGGGCTTGGGCAATTTTGCCACGCTTGAGCGCGCCTGTTAGGTTGCCTTCAATCCGGCTTCTCGCGGCGCTGGCTTGCTCTTCGCCTGTCTCGATCAACACCACCTGAAACTGCGCCAAGAGGGCTGCCGTTGCGATACCAGCGCCCATGGTGCCTCCGCCGATCACCCCGATGGCCTGAAGCGCGCGCGGCGCGACCTCTTTCAGCTCGGCCAGGTTGCTTACAGCACGTTCATTGAAGAAGGCATGGATCATGCCACAGCTTTGGTCGCTTTGCAGCATTTCCATGAACAGTTCACGCTCACGCTTCATGCCTTCAGCAAACGGCAGCTCGGACGCCGCTTGGACGGCACGTACGGCGACACCAGGGCTGATCTGGCCACGCGCTTTTTGCAGGGCACCTTCATGGGCGGCATCCCAATCAATTGGTTCTGCCGCAGGTAAGTCAGAAACAACACGACGCGGCGCGACCGCTCCGATCAAATCCATCGCATAGGCAAGACCAACCTCTTGTGGGTCGCCTTCATCAATCTTGTCGATGATGCCGATCTCCAGCGCCTCTGCGGCTTTGAGTTGCCGTCCAGAAGTGATCACTTCGATCGCTTTGTTCGCTCCGGTCAGGCGCGGCAAGCGCTGTGTGCCACCGGCACCAGGCAACAGCCCCAAATGCACTTCCGGCAAGCCAACCCGCGCACTTGGCTGTGCGATGCGGTAGTGCGCACCCAGAGCAATCTCGAGGCCACCACCAAGAGAGACACCATGCATCGAGGCGATCACCAGCAATGCTGAGCTTTCGATCCGCGCACAAAGGTCCCCGAGGAAGGGCACCATTGGAGGTTTGCCAAACTCGGTTATGTCCGCGCCCGCGATAAACGCACGACCGTCGCCCACAATTACAACTGCTTTGATTGCGGGATCAACTTCTGCGCGGTCCATGCCATCAGATAAGCCCTGACGTACAGCTTGCGATAGGGCGTTGACCGGTGGGTTTTGGATGCGCAAAACGGCGACAGGGCCATGTACAGAAAAAGATACGGGATCGGACATTGGTTTCTCCATTTTATTATCCTCGGCGGCTCAGCGCGGGGGCGCGTCCGCTGCGATTTTCGAGTTCTTTTACAAGCGCATGCAAGGCGGGGCCGACGTCATCCCGCATGCGTTGGCGGGGAAGCGTGGCGGGTGTTCCACCACACGTGAATGCGACGGATTCACCGAATTCATTGGCATAATAAGGTACGCTCACCGCATTGACGGTGCTAGCATAGCGTGTGGCCTCGGGGGCAATTACAAAGCCCCGCGCAAGCAATTGATCGCAACCTAGCTGCCGAAAGACGTGCATATTCTCGTCCGGATCTATCGCGGAGAACCATTCATCATCTAAAGCGGCAAGATAGGCCATCCCGGAGGACGATCCATGCAGCGGAATGCGGTGGCCTGGCTCCAACCAGATGGCTGAAGCGGTTGCTGGGCGCCAAGTACGCATCAGCAACATCCGGTCCGTATCCCGCACCGAAATCAAAGCTAGGGTGCCTGTCTTATCCGCCAAGCGCTGCATCTCATCGCTCACCATATCGACAAAGCCGACAGAGACTGATGCTACCGAGCCCAGCACAATCGCTGCCGGACCGAGCCGGAAGCGATCATTACGTCCGCCATGGCTCAGATATCCCAACTCGCAAAGTGTATAGGTGAGGCGCGAGATAGTAGGCTTGGGTAGTCCAGTGCGTTCGGAAATCTGCGCATGAGTCAGACCATTGTCGCTGGCTCGAAACGTCCGCAGAACGTCAAGCCCACGAGCAAGCGTGTTCGCAAATTTGCGGTCTGTAACGTAGCTTGTCATAGGGCGACCAGAGGAATGAAATCTAATACCATAGAAATGGACATAATCAGGATCGCTGCGATGATGTCCACAGTCAACTTGCGGAACAGCGTTCCGAAAATGGTCGTTCCGCAACGTTCAATCTAAAATTTCGAGAATCAGATGCGTATGTGACCGTTATTGAGCCACTAGAACCTGTTGGCGCCACGTACTACAGCGTGAGATCTGAAGAATCTCTTTAGCGGTGGGCTCTGTAAGTTGGTGTTCTATTGGCACGCAAAAGCCCCGCAGGAATTAAC
>NZ_JBALVJ010000040.1:0-35638 GCF_036961165.1 Sulfitobacter sp. | reverse complement strand
AAAATGGCCGCGTGAGTTCTACGACCGCACCCCGCTAAAAATGGGGGGATTACCCAAGCCGTCGATTATGACCCGCCAATCCTTTAGATCATTAATGATCCGACCGTCTGGTTTATCCTCGAACCATTGTATTGCTATCGCCGGGCATTCTCCCAGATCGAAAGTCCACCGGGCATGGTTGTAGATTGCCCGAAAGCTTCTGAGCGCATGATTGGCCGCAGATGGCGTTTTAGCCATTTCCTGATGGCGACGGACGACCATTGCTTTGCCTATCTCGTACAGTGGCAGTCGCATCCAGTCCTTGAGATGGAGTTCTATTTGCTGACATGTTCCGCTCTTATGGGTATCAGATCGAAGCTTTGGACGGGCCAGATAGGATTCCATCGCGGCCTCAAGCGTTGGCGCTCCGATCTGGGCCACCTTTCCTGCCCCCCTGCCCATCTCCAGTGCAAACCCGAGAGCTGTTTGCCGAGCGGAAAGCGCCGAGATGGTGGGATATCTGCCAAGCAGAATGCGTTTGGTCTGACCGCCAACGTCTTTTTGGAAATACCAGGTTTTGGATCGCTTCCCGACGAAGAGCACGAGCCCTTTGATTTCGGCGTCCCAATACTTGTCCGTACCGGCTCTCGCGTGTGGTAACTTCATGGCACACGTCTCTGTGAGCTTCGGCATTCTTTGTCGGCCTTTTGTATGTAACAGTATGCAAGTCAGTGCTACACCGTGCAACCCAAAGATATACAAAAGTCAACAAAAATGAATACTAAGCTAATACATGATACTGTGTGAAACTCAGAAGCTTTGTTTGGAAAACTGAGGTCTTAACCATTACACAACGCCCGCAACTAGTGATTGGTTATGACATCAGCGATGAGGCGTCAAGATGGTGAAACGATGATCTTGCCGTTCGTGCGCGACTATTATCCGCATCTTTGCCCCAGTTTTCCCGGTATCATAGCGGCAACACCGATGTATTGGCCAAGATGCCAGCCCAACACCTGATTGCTGGACAGACACGGCAGTCCGGTGCGGTCCTCGACCTCTTCTATCAGGTCAAGGGTCCGCAAATTCGTACAGGAAAGAAAAACCGCCTGCACCTCGCCTTGCGCCGCTAGATCACAGGCCGCCTCAATGATTGACGCGCGATCGATGCGGACAACATTGGCCTCGTTAGCCTCTTCAAAGCTGCCGAACGCAGGCGATGCGATCCCTGAAGCCGCCAGAGCGGAGCGCAGTTTGTCCGACACATCCGCCGTATAGGGTGACAGAAAGCCGAGGCGGGTGATATCCAGCGCATCGCAGGCCGCAATTAGTGCGCTCAGCGGGTCCGTCACATGCGCGGTGCGCGCACCTGCCCCGATCAGTTCAACGACCTTCGCCGCACCGATTTGCGCTGTGGCGGAGGTGCAGCCATAACCGATGGCCGCGTAAGGCATCGCTTGAGGTAGCAGTTGTGCCGCATGGGTAAGATGGCCTGCCATGGTGCGCAGGCTCTCCGGTGTCACATCGGCACCCGATGGCACGCGACTGACGTAGAGATGGATTTCATCCGGGATCATCCGCCGCAAATCGCCCTCCAAGGTCTCATCCGTTTGCAGCACGATCATCCCCAACGGTGCCGCCCCGTCTGGCGCGCGCGTGTAGCTATAGCACGTCATAGCACCACCATCGCGGCAGAGGCGCGCGGTGACAAAAACCGTGGCTCCCCATTGGTGATGAAAATGTCTTCTTCATGCACCAGCATCTTGCCCGGCGCCGTCTCAATCCCCGGTTCCAGCGTGATAACCATGCCTGGTTCCAGCACGGTGTGGTCCTGCGGGATCAGCGATAGCCCCTCGGTCAACTGCATGCCCAGCCCGTGACCCAGTCTGCCCGCATCCGATCCCCCCTGCCCGCCAGTCACGATCCGGTCCATCGCATGAAATAGCTGCGCGGCCGTTGTGCCTGCTCGCGCGATATCGACCGCCGCATCGACCGCCTCAATCAACCGCGCGTGCGCGGAGGCGACATGCGCGGTAGGAGCGCCAACAGCAAAATTCCTATCGTAGTCACAAAAGTAGCCATCATGGACAAGGCCCGTGTCCAGCATCAGCACATCGCCCGCCGCCAGCGGCACATCAGAGGCCGGGGAGATCACATCCCTATACCCCCCTTGCGCCGATGCGCAGGCAAGGTAAGGCACCCAATCCGCACCTTCCTCAAGACACAACCGCTGGAAGTCCCGAAACACCTTTGACAGCGGCACACCAACATCTGCAATCTGTGGCACGCGGGCAAAGGCGCGGGCCGCAATGTCGCAAGAGTTTGCGATCTTCGCAATCTCTGCTGGGGATTTAACACTGCGCAAACGCGCCATGATCCCAGCATCATCGCGTACCCTTGCGCGCAGTCCGGCCTGCACCCGCGCCCAATCGCCCAATGGCATGCGCAGGTGGCTCTCATACCCCATCGGTGTCCCGACTGCGCCGCTGGTGAGTGAATTAAGCGTATCGGTGAGCAGGCTCACCCCGTCATCTTGTGGATCAGGGGCGCGCCATGTGCGGATGTCGTCAATCCACGTCTGCGCCATCAAAGCCGCGCCGATGGAAGGGATGACCGCCACCGGCTTGCCACTGGCCGGTACAATCAGGAACCATGGCCGCGATGGGCTTTCCCAAAACCGCGTTAGATAGCCGGTGAAATAGCGCACATCAGGTTCGGTACTGAGCAGCAACGCGCCAAGGCCTGCATTTTGCATCAGCGTCTGGGCGGCCTTCAGCCGGCCCTCATATTCGTGCTGCTCAAAGCCGCGCTGCATCACGCGGCGCCCTCACTCAGGATGCACAGAATGCGTGATTGCGCGGTAACGCCTAGCGCCGCGCGCTGATCCTCATCCAACGCGATAAGGCCGGCTATCCCCGCCGCACCGGAAGTCGAAGCCGGATACCCGGCAACCATAGCAAGGCCTGCGCCCGCTTGCCCCTCTTCCTCGGAAATCAGCGCAAAGGCATCCGCGTCCTCTGCCAGCCCTTTAAGCGCGATAAGCGACGGCATCTTGCAATCCAGACGCCCCATATTCGAGACTGGTCCGCTGCTTTCAACCGCTTTGCCAGCAACAATCGAGCCGTATAGCGCAGGGGCGGCATCAGGCTCCACCACGATGATCTTGGGCGCATCGCCCCAAGTCTGGCGCGCGAGCGTGGCACAGGCACAGGCCAACCCGCCAACGCCAGCTTGCAAAAAGATATGTGTCGGCGCTTGCGGCATCTGACTGATCGCTTCGGCCATCAGCACGGTATAGCCTTCCATCAAGCGGTGTGGCCGTGTCGTATAGCCATGCCATGACCCGTCCGAGAGCAGATCCCAGCCGTTGTCTTCTGCCGCCTTGTTCGCCGCCTCCAAACTATCCTCGTAAGTCTCGCCTTCGCGGATCACCCTCGCGCCCTGTTCTTCCAAACGCTCGGCAAAGGTTTCGGGCACGGTCTGCGCGATGTAGACAACCGACGATGCGCCAAAAGCGCTCGCACCCGCGGCAACGGACATACCGTGGTTGCCGGCACTGGCCGTGACATAGGTACGCGCAGACACGCTGCCTTCTTGGGCGTCGCAGGCAATCACATAGGCCGCGCCCAGCGCCTTGAAGCTGCCCAACCCCATGCGCCCACGCTCGTCCTTGATCCAGACATCTTGCACGCCCGCTTGCGTGGCAATGGCTGTTGCGCTGTGCAGCGGCGTCTCGGCGGCGACCGGACAGCGGGCGACCAACGCCTGCGCGCGCGGCGCGTCCTGTGATGGCAGCGGGATATCATCAAGACCGGCAAGCGGCGCGGGGCGGGTTATATGCAAAATTTCCATACCGAAGAGGTGAGGCCGAAGGAGGCCGTGCGTCAAGGCATTTCGCGCCACTTCCAAAGACAGTAGCGACGTCTGTGGACAAGTTGCGCGCCGATCTGCCGTGCTAGCCTTTCTTCAACCATTCGAGTGCAAAGGACCGCGTATGCAAGCTCCTGTCAGAACCCGCAGCGGCGGCCGCGCCGCAAGACGCGCCCTGCGCAGTGCCACCGATGTCACCATGCTGCCCGGCATCCACAACCGCATCCCGACCTGCGAAATTCTGAGCGGCAGCCAGATCGAGCGGATTGATACAGCTTCGATGGACATTCTTGAGAACGTCGGCTTGGTTTTCCGCGATGAGATCGCGGTGACGGATTGGAAGCGCATCGGCGCAAAGGTGGCAGGAGATCGCGTCTACCTTGATCGCGGCCTTGTACGAGAGTTGATCAAAACCATTCCCGAGCGGTTCACCTATCACGCACGCGACCCGCAAAAAAACATCCCCTTCGGCGGGGACCGTGCGCTATTTGTGCCAATGACGGGCGCGCCATACCTGCGCGATCTGGATGACGTGCGCCGCAACCCGACGCTCGATGATCTGGCGATGTTTCACAAGCTAAGCCAAATGCTGCCTGCATTGCACAGATCCGCCCATCATATCGTGGAACCCTATGATCACGCGATCAGTCAGCGCCATTTACGTATCACCTATTCGTCGATGAAATATTCAGACAAGACCTTCATGGGCATGACCACCAGCCCCAAGAATGCCGAGGACGTAATCGAGATGTGCCGCATCCTGTTTGGTGCGGAGTTCCTTGAGAACCATGCGGCGGTGACAGGCAACTGCAACGGCAACTCACCATTGGTCTGGGACGAAACGATGCTGGGGGCCATGCGCGCGTTCAGCCGCGCCAATCAACCTGTGCTTTGCTCTCCCTTCGTGCTGGGCGGGGCAAATACGCCTGCGTCTGTCGCTGCTTCTGTTGCGCAGCTGAACGCCGAAGCGCTCAGCGCGCTGGCCTACACCCAAGTCATCCGGCGTGGCGCGCCTGCAATCTACGGGCATTACCTCAGCACTGTCTCGATGAAGTCAGGCGCGCCGATGGCTGGTACGCCTGAAATTTCGCTGATGAATTTCATGATCGGCCAGATGGCCCGGCACTATGGCGTGCCGTGGCGCAGCTCCGCCAGCCTTGGCGGGGCCAAGACATTTGATGCGCAGGCAGGATACGAGAGCGCAACAACCCTGTCCTCGCTGATGCACGCAGGCGCGAATTATATATGGCACGCGGCTGGTTGGAATGAGGCTGGAATGCACTGTTCGGTCGCAAAATTTATCGTGGATGCAGAGCAATGTGCTATGGCCCACCGCATGTCGGGTGGCGTGAATTTCGATGACTTCGAAGACGCGGTGTCAGCGGTGCCGGATGTTGGTCCCGGCGGACATTATCTGGGTCATCCCCACACGCAAGAGAATTTCCAAAGCGCATTCTTCATGCCCGAGATGTTTGACAATAACGCAATTGAGAAATGGGTGGCTGAAGGCGCGATCGAGACACCTGCCCGCGCGCTGCTACACGCCAGAAAGCTTTTGAAAGAGTATCAGGAGCCTACGCTAGAGGTCTCCGTTGACGAGGCTTTGCGCGACTACATCACGCGGCGCGAGCGTGAAATACCTGCGGCCGATGAATTGAACCAAAGTTACTAATTAGTCGCTTGTACAGGGGCTTCCCGCAGCCGCCCAAATCTCAATATCCCGCGCCAAATCCACGGCTGAGCCGGGCGCAGGGTTGCGGCCTACACCGGGGGTGAAACCGTAATTCACAAAGGCGCTGGTGCTGACGTGCTCTATCAGTTCAGCCATGTCAAAGCCGTCGTTGGTCTCGGGGTTGCGCAGCTGCGCGCAGACCTCTGCGCTGGATTTGCCGCGCCACGCCAGATCAACAGGCGGCAAGCGCCACGCATCGTCGATCTGCGGGGCCGCATGAGGCACGGCGTTGTCACCAGCCGCACCGATGTGGCAGGCACGACAAGGGATACTTTCAGCACCAATGCGGCTTTCACCCGCAACGATGTTCATCCCGTGCAGGCGGGAAGCGCCGTAGCCCAGATCATCCCACGCAGGTCGCCCGCTTGCCCCCACATGGCAGTTGGTACAGCGCGGGTGGGACGCCACAGCATAGATACGGTCCCACGCCGCCGCGCCGCTGTCCTGCGCCTGTGCCGCGACCGGAGCCGTGACACAAGCAAGAAGTAGCGCGAGGCGCTTCATACGAAGCTTACCGTATTGAAGAACGGCATTTCACGCAGACGCGTGCCAGTGGCTGCAAAGATCGCATTTGCCAGCGCGGGTGCTGCTGGCGGCACTGGCGGCTCCCCTATCCCGCGAATGGCGGGGTTGTTCTCAAGCGCGCGCACTTCGATCACCGGACACTGATGCATGCGCATGCCTTCGGCCATGTGGAAGTTATCCTGCTCGGCCATGCCATCAGAGTACGTGATTTCAGAGTTCATGGCATGGCCAAGCCCCCAGATCACGCCACCCGCCACGACGTTTTCAAACGTCACGGGATCAACGACCCTACCCACTTCGGCGGCAAGCCAGACGCGGTCGATGCGGATACCGTCATCGGTGTCTGTCACCTCGACCACTTCGGCCACCGGCACACCGAAGGACGTCACCAGCGCAACGCCGCGGCCTTTGCGCGGCCCCAGCGAGCTGCCCCAATTCGACATCTCTGCCACGGCCTCAAGCACGCGGCGCGCGTCTTCGTCATTTACGAGGCGCAAGCGCTCTTCCATCGGGTCCGCGCCAGCCGCATGGATCAGCTCATCAAGGAAGCTTTCAGCGAAGAAACCCGCTGTAGAGGCCCCGACCGAGCGCCAAGACGATGTCGGGGCAAGTTCGGGAACCGCGTAGGCACGCACACGCAGGTCAGGCACCGCGTAGCGCATATTCCACGCGCCGGCAGCAATCTGGGTATCGGGCCCCGGTACCGGCGCGCCCAGACGTTTTGACTGGGAGCGCGAGGAAGAGACCGTTGCGATCTCAAGATCAAGCGCAGTCACTTTGCCGCCGGCATGCGCACCGCGTCCACGCGCCATACCGATCTGCCGATTGTAATCCTGAACAAAGTCCTCTTCACGGCGGAAGGTCAGCTTGACCGGTGTGCCGGGCAGTTCACGCGCCACATCAACAGTCACGTCGATGTTGTCGAACTCAAGCCTGTGACCAAAGCTGCCACCGGCATATTGGTTGTGCAGGTAGACTTGGTCTGTGTCCATCTCCAGCTTTTTTGCCACGCGCTGTTGGACAAAGCGCGGCAACTGGTGCGAGACCCAGATGTCGACGCGGTCGTCGGTGACCTTGACGATAGCGCTGAGCGGTTCCAGCGGTTGGTGCGCGACATAGGGCGCACGGTATTCGGCCTCGACGACCGCTTCGCTGGCATTAGCCAGTGCGGTATCCACGTCACCGTCATGGCGCCATTCTTTATCCAACCGATCGGGCGTGAAGGAAGCGGCCACCGCGGCCCAATGCTCATCCTGTTCAGCCGGATAGGGAGCCTTGTCCCAGTCGATCTCGATTTCTTCGACGGCGCGGAAGGCGCGCCATGTGTTGTCGGCGATCACTGCCACTCCGTAAGGTAGCCCGATGACCTGCGAAACCCCGCGCATGCCTTCGGCAGCGGAGGCGTTAAACCCAAGCATTGGCGCGCCTTTGCGCGGGTTCATCCGCACGGAGGCATGCACCATCCCGTCAACCTTGAGGTCAATGCCATAGGTCTGGGTGCCCGTGGATTTTGCAAGCACATCCATGCGCTGCACTTTCTTACCGATCATACGCCATTGCGCGGGATCGCGCAACGTAACGTCATTCACCGGATCCATCTGTGCTGCTCGCGCGGCCAGCGCGGTGTATTCAAGCCGAGTGCCGTCGGGAAGCACAACTGCTGCCCGCTCTGTCCGCAGCTCGCTTACCTCAATGCCCGTCTCAGCTGCGGCCGCAGCTTTGAGCGTTTCGCGCACAACAGCACCTGCCTGACGTAACTTGTCAAAGCTGTCCAGCACAGAAGTAGAGCCACCGGTAACCTGCGCGCCAAGTACCTTCATCACAGCGCCCATCGTGCTGCGCATCGTATCTGCTGCGAAGCTATCATCGTTGGACCTGAATGGCACAGCCTCAGCGGCCAGCGCGGTATTATAATAGGCAGCCGCGGGCACGCCCGGTGTCGTGGTGATCTGGTCAAGCTCTACATCAAGTTCTTCGGCAATCAGCATCGCCTGCATCGAAGCTGCGCCCTGCCCCAAATCAGTATGTGGCGTGACCAGCGTGATCCCATCTGCGTTGATCTTGACCCAAGGGTTAAACACAGCATCGCCAGCGGCGGCGTCTGCGGTCAGAGGGTTGGCCGGGTCGCGTTTGACAAGATAGGTGCCAAAGGCAACGCCACCCAAAATAGCGGCTGAGCCAATCAGAAATGACCGGCGGGCAATAGTTTTAACACGTCCCATGTTCACGCTCCCTGAAGTTTGGTCGCGGCGGTTTTGACCGCAGCGCGGATTCGTGGATATGTACCGCAGCGGCACAAATTTCCGCTCATGGCTTCATCAATCTGCGTGTCCGTCGGCGTTGAATTGAGATCAAGAAAGCTTGCCGCCTGCATCATCTGGCCGGATTGGCAGTAGCCGCATTGTGCCACCTGATGTTCGACCCAGGCCTCTTGCACCGCGTGTAGCGCCTCTGGCGTGCCGAGCCCTTCGATGGTGGTAATATCACCGTCGACATCACCTGCTGCCAACTGGCAGGACCGCACTGCAACACCGTCCACATGCACGGTGCAGGCGCCACACTGGGCGATGCCGCAGCCGTATTTTACACCCGTAATGCCCAACTCATCGCGCAGGACCCACAAAAGAGGCATGTCCTCTTCAACTTCAACCTCTTGGGAGGTTCCGTTCACAGTCAACTTCATCGTTTTCCCCTTCGGGCATCTCTATTATTTGCGCTGCATCCGCTCGATCATCTTAAGTACAGATCGGCGCGGCAGTAGCGGGATGATCCAGTTTACCAAAAAGCCCAAAGGCATTTCGTTCACGGTTACAAGCTCTCCGCGCGACATAGCATTATACCCGTGCTTTGCCACTGACGCAGGTGTCTTCCCGCCACCTTTCACAAGGTTTGTTCCATGCAAATCCGCACGGTCGGCGAAGCCAGTGCCAACATACCCCGGCGCAAGCACGGCAACGGTCACACCTTTCCAGCGCAGTTCCTGATCAAGAGCTTCCGAGAAGCTTTTCACAAAGGCTTTGGTGGCGAAATACACCGCCTGAAGCGGACCCGGCATGAAGCCGGCGGTGGACCCTACATTCAGGACGCGGCCCTTCCCGCGCATAGCCATTTCACGGCCAAAGTGATGGCTCAAAGCGACCAGCGCCTTAACGTTGAGATCAATCATTCCAAGCTCGTCCGTGATCTGGCGATCGATGTGCCGCCCCTGTCCGCCGAAGCCTGCATTGTTGATCAGGATATCAATCTGCAAACCCGCGCTTGTGACCGTGTCAATCAACACCTGAGCGCCTTCGGGTGCGCCCAAATCCAACGCAAAGACATGCGCCTTGATCCCATGGGCATCCTGCAACTCGGCCGCGAGCGCATCCAGCTTGTCCTTTGAGCGCGCGGTCAGCACTACATCACTGCCATTGCTGGCGTGATAACGGGCAAATTCCGCACCAATACCCGAGGAGGCACCAGTGATAAGGACAATATTAGACATGGCGGAGTTCCGGAATATGAAAAGGAATGGCGCGGCGCAGTGAGGCAATTTATAGCGTCGCACGCTATCCTCTTGGCCAATCGGGCGCTCGTGTGATGGGCCAAGAGCGTTACGTCAAGGTCGGGGGCAGCACCTCCCAAAGCCAAATCAAATCACGGCGCCATCGACGCGAAAGGCCCGCATCAACTGCGGGCCTTTTCCTTATTAAACAGCGCCGGTAAGTTGGCGGTCACTTAGGTGGCGCATCAAAACTCGACAACCGCGCGGATGGATTTGCCTTCGTGCATCAGGTCAAAGCCTTCGTTGATCTGGTCCAGCGTCAGCTTGTGAGTGATCATCGGATCGATCTCGATTTTGCCGTTCATGTACCAGTCAACGATCTTTGGTACGTCCGTGCGCCCTTTGGCTCCGCCGAAGGCAGTGCCGCGCCAGACGCGACCTGTAACCAACTGGAAGGGGCGCGTCGAAATCTCGGCACCCGCGGGTGCTACGCCGATGATGATGCTCTCACCCCAGCCTTTGTGCGCAGCCTCTAGCGCGGTGCGCATCACCTTGGTGTTGCCTGTCGCGTCAAAGGTATAGTCTGCACCGCCACCAGTCAGCTCAACCAGATGCTCGACCATGTCGCCTTCCACTTTGGAGGGGTTCACGAAATCGGTCATGCCGAAGTAGCGGCCTGTTTCTTCCTTGTCGTCGTTCAGGTCAACGCCAACGATCTGGTCAGCGCCAGCCAACCGCAGACCCTGAATGACGTTAAGACCGATGCCGCCCAGACCGAACACCACACAGCGCGCGCCGATCTCAACTTTGGCGGTGTTGATCACTGCGCCAATGCCTGTGGTAACGCCGCAGCCAATATAGCAAATCTTGTCAAAGGGCGCGTCCTTGCGCACTTTAGCCAAGGCAATCTCTGGCACAACCGTGTGGTTCGCGAAGGTAGAGCAGCCCATGTAGTGGTGGATTGGCGTGCCATCCAGCATGGAGAAACGTGTCGTACCGTCAGGTAGTTGCCCACGGCCTTGGGTGATGCGGATCGCCTGACACAGGTTGGTTTTGCCACTCAGACAATACTCGCACTCGCGGCATTCAGGCGTATAGAGCGGGATCACATGGTCACCGACTTCCAGTGTTGTTACGCCCTCACCTATTTCCATAACCACACCCGCGCCCTCATGGCCGAGAATGCATGGGAAGATGCCTTCTGGATCGTCGCCCGAGCGGGTGAATTCGTCCGTATGGCACAAGCCAGTGGCTTTGATCTCTACCAGAACTTCGCCGCGTTTGGGGCCTTCAAGATTGACCTCCATAATTTCCAGCGGTTTTCCAGCTTCGACAGCGACGGCGGCACGGGTTCTCATCATGGCGATTTCTCCTGAATTGATTTGGCGCAAATGGACCCGTGCAGCCCGCTGATGTCAAGCAGATGAGGCGCGAACAGCGTCCCCCCGCACAGCGTGATTTCGCTGGCTGGAAAAGATTTCAGCCATAGCGGCAGGCAGGGGGGTAGGCACAAACCTAGGCAACAGATCGCGCAAGGCGCTGCCATCAACGCGGTGAGGCGTGTTCCAGAGGTAGCGCATCTCAATAACCTCGCGCACCACCGGATTGAACAAACCCATCACCCGCAGCAATAGCCACGGAATACCGCCCGTTTTCAACGGTCTGCCAACAGCATCGGAGACCGCCGCCTGAAGCTCTGCTCCGGTCAGGCTGTATCCTTCGAAACCCAATTTGGTGAACGGATCTAGCGTGTCGCGCTTTTCGGCTAGCAAGACCATCGCGCGGGCCATATCGGGTAAATAGGACCAAGCATGCACCGCATCCATCCGTCCGGGGTAGGTGAACCTGCCTTGCTGCACCTTATTGGTGATAAAGCTGTCAAACCAGTTGCCGGTTTTCGCGGCCTCGATAAAGTCCCCTCCGCGCAAGATGATGGTTCGCAGCCCCAGTGCCACTGCGTCTTCAAACGCGTTCTCCATCGTCAACCGTAAGCGACCCTTTCGGGTTGTCGGCGCTGCTACGTCTGCTTCGCTGAGGATAGTCCGCGCGTTTTTACCAAAAGTGTACACATTGCCGGGGATCATCACAGTGGCGCCGCTGGACAGGCCCGCCGCAATCACGTTGGCCGTTTGGACAGGCATTACATTGGTCCAATGATGGTAGGGCGGATTGACGGCGTGGAGGATCACATCAGCCCCACGTGCCGCATGAATGACGGCTGCGCGATCCGCCAAGTCACAGGCGATAGGCGTCACGCGTAGGCCGCTCGGCGTTTCGCCCGTACGCGTGGCAGCGCGCACGTCCCAGCCAGTGTTACTGAATGCGCGGGTGGCAGCCGCACCAAAACGGCCATTTGCTCCAAGGATCAGGATAGTTCCAGCCATGATGTTCTCCAATCTGTTTGATGTTGACAGGGAGAGCATACCAATCCAATTTTGGATATATAATTGGCTAAATTTAGATGAGCCCATCCAGATATGAATACCCCGACGCTTCCTTGGTATCTTTTGCAATCCTTCGCCGCGATGAGCGAGGCAGGTTCGCTTGCCGCAGCGGCGACGGCATCAGACAGCAGCCAGCCAACCCTGAGCCGTCATTTGGCCCAGCTTGAGGCATTGCTGGGTACTCGCCTGTTTTTCCGAACAGCAGCGGGCCTGACGCCAACCCCTGAGGGGGCAGTCGTTCAGGCCCATGCAGAGGCGATGGCGGCGGCGGCGACGCAGGTTTCCTTTACGGGAGTGCAAACCCAAGAGCTGAGCGGGACCGTGCGGATCACCGCCAGTCAGATCGCGGCGACATTCCTGCTGCCTCCTATCCTCGCGCGGTTGCACGCGGCGCATCCTGCGATCAACCTCGAAGTGATGGCTTCTGACCTCACCGATAACTTGCTGCGGCGCGAAGCTGATCTGGCGGTGCGCATGTACCGGCCCACGCAAAGTGATCTGATTGCCAAGAAAGTGGCAGAATTGCCCATCGGCATCTATGCCGCGCGCACCTATGTAGAGCGGCGCGGCCTGCCCCAGAATCCTGAGAATTTGGCGCAGCACACTTTGGTCGGATACGACCGCAGCACGCTCATTCTGGACGGGATGCGGCAGATGGGTTTGACGGTGGACCGCAGCTCATTTGCCTTCCGCTCTGATGATCAGGTGGTGTGTTGGCGCATGGTGCAGACGGGGTTCGGGATCGGCTTTGGCCAGCGCAGTATCGGTGACGCTGATCCCGATTTGGTGGCCATCTGGCCCGAGCTTGACATAGGCACGATCCCAGTCTGGCTTACAGCACATCAGGAATTGCGTATGAGCCCGAGGGTGCGAGTGTGCTTTGACCATCTTGCCGAACAATTCGCGGCCCTTGAATGATCGTCCGTCAACCGCTCGTGCTTTGTTCTTCCAAGATTTCATTGTCGTGAGCAGGCAGATCGAACGTTGCCCATTGCTCCCCCTCAGGCAGCTCTGGTGGCATGTCACAGGACCGGCGGTGCATATTGACCTTGGCGATGAAATTAGCTGAAATCGGTGCCGTTACAAACAGGAAGGCCATGATGAGCAGCTCCTGAATGGCACCTTCACCGAACACGCCATTGTAAATGATCGAGGCCAGCAAAAGGGCGCCCACCCCGACTGTTCCGACTTTTGTCGGCGCATGCAGACGGGTCATACTGTCGTTGAATTTGAGCAGGCCAATCGCGCCAACCAACGTGAAAATCGCGCCAACGACAAGACAGAAGATGACAGCGTAGATAGCGATGATTTCATAGGTCATTCGATGATGTCTCCCCGCAGGATGAAGCGTGCATAAGCCACGGTTGAAACAAATCCCAGCATTGCTATGATCAGCGAGGCCTCAAAATAGATACGCGTGCCTTGAGCCAAACCCATCAGCACGATCAGACCGATCGCATTCACAACCATAGTATCGAGCGCCAGAATACGGTCGCCAGTATCGGGGCCAATCACAACACGGACCATAGCCATCAACTGGCACAGCCCAACCACGGCGAAGGCGCCCATCAGCGCATAATTCATCAGATCAGTTGCAAGGGTCATATGAAAATCTCCATCAGGCGCGCCTCATAGCGGCTTTTAATCCCGTCACGTTCTGCGTCGGGGTCATCCGTGTGCAGTACGTGTACCAGTAGGTAACGCCCGCTTTGTGACAAATCGGCGGACACCGTGCCGGGTGTCAGTGTGATGGTGCCTGCAAGCAGGGTGATCGCTTCTGGCTGGCGCAAATCCAGCGGGATGGTGATCCACGCCGGTTTCAGTTTGGCGTTCGGGACTGTCAGCACAATCCAAGCTACCTGAACGTTGGCCACCATGATATCCCACAGAACCATCAGCCCGTAAGAGATCATCTTGCCTGTGCGAATGCCCCCGGGGCGCTCAGGCCAGAAGGCGGCGGTGACGCGTGGAATAATAATACCGAGGATCAGGCCGAACACCGCCATCCCGAAGGAAAAGCTGTTTTGCAGCAATATCCAGACAAACGCGAGCAGTAGCGTCAACAAAGGGTGCGGGAAGAGCCAGTGAAACAACCGTATCATCTCAGTGATCCCCTTCTTTTACATCAGCTTTTGCGTCGCTCAACTTGCCCGGCGTATCGAGCACTGTCCGCATGTACGTGTCCGGATTGAACAACTGCGCCGACGTTACAGTCGTATAGTCATACATCCGCCCCGCAAAAACGGTATGGGCGAGGAGCAGCGCAAGGAGACCGCCGACGGCGACAAAAGACAATCCCGTGGGCGACGTGCGGCCCAGCTCGGGGACCGGAGCAGCGTCCGATTGAGCCTTCCAGAAAAGGACAGATCCCGCCCGCGCAAACCCGACGATGCTGATCAGGCTTGATACAAGTACCACAGCCCATATCCACACAGCCGCATCGGCGTCAAACGACGCGTTCAGCACCATCAGCTTGCCCACAAATCCTGACAGCGGCGGCAGGCCAACCATCGCAATCGCGGCGACCATGAACATGCCAGAAACCAGCGCAGCCCCAGCGACAGGCGCACCGGTGACCAGCTCAAGTTGGCCACGGCTTTGACGTACCAGATCGACGATCAGGAACAGTGCTGCTGCCGCCAACGTCGAGTGGACCATGTAATAAAGCGCCGAGGCAATACTTTCTTGCGTGAACAGCGCCACCGCTACCATGACCATCCCCATTGAGCTGATAACCGCAAAGGCGACCAGACGGTCCAGTTTTTTCGCAGCCAGCACGCCAATCGCGCCTACTGCCAGCGACAGCAATGCCACGGGCAGCAGCCATGTACCATGCAAGCCCGCTGTCACCTCCAGATCAACCGGAAAGATCAGCGTGTAAACGCGGATGATCGCATAAGCGCCCACCTTTGTCATGATCGCGAACAGAGCTGCGACGGGGCCCGGTGCCTCCGCATAGGAGCTTGGCAACCAGAAGTGCAGCGGCACGATTGCAGCCTTGATCGCAAACACGAGGATCAGCAGCACAGCCGCCACGCGGATGCCCACAGTGCCATCGGGCCCGATCATCTGCACACGTTGGGCCAGATCAGCCATGTTAAGCGTGCCAGTTTCGGCATAAAGCGCGCCAAGTGCAAAGAGGAACAAAGTCGATCCGAGCAAATTGAACAGCACATATTGCACACCAGCACGCAGGCGGGTGTTCCCGCCCGAGTGGATCATCAGACCGTAAGAAGCAATCAACAGCACCTCGAAAAAGACGAAGAGGTTGAACAGGTCACCGGTCAGAAAGGCACCCGCAATCCCCATCAGCTGGAACTGGAACAGCACATGGAAATGCTGCCCGCGTTCGTCCCATTTTGAACCAATAGCGTAGAGCAGCACAAAAAGTGCTAGCACAGACATAAGCAGGACCATCATGGTGCTCAGGCGATCCCCCACCAGCACGATGCCGAAAGGCGCGGCCCAATCGCCGAGCTGGTACAGCATCACGGTTCCGTCCGACGCCTCAATCGCAAGGCCAAGAGCGATGGCGATCAGCGCCAGTACTCCGGCAACCGAGAACACCCGCTGGATGCCCATATGATAGCGCGCAGCAAGGATGATGAAAGGAGCCAGAAGTGCAGGCAGAACGATCGGCATGATCAACCAATGGGTCATACTTCGTCCTCCCCGCGGCCCGGCGCGTCATCCACGTGGTCGTCATCCGTGCCCAGGTAAGCGCCCAGCGCAATCATCACCACCACGGCCGTCATACCAAAGGAAATCACGATCGCCGTCAGCACGAGTGCCTGAGGTAGCGGATCGGTGTAGGTGGTCGCATCTGTCAGGATCGGAGGCGCACCAATCGTCAAGCGGCCCGAGGCAAACAGAAACACGTTCACCGCGTAAGTCAGCAAGGACACGCCAAGGATGACCGGAAAAGTCCGCTGGCGCATCACCATATAAAGACCGCCGGCTGTCAGGATGCCGATGGCAGATGCTACAAGAATTTCCATGCTATACCCCCTGCCCCTTTAGCACTTCGTTCTCGTTTCGCGACGGGTTGATGTCCATGGCGTAATCACTGTCCTTTACGTGAGCGCGGCGCGCCAGACGGCTAAAGCCATCAAGTGACAACATCACAGCACCGACCACGGCAAGGAACACGCCCAAGTCAAACAACGCGGCTGTGGCCAGTTCGAACTTCTCGAAGGGCGGGATACGGACATAGGCGAAGTCCGAGGTCAGGAAGGGCTTGCCGACAAACCACGACCCGATACCCGTGAGACCTGCGATCAACACGCCAGCGCCAATGACGCCGTGATGCGGATAACGCTGGCGCGCGGTGGCCCAACTGTAACCACTGGCCATGTACTGCATCACCAAACCAATGGACGCGATCAGACCCGCGATAAACCCACCGCCCGGCTCGTTGTGGCCGCGCAGGAAGATGTAGAAAGCGACCATCATGACCACAGGCATCAGAACCCGCGTCAGCACCACCATCATCATCGGGTGCATATCTCCAGCCAGCAACTTGTCCGGCGTACGGTTAAGCAGGCGTGCACGCACGGGGCCGCCCAGCAACGCTTCGGTCAGTGCGTAGATCAGCACGGCGGCAATACCCAGTACGATAATTTCGCCGAAGGTATCAAAGCCACGGAAGTCTACGAGGATCACATTGACCACGTTCGTGCCTCCGCCGCCCTTGTAGCTGTTGGCAAGGTGGAATTCTGAAATCGGCGAGGTGACGGCATCGCGCAGCAGGTAATGATAGCTCAGTGCCATGGCCGCAGCACCCGCACCAACCGCCACGGCGGCATCGCGCGTGCGGCGCAGAACCGAGCTTTCTACCGGTGTCTCATTCGGCAAGAAGTTTAGCGCGAGCAGCATGAGGATTGTCGTTACCACTTCGACGGTGATCTGGGTCATCGCCAGATCTGGTGCGGAGAAGAACACAAATCCGATCGAAACCATCAGCCCGACAACACCGATCAAGATGAGCGACAGCAGACGGTTGCGGTGCATCAGCACCATGCCAGCCACGGCGGCCACCAACATAACCCAGCCGGCAATCTCGATCGCGCCGGGGACTTGCACGCTTCGCGTGGGCGCACTGACGGTGCCAGTAGACCAAGCATAGTAACCGGCGACAACCACCGTCACCGCCATTACGGCGCTATAACGAGAGAAGGCGCCGTTATGCAACGGCAACGTCAACACCTTGGCAAAGCGCACGATACCTTCGACAAGACCATCAAAAATTGTCTTGGCTTCGGGGCGCGGTGCAGCGTCCCAGAGCTTCAGCAGCGGATTGAACAACGCCAGCACGATCAGGCCACCCACAACCGCCGCGATTGACATGTAGAGGGCCGGCACCAACCCGTGCCAGATCTTGAAATAGGCCTTTGGCACTTCGGCAGCGTTGCCCAACACAGCAGAGGTCACGCCTTTGACCGCTGGCTCCGCCAGAAACGGTGCCACACCAATCACGACAACCAGGACAACAAGAAACGCAGGCGGCAGCCACAAACCCGCTGGTGGATCATGCGGCTTGGCCGGATAATCGTCCCGCTTGGCACCAAGGAAAGTGTGCCCGATCAGACGGAAGCAATAGGCGGCTGAGAACAAGGAGCCGACAACAGCCAGCGTCGGCACGATCCAGTGATTGCCGCCCAACACCGTGTGGTAGGCTTCTTCCAGCATCATCTCCTTGCTCAGGAAACCGTTGAGCAGCGGGATACCCGCCATCGACAGAGCCGCAAGTGTTGCGATTGTGAAAGTGATCGGCATCAGGTGACGCAGACCGCCCAGACGGCGAATGTCGCGGGTGTGCGTCTCGTGGTCCACAATACCAGCGGACATGAACAGCGCCGCCTTAAAGGTCGCGTGGTTGAGGATGTGGAACACTGCCGCCATCGCACCGAAGGCCGTACCGGTCCCCAGCAGCATCGTGATCAGGCCAAGGTGGCTCACCGTTGAAAACGCAAGCAACGCCTTGAGGTCGTGCTTAAAGAGCGCAATTACCGCGCCGAGCACCATGGTGATCAGCCCCGCGCCCGTCACCAGCCAGAACCATTCGGGCGTACCGGACAATACTGGCCACATGCGCGCCATCAGGAATATCCCCGCCTTCACCATAGTGGCCGAGTGTAGATAGGCCGAGACAGGCGTGGGCGCGGCCATGGCGTGCGGCAGCCAGAAGTGGAAGGGGAACTGCGCGGATTTGGTGAAACAGCCCAGCAAGATCAGGATCAGCGCAGGCAGGTAGAGCGGGCTTTGCTGGATCAATTCACGGTTCTGCAAAATGACGCTCAGGTCATAGCTGCCGGCAATCTGACCAAGGATCATCATGCCACCGATCATGGCAAGCCCACCCATCCCAGTTACGGTCAGCGCCATACGCGCGCCTTGCCGTCCTTCTGGCAGATGCTTCCAATAGCCGATCAGCAAGAAAGACGAGAGCGACGTCAGTTCCCAGAACACCAACAAAAGCAGGATGTTGTCGGACAAGACGATCCCCACCATCGCGCCCTGAAACAGCAGCAGATAGGTGAAGAATTCGCCCATGTTATCCTCACGTGCGAGGTAGAAGCGCGCGTAGGTGATGATCAGCAACCCGATCCCAAGGATCAGCGTGGCAAAGAAAAAGCCCAGCGCATCCAGCATTAGGGTAAAGTTCAGACCGAGACTGGGGACCCAGTCCATCCGGAACATCACCACATCGCCCGCCATGACCGCAGGCAAGTTCGTCATCAACCCGATGAAGGCAGCCAGAGAGACGGTGAATGTCACCCCTGCACAGGCCGCACGGCCGGCTTGGTTCATTAATCCGGGCAGCAAAGCACCCAGAAACGGTAAGGCAAGAATCAAAAGAAGGGACACGCACGCTCCATACTGTTGGGGCCCGGAGATGTATCCCTCTTGGGCTTGTCGTCTCACCGCATGTCGGAATCGATACGATGAATTCGGAATAGTCTAGCGGTTACTTAGGGCAGGTGCGAACCGATACCAATAACCGCAGGGCAATTTGTTTAGGTTTTTTATCAGATACAGCGGCCGCCATCTACTTCCATGCACACTCCGGTGATCATGCTCGCTTCGTCCGAGCACAAAAAGCAGGCGGCGTTACCCATGTCCTGGGGCGTGGAAAAGCGGCCCAAGGGAATGGTTGAAAGAAACTTTGCGCGCATTTCGGGCGTGTCTTCACCCATGAAGGATTTAAGCAGCGGCGTCTCACCCGCCACGGGGTTAAGCGCGTTGACACGCACGCCGCTTGGCGCGAGTTCAACCGCCATACCTTTGGTGGCGTTGTTCATCCATCCTTTGGAGGCGTTGTACCAGCTAAGGTTGGGGCGCGGAGAAACGCCCGCAGTGGAGGCGACGTTCAGGATATTGCCCTGCCCGCGCGTTTTCATCAGTGGCACGATGTGCTGTGCAGTCAGGTAAACAGACTTGCAGTTAACCGCAAAGACGCGGTCAAAGTCTTCTTCGCTGACCTGCTCCATCGGGCTGGGCAAATGGGTAACACCGGCGTTATTCACCAGAATGTCGATATGGCCCCACGCCTCCATTGCTTGTGCTGCCATCGCTGCGACACTTGCTCCGTCAGCCACGTTGGCAGTGGCAACAATGGCATGCGCGCCCATCTCTTGGCGCAGATCTTCGGCCATGGCGGTGTTGAGATCGGCAATTATCACTTGCGCCCCCTGGGCCACAAATTTCCGCACGATCCCTGCGCCAAAGCCCGACGCGCCGCCTGTTACAATCGCTGTTTTCCCCTGCAAGCGCATGGCTTGTTCCTCCCTGATGTATCTTAATGAAGCGTCTAGCCGTGGTAGGCGGCGACTGTTTTGAGCGTGGTGAAGCCATAAAGCGCCTCGAACCCTTTTTCGCGGCCGTGGCCTGATAGGCCCGACCCGCCAAAGGGCAGTTCCACCCCGCCCCCCGCGCCGTAGTTGTTCAAGAACACTTGCCCCGAACGCAGCTTGCGAGCGAGCCGCATCTGCCGCGCCCCGTCGCGCGACCAGACAGAAGCTACCAAACCGTAGTCGGTGCCATTCGCAATGGCGAGCGCCTCGGCTTCGTCCTCAAACGGGATTACTACCTGCACTGGGCCAAAGATTTCGTCCTGCGCCAGCGTGTGATCACGCGGCACAGCCTCGAACAGGGTCGGCGCGACATATGCGCCACCAGTCGGCGCATCATCAACGATCTCTCCTTGGGCGATCATGCTTAGATCAGCACCTTTCGCAATGAACCCCTCAACGATTTCCTTTTGCCGCGCAGAGACAAGCGGCCCCACGGCCAGATCTGCCATCGCAGGGCCTGCACGCAGGCCGGCGTAGCGTTCTGCCATCTTGCTGACGACTTCGCCGTAGATGCCGCGTTGCACCAATATTCTTGAGGAGGCCGAGCAGGTCTGCCCCGCGTTTTGAATGCCAGCGTTCACCAGAAACGGCAGTGCCGCTTCGACGTCGGCGTCGTCAAAAACCAGTTGCGGCGATTTGCCGCCCAGCTCCAGCGTCACGGGCACCACATTTTGTGCAGCAGACTGCTGGATCAGACGGCCAGTGCCGACCGATCCGGTGAACGAGATGTGGTTGACGCCTTTGTGCGTTGTCAGCGCCGCCCCGGCTTCTGCCCCCAACCCCGGCACAACGTTGAGTGCACCATCAGGTAATCCTGCGCGGCGCGCGAGTTCACCAAAGGCGAGCGCGGTCAGGCAGGCTTCTTCTGCCGGTTTGAGCACCGCAGCGTTGCCAGCCGCCAGCGCCGCCCCGACCGAACGGCCAATGATCTGCATCGGGTAGTTCCACGGAATGATGTGCCCCGTCACGCCATGCGGTTCGCGTAACGTGTAAACGGTGTAGCCATCAAGATAAGGAATGGTTTGGCCATGCAGCTTGTCCACCGCACCGGCGTAAAACTCCATGTATCGCGCCAGCGCCACAACATCCGCGCGCGCTTGGGTGAGCGGCTTGCCCACGTCCAGCGCCTCCATCTCGGCCAGCGCGTCGATGTTTTCAAGTACGAGAGTCCCGATCTTATGCAGTACGCGGCCCCGCTCTACCGCCGTGGCACGCCCCCAAGGCCCTTCAAAGGCAGCCCGTGCGGCAGCGACAGCCCGGTCAATATCGTCAGCGCCGCCACGCGCGATCTCGCACAATGTGCTGCCGTCTGACGGATTGATGAGCGGAAGGCGTTCACCGCTGTCACAAGGGCTCCATTTACCCGCGATCAGGCAGTGGGCAGGATCAACATCGAGTGCGCGTAACGGCATGGGAACAGTCCTTTTTCAGAGGTGCACGTTCAGCTTCGCAACACAGGCGACCATTGGCAAGCCGTGCAAATGATTATCCTGCTCGCGCCGCGTCGTAGGACGGATCAACTGTTGTGATGGGCCAGTCGCTGTAGCTGCGCACGGTCAAGCAATTTCACGCTACCGCGCGACTGCTCAACCCAGCCGCGCCGCTGAAATTCCTGCAACTGACGCGAGACAACTTCGCGCGCGGTCCCCAGCTCGACCGAGAGCATCTGGTGGGTTGTTTTTATGACATCCTGATCATGTGAAAGCTTGATCAGCTTGTCGGCAAGGCGCACGTCAAGGCGCTGGAATGCGACTTCATCGATCATCAGGAACAGATCGGTGATCCGCTTGGAAAAGGCAGCAAAGACGAAATCGCGAAACGGCTTGGACTGACCCACAAGCTCATCAAACAGCGCGCGGGGGATGGCGGCGGCGCGCACATCAGTTTCTGCGATCCCTTCGGCGGAATAATCCTCGAACGCTAGCAAGCAGGCAGTTGTCAGCACACAGCTTTCGCCAGCATGAATGCGGTAAAGAACAATCTCGTGACCTGTGTCGGATACCTGCTGCACCCGCACTGTGCCATCCAACAAAAACAGCATGTTCTCGGGCGAATGGCCCGGGCCGAATATGGTTGTTCCAACTGGCACCTCGACAATGGCACTTTGGGACAGCAGCATCTGCTTGATTTCGGGCGCGAGCCGCGAAAGTCCTGGAAAGCGTTCAACCCATTCGAGTGTCTCGGTCATCATGGCGTCCTTGTCATCACGGCCCGTCGCGCGACTAGGGCGGGTCCGGAAGACTAACTATAGACGCATGGGCCGGATCATCCAACACCGCAAGACCGATCGGTGTCAGACGGGATTGAACGCCCGCCACGCGTCATATTGAGAGAGGAAAACACGGCCGTTCAGATCATCCAGAAAATGCGAGCGGTCTAGCCGATCCATCACTGGACCTTTGACCTCGGACAGGTGCAGGCCGATCCCCATATCGCGCAGGCGGCTGTTGATCGCCTCAAGGCTTTCCAGCGCCGAGTAGTCCACATCATTGATCGCAGGAAACATTAGAACCACGTTTTTGATCAATGTGCCGTTGGTCACGCGCTTCTGAATATAATCCTCAAGAAAGCGGGCGTTCGCGAAATAGAGACTTTCATCCACCCGCAGGTTCAACAAGGTGTCGTTCGTCTCGACGCTATGGCGGTGGATATTCCGGAAATGCTGCGTACCCGGAACTAGGCCCACTTCGGCCACATGGGGGCGCGATGTTTTGTACAAGTGCAGCAGCACCGACACCAGCACACCTGTCGCCACACCGACTTCCACCCCCATTCCAAGGGTTAGCAGGATTGTCACAGCCACTGCGGCGAAGTCTTTCTTCGAATAGTTCCACGTCTTCTTCAGGATCGAGAAATCAACAAGGCTCAGAACAGCGACGATGATCGTGGCAGCCAGCGTGGCGTTGGGCAGGAAGTACACCAGTGGCGTCAGCCCCACAGCAGCAATGGACAGACCCACGGCCGTATAAGCGCCCGCCGCCGGCGTTTCGGCCCCGGCATCATAGTTCACGACCGAGCGTGAAAAGCCCCCCGTCACCGGATAGCCACCCGTAAACGCAGCGCCGATATTGGCAGCACCCAAGCCGATCAATTCTTGGTCCGGATCGATACGCTGACGCTTCTTGGCCGCCAGTGTTTGCGCGACAGAGACAGATTCAACAAAGCCAATCACAGAGATCAGGATCGCAGGCACCAGCAAAGCGCCCAGAATATCGGGGGAAAAGCTTGGTAATGTGAGCGGAGGGAGACCTTGCGGCACATCGCCGACGATTTTCACGCCAGCGCCATTCAGTCCGAACAGCCAGACCGACAGCGTGGTCACCACGACAGCGGCGACCGGTCCTGCCTTGGTCGCGATATCAGCGATCAGCGGCGACGCGCCCATGCTTTTGAGAAGCGGCTTCAGCCCTTTGCGCACCCAGAAAAGAAAGGCCGTTGCCAGCACGCCGATGACAACGGTGATAAAATTGATCTCGCCCAGATGCTCGAAAATAGAGGCCACCATTTCTGGCAGCGTGTGGCCCGACGCACTGACCCCCATGATATGCTTGAGCTGGCTGGTGGCGATCAAGATACCCGACGCAGTGATAAACCCTGCGATCACCGGATGGCTCAGAAAGTTAGCCAGAAACCCAAGGCGCAGCACGCCCAGAAGCACCAAGAAACCTCCCGATAGAAAGGCGAGCGTCAGCGCGGCAACGGCGTAGCCTGCGGTGCCTTGCTCTGCCACCTGCCCCACGGCTGAAGCCGTGAGCAAGGACACCACCGCGACCGGCCCCACCGCCAACGCCCGGCTGGTCCCGAAAATCGCGTAGAGAACGATTGGCACAATAGAGGCATAGATCCCCGCCTCGGGCGGCAATCCCGCCAGCAGCGCGTAGGCCAGCGATTGCGGGATAAGCATGATAGTCACGATCAGTGCCGCAATCATGTCATTCGAAAAAGTGGAGCGGTTATATGTCCGGCCCCAGTCAAAAACCGGAACGTAACGGCTTAGCTGCTCAATCATTATTTCTCTCGAAAGTCAGGCGGACAATGCTTGATGTGCCGTCCGCCGATGTGGGGCACGGCCCGCGAACGGGCCGCGCGATTTGGTTTATTCTGCCGCTACTTTGATCTTTTTCGGCTTCGCCATCCATTCTTTGCCTTTCAACATGGCCTGCCAATAGATCGCCGGTAGCATTTTTTCTTTTAAGAACCACGCGGCGCGTGAGGGTTTAGTCCCGTCGATCAGGAAGGACGGGAAGCTGGGCAGCAACACGCCGCCATAGCCAAATTCCGCAAGCACGATCTTGCCGCGCTCTACCGTCAACGGGCATGAGCCGTAGCCATCATATTGCGACACAGCAGACTTGCCCGCGATGTCAGCCACGAGGTTGTCGGCAACTGTGGGTGCTTGCTTGCGTGCGGCGGCGGCGGTTTTGGCGTTGGGCGCGTTCATGACATCACCAAGCGACCAGACATTCTCGTGCGTCTTGTGGCGCAGCGTTGCCTGATCCACATCAACCCAACCCACCGCATCCGCCAGCGGTGACACACGGATAAAATCAGGGGCAACTTGGGGCGGACAGACGTGCATCATGTCGAATTCGACCTCAACCCGTGTTGGTGTGATGTCTGGCTTGGATGTCTCGAAGACGGCTATTTTGGCCGAACCATCAACCGAGACAAGGTTATGAAAGAAGTTCAGCGTGGCATCGTATTTCTCGATGTATTTCTCCAGCGCTAGTACATAGTCTTTCACCCCGAACAGCACGCCGCCCGCGTTCATGAACTGGATATCGATGTCTTTCAGCACGCCACGGCGGAACCATGCGTCCCCCGAGAGGTACATGGCCTTTTGCGGCGCACCTGCACATTTGATCGGCATCGGGGGCTGTGTGAACAGGGCGCGTCCCTCGCGCATTTCCTGCACCAGTTGCCATGTGTAGGGTGCCAGATCATAGCGGTAGTTGGACGTCACGCCATTGCGACCCAGCGTCTCTTCGAGACCCTCGATCTGGTCCCAAGCAAGCTTGATCCCCGGACAAACAACAAGGCGGTCGTATTTCACGACGCGACATCCATCCAGGATAACCGCGTTGTTGGCAGGCTCGAACGCGGCTACCGCCGCCATGATCCATTTGACACCTTGCGGGATCAACGATGCCATCGTTTTGGCAGTGTCTTGCGCCTCGAATATGCCGGCGCCGACCATGGTCCAACCGGGCTGGTAGTAATGCACATCAGCCGGGTCGATAATTGCGATGGAAAGGTCCGGCTTGCGCGCCTTGATGCTGGCCGCGACAGAAATACCCCCCGCCCCGCCACCAACGATGACCACGTCAAACTTGGCATCACCCGTATCTGTGGGTGTCTTGCCACCGTTGGCAATACGCCGTGCGACACCGTTCAAGTCATAGCCTGCGGCTTTGGTAGCGCCCAAAATCTCGGCGATTGGCATGCTTTGCGCCTTCGCCAATGACCACATCGTGGCAGAACGTGTCCCGCTGCGACAATAGGCAAAAACAGGGCCAGGCAATTTCTGGAGGGCCGTGGCAAACTCGGCAGCGCTCCGAATTTCTTCGAAGCTGGGCTGGTCTGCGCCCTCGCCGTCAGGCCGGTTGCATATGATCGAGCGGAAACCCTCAGCTTTGAGAGTTTCCACGTCGGACGCTGATATCTGCGGGCTGACTGTCAGCTCCGGCGAGATGCGCTTGAGTTCCATGTTCTACTCCCCAGTTTGACTTACAGCGCGTTGACCGGAACCTTGAGCATTGGATTGCCGTCTTTGTCCCGAGGGATTTCACCAGCGCGCATGTTGACCTGCAGCGACGGGATGATGAGTCTGGGCATATCGAGCTGTGCATCCCGCTCGGTGCGGAATTTGACAAACTCTTCTTTCGACTTGCCACCACCAACGTGGATGTTGTGCGCTTTCTCTTCGCCAACAGTGGTTTCCCACTGAATGTCGCGACCGTTGGGACCGTAGTCATGGCACATGAACAGACGCATATCGCCGGGCAAAGACAACACCTTTTGGATACTGTCATACAAAACGCCCGCATCGCCGCCCGGGAAATCGGCACGCGCCGATCCACCGTCGGGCATAAACAGCGTGTCACCGGTAAAGGCGGCGTCCCCGACGACATGCACCATACAGGCAGGCGTGTGGCCCGGCGTATAGATTGCGACGGCCTCCATGTTGCCAATTTTGTAGGTATCGCCATCCTCAAACAGCGCATCGAACTGGCTGCCATCGCGCTGGAACTCGGTTCCTTCGTTGAAGACTTTGCCGAAGGTTTCCTGAACGACCATAATCTTGGCGCCTACGCCGATCTTGCCGCCCAGTTTTTGCTGAATGTAAGGCGCGGCAGACAGGTGGTCGGCGTGGACGTGGGTCTCGATGATCCACTCAAGCGTCAGGCCGCGCGACTGGATCGTCTCGATCAGAGTGTCGGCGTGCGCATAGGTGATGCGCCCGGCGGCATAATCGATGTCCATCACGCTATCGACAATCGCACAGGAGTCCGAGGATGGGTCGTTTACGATATAGCTGATGGTGTTGGTTGCTTCGTCAAAATAACCGGTGACTTCGGGTTTGACGTCCATGTTTATGGGATAATCGGTCATGGTGTTCGCTCCGTTCAAAGGGTTAGGCAGTTTGGCCCTTGCGAGCCCCTAGGGTTTGCAAAAACTTGGCAAGGAATATGCCAACCAGCAGCGCCAGCGTGAAGGCGAAGACTTCCCAACGGCCGGTGCCCAGTGCAGGCAATGCACCACCCGGACAAAAACCCGCGATGCCCCAGCCAATGCCAAAGATGGCAGACCCGCCGACAAGCTTCAGGTCGATCTTGTTGTTGGTCGGAAGCTGAAAGCTGCCTTCAATGATGGGCGCGCTAAGGCCAAACACCAGTTTGTAACCGATCAACGTGGTGATAAACGCGCCGCCCATTACGAAGACCAGCGAGGGGTCCCAACTTCCTGCAACGTCGAAGAAATTTAGAACCTTGGCCGGGTTGGCCATGCCGGAAATCGCGATGCCGACGCCAAAGACGAGGCCGATCAGATATGCTGTTATGATACGCATTTATGCTGCTCCAAATACGTGGCGCACGATATAAACGGTCACCAAAGTTACGATCATGAAGGTCATGGTTGCTACGAACGAGCGCGGCGAAAGCCGTGCCATGCCACATACGCCGTGACCCGACGTGCAGCCGGATCCAAGCGTGACACCCACACCAACGATCAAACCACCAACAAGCAGCATTCCAGTAGAGACAGGAACCTGCACCACCGGCATCTGACCTGTCAGAAAGAAGATCAAAACCGGGCCGCTAACCATGCCCGCCAGAACGGCTGCGCGCCATGAAAAGTCCTGTTTGGATGAGGGCGAAATCACGCCGGCAAGGATGCCAGTTGCACCCATGATACGGCCTAGAAATAGCATTAGAAGAGTCGCTGAAACGCCAATTAGAACGCCGCCGCCCAGAGAGGCCCAAGGGGTAAATACTGTTTCCATGATTTTACATCCGGCACGTTTTGATGCCGAAGATCGAATAGATCGGGCACATACGGATGGCAGCGGTGACGATCATCACAACGCCGATCAAAGCGGCCGCGTATTTCACAAATCCGCCGTCAAACAGCGGCAGGCTGCTTACAAAGGCAAGTAGCAGCAGCGCCACGCCAAGAGCGGCGCGCAGAAGGCGGTCGATTGTTCCAACATTTACAGTCATGGGGATTCCTCCAGAATCATATTTTCATTTATGAATATACCCTAGCGGCGCGAAGTTCGGTGATATTGTCACTTAACCACAAGGTTTCCGGATTATGGCGCACTAATTTTGGAGTTCATGACTGCAATCGTGCCGCCATACAGTGAGAGTTTGGCCTGCCCTGCTATTCCAAGCCATACACTCTCATTAGCTTGGCAGCCCGTGCCTGCGAACGCGCGAAGTCTTGCTAGCCAGCAATGAGAAAGCGATTACCTTCCCGCTTCACCAGCTGGGCTTGGATAGCCGAGTTCGCATGTAATTAGCACTCCGCGATGGTTAAGCTTTGCGGAATGTTCACACCCTAGCATGCGGCAGGAATTTTTCGAAACGCGCCAAAGGTCTGAGGGTCCAATCAACCCACCTTCAGATCGCCCTTTGGGAAAGGGAGAATCTGAAGGGCAAATAGATTTGTCTCGAAGGGTCATCAGCACTTTGGGCCCGAACATCAGGCGATCTTGCGTGCTATCGCCGTACTTGCATTTGTAACGACGATAGATCCATCCGTGCCTGCGGCCACCGTCATTCCAATCTGTAATCCATCCAATCCGGTACACTTTACGTGCATTAGAATGTCCTTCTCACGCGCCACAATCGCCATATGACTAAGCGAGCCGCCGACCTCGCTTAGCACGCCGCCAGATCGCTGGACAAAAGGCAACCAAACCGGGCTGACCATTCGACAGACAATTATGTCACCATCTTCAAAACCGGAAAACGCAATCTGGCTCATGGGATTATCATCCTGAACAACAAACACCCGACCAGACACGTTTTGACTACCAGAGACGCAGACACCACCAAGAGCGGACCCAGTCATTGACCCGCGCACAGAAACGGATGCGGACAAACGCTCGCAGTCGCGCAATGTTAACGACACAGGTTTGAGCGGGCGCTTTGAAAGATGATCAGCACGCTCCTTTTTGCCTTGGGCGATCGATTTCAGCGCCTCAAGGTCTGTCTCCGAAGCGCTCAGAAGTTCGCTCAGATCAAGATGAAAAACGAGATCGTAAAGGCCTGTTTTCTCACCCAAAGCCAAAATAGCCCGACGCATTTCGGCAACGAGTTTGAGCGCCTCATGCTTTGCTTGTTCTTTTAGGTCTTGGAACGCGATGGCCAGATCAACTGGATTCTGCGGTTCTGCTGAGGAAGTGTGTACTACTTTTTCCGAGACTGGACCTGCCCCCTCCAACAAAGGCCAGAGTAGATCAGGCGCTTCGCAATATCGAGGAGTGCTTAACTCATAATCAAAGATCGCGCGGTGCCCCATTAACGTCAACAGCGTACTTTTCCGGGCGTCGCCTTCCAGCCCCGCACAAGCCTCAATGAGGCTGGCTGGTGTGTGATGGAGCACAGGATGCATCAGGTGGGAATATGCGTCTGCGTTACCCTTCGCAAAGACCTCGGCCTCATTCATGGTGAAGCCCGCGAGAATGTTAATCTTTTCGGCTTCTACATAAATCTCTCGAACAAATTTTTCCTCCAGCTTCTCGATGCAGCTGATAATGATTTCCGGTGGCATTGCGCTGAAATCCATTACCCGCCAAACCGCCAGTTCCCGTTCTAGTGCTGGAATGGTTTGCTCGCGAAACTCCGTGATCACAGAGACCGCATTTTTGCGCAACTGGCGCGCTTTGGCTTTACCAAGGCGCAGCGCCATTTTTTGCTTCAACGCGCTATCGACAAAAGTGCGGCCAAAAAGATTTACCAGATGCCCCGGCCGTCCTTCTGGCAGGTTATAGCTCACCCCAAGTTGCCGGCAGGCGATATCAACGCTACCCCCTGGCGCCCAAAGCCTGCCCATAAGCGAAAACGACAGCGGGGTCGGGAGCGGCAGGACCTCTGACATTTCGTCTTGCTCAATAATCACTGCGTCTGGATTGGTGTCTTTGTACGTCTGCAGCACACGTTCCCATTCCTCCACCCACGCCATCTCGGCAGGATTGCCAGATTTCAGTGTCGTGATGTCGCGGCTTTGTACGATCTGGAATGCACCATCGGCATAGGCCCATTCGATATCTTGTGGACACCCGAATATTGCTTCGATCCGTTGCCCAAGCGCCAGCAATGGTGCCAAATCGATAGGAGGCGTGTCATCGCTGAACGCAGTGCCAGTATGACGCCCAAACTGCAGAGTTTGCGGCGTAACCCTGCCTGAGACCAGATCGTCTCCGCAGCCCAGAACCAACTCCACCACCATCAAGCCCGGTGCAGTCGGGTCTTGGGTGAACAAGACGCCAGCATATTCGGAACGCACCATTTGCTGAACTAAAATATTCCCGTCGTGGCTGATCTCACCTGCACAATCATAGCTCTGTGCGCGAACCGATGAGAAAGAGGCGATGACATCATCAAGCGCGTCGCGCATCCCTTCACGCTGAACGTCCAAGACACTGTCGAATACGCCGGCAAAGCTTTGATCGGCGCCATCTTCGGCTGCGGCAGAGCTGCGTACCGCGCAAGGTTTCTGGCCCACTATATGCCAGATCACCGATGCAAAATCGTCCTTAAGTTCATCTGAAAAGCGGCCATAAGCTTTGATTCCCTCAGACCTGATGACAAGGCCATCGGGCACAGGCAGACCGGCGTTTTTCAGCATGGACAGCCTGTAAGATTTGTTACCGCTTTCCCGCAACGCCACCGTCTGCTTCAGGGGAAAGATACCAGTGGGATACTTACGTGACTTCAGGCGCTGCCAGCCACCTTTCGCGGCACGTCCGAGGTCCCCCAACAGGCCTGTGACATAGGCCCGCTGGACCAGCAAAAGCGTGAGGCTGATGCAGAGGTAGATGTTTCCAGCCGCGCTTAGCTGGAAAACTAGGCCGAACATCAAAGGCGCGCCGATTGCCCACCACAAGACTGCCTGCCGTCTGGATTTGGCCACCGCCCAGTGCAGATATGTGCCCGCGAGAAAGGCGAAAAGCAATGGCAGGACGAAGGTACCATCAGGTTGCCCCATGGACGGGACCCAAAGGAACGGGGCGCTGATCTCGGTTCCGGCCTTTTCGGTCGCGCTTAGCCCGAGCATCATCACAGGCAGGAACAGCAGGGCAGCAAGGTTGCGCATGGGGGTCATCCCCTTATCCGCATAAAACTGCTGAATTGCGCGTGCCTTTCTGGTCGGATCGTCCTTCAAGGTCTCTTTCAGAGTCTTTAGTTCTTCGCCATGTTTCGCCGTGATCATCTGATCCCGCTCCGACTTCAAAGCGATCGGCAGGACAAGCAGCCGCGACAAAAGTGAGAGCGCCAACATCGCAAGCACGAAGTGCGAGCGTTCACCCAGCCAAACTAACACGTCGGCCAATTTAGCTACAGCAGTCTGCCAAAGCGTAATCTGCTGTTCGGCCTGCCACTGCTGGACATGGAGCTTGGGAGCGGGAGGTACAAAATATTCCCAGGGTGTCGTATAGCGGCCCCGAAAATCTATGCCGACTTCGTGCATTTCAAGCGCCAAAACCTGTGACATAAAACAGCTGCGGCGGTCATAGCAGGCCGCCACCGTGGGCTTATCCTGCAACAGCGCGATACGCTTGTTCAACTCATCCGTCGGCAGAGCCCGAATGGGGATATTAATTGCCCCCGGCAGATGACCGGTTGAGAAATCGCCGGGATAACGCGTGTCGACGATTTGGAGATCACCTCCCTCCATCAGGCCCGTGAACTCGGCAGTGCCCAGCAGTGTTTCTTTGTTCGGGAATTGAGGAATTGCCCTTAAATCTGACAGAGACTGCACGTCTTCATCACTAAATTTACGCCCCTCGACGATCCACTTTTCGATGCCACCGGCAATGAAACGACAGTCAATACCACGGGCGGCCAGTTCCCCACAGATTTCGCTACTGCGATTGCCGTTGTGACAGAACAGAACAACCCGTTTGCCCTCCAAAGGCATATTGGACTGCATGAAATCGGGAAACCGGACGTGTTGCGCACCAGGTAAGGTTCCCATGCGATGCTCACCGGTTTCTCTGACATCAAAGAAGAGACTCGATGCGCCAGCTCCCGATCCGCTCAATAAATCTTGAGCTTCTTGCGTCGTTACGGCCAGCGGACTTTCCGATTGCTTGCCAAAGCTGGCCTCTTTCAGATCAGGGTCCTGAATGGCGGTTCCGTCAAATTGCGCCGGCCTGACAAGCGTGGCCTGCAGCCGCGCCAGCTCGCTGGCCTGCTGCGTGCGGTATTGCCAGATATTTGTTATTCCAAGCACCGCGGCGATCAACACTAGAACAGTGATCAGGCGCATCGGAAACCGAGCTTTTCGGCGTCCTGCTGGAGGGTTGTAGCCAAATCGCTTTGCGATTAGCGCGCCGGCCCCCGTTATCGTCGCGAACAATACCGCGAATACTTGTGATAAGGACGAAACAGACCCAATGACAAGCTCAGGGGACGGTATGGCGAACGCACAACTCGGCGTGACTAATAGTAGAATAGGAAGCGTGAGTTTTCCGATTAGAGGCCGAACGCCTCCAGCAGACGGATTCTTAATTTTATGTTGCGCCATGTCCCGCCTCGTCCAGTAAGTTCAAATACAATCTGACGATTAGAGACAAATTTTCTTTACAAATAATTTACATTGGAAAATGAGTTAACGACCCCCTCTCTCCTCAAGCGAAACAACCATGCGAAGTTAGTATCGCTCATTAACGAGTTGTTCTCTTTGATCTGCCACCAATGGCCTGTCGTTACCGGCGATGCTTTCACAAGCTCGTTCGAGAATTTTTGAGAGGACACTATGGATAGAATTCTGGCAGAACTGCTCAGATGCATTGCAGTACTTAGCGGGCAAGCGTCCCGATGGGCCTGTGCGATCGCAGCGGTATGCGCTGCTACAATGGCCACGTCGGCAACCGCGGAGATCAACCTGACCTTCGGCACCTACGCCGCGGATAAACCGACTTACACGGTCAAGATGTACCGTCCTTTCCTGCAGTATCTGGCTATGGAAATGACTGAACTGCTCGGTGAGCAGGTTAACATCAAGATGCGGATTACGAAGGAATATGAAAAAAGCATAGACCAACTTGCGAACGGAGATGTTGATTTTTCGCGCTTTGGACCAGCCTCCTACATTACTGTTTTTAAACGCAACCCCAAGATTCAGATCATCGCGATAGAATCCAACAACGGGAGCAAGCGGTTCAAGGGGACCATTGCTGTCCATACCGACAGCCCGATTCAGTCATTGTCAGAACTTAGAAACAAGAGCTTTGCCTTTGGCGATCAATTGTCCACGATCGGGAGATATCTAGCGCAAAGCCATCTTCTGGAAGCAGGTATAAGCAGCAAAGAACTGAGCGGTTACGACTATCTTGGCCGACACGATCGGGTTGGCGCGGCTGTCGGCGCTGGCAGATTCACAGCCGGTGCTTTGAAGGAAAGCACCTTGTTGAAATTAGCGCGTGCCGGCGTCCCGATCAGAGCACTGTTCGAGTTTGAAAACGTCACAAAGCCCTGGCTGGCTGCTGCTGGAATGAATCCAGAGGTACTTGCGGCGATGAGAACGGTAATGCTGGAGATAAAGGACGCTGAACTGTTGGGCGACATCGCCGAAGACGGGTTTTTGGAAGGATCGGACGCTGACTACGACATCATCCGTAAAGCCATGAAGCACAGCAGCGCGTTCTGAACCAGTTGGTAGGATGAGCAGATGAAAAAAATGGGAATATATACCCAAATTGCCGTCTCTATGACCTGTGCCGCCGCTATTGTTGGTTTCCTTATTGGAGGCTACGAGCGCAGAGCGGAAATCAATCGCATGAATGACGACCTTCTGGCGCAAGCGGATGTGACAGTATCCCTCATCAGCGGTTTGATGGTAGAACCGATCATTGTTCAGGACACTCCGGTTCTGGAATCCGCCATGCAAGAAGCTCTATCGAGCAATAGCAAATTGCTCTCTCTTTCCATCAAAAGCAATTTCGGGGACGTCATTGCCCAAGCAGCACGTGAGGGGGCTGACAGCGTTCCTGCATTTCGCCATTTCAAACGTGACATTATCGTGGAGGGAGAGCCTTTCGGGATTATGGAGGTGAATTGGTCCACCGCTGAAGGGCAGGCATTAATCGATACAAAAGTTGGTCGCACCCGCTACATCATATTGATTGCGATATTCACACTATCCGCTATTTTTCTTTTGCAAATCCATTTTTTGACCATGCGGCCCCTTCGAAACATTCACGATCGGATGTCTGCGGTTATCGCGGGCCAAGCCCACGAACGAAAGCCGATCGCATCATTTGCGTCCCATGAGTTCAAAGCGCTCGACAGCTCGGTCTACATTCTTCAGAAAACATTTCAAGAGCGCGATGAACGCGAGCACGCTCTTGAAGTTGAACGCGAAAATTCTGACAAAGCAAACAAGGCAAAGTCTGACTTTCTCGCGAACATGAGCCACGAAATCCGCACGCCGATGAATGGAGTCATAGGGATGACCGAGCTGATGCTCGAGACCGATCTCGATGATGATCAAAGAATGTACGCGGAAACCATATCGTCGTCGGGCTCGGCATTGTTGGCTATTATTAACGACATTCTGAATTTCTCAAAAATCGAGGCCGGCAAGACGGAACTGGAAGTTGCGCCTTTTGATCTACAGGCTACAATAGATGACGTGGTGACGTTGCTTTCGGCAAAAAGCAGGGAAAGCCCTGTTGAAGTTATCTTGCGCTATGATCCTGATCTGCCAACCGTATTTGAGGGGGACGTAGGCAGATTAAGACAAGTACTTACAAACATTGTCGGGAACGCAGTCAAATTTACCCTTGAAGGGTACGTTTATGTGGATGTGACTGGCAAAAGGTCTGCGGACCACTACGCTCTACACATCGAAGTAACGGACACAGGAATCGGCATCCCGAATGACCGCATCGATCAGATATTCAATGCGTTTGAACAGGTCGACAGCTCCCGCAACAGGCAGTTCGAAGGCACTGGTCTAGGCTTGGCTATCTCCGCAAGATTGCTGGCTCTCATGGGCGGCCGCATAACAGTTACTTCGGAAGGCGAAGGCGGATCAACTTTCGGGATCGAGCTACCCCTACCGACTGCATCAGAGATGCTTCCTAAGCTCCATAACAATCGACCAGCTCTGCAGGGTTTGCGTGTACTTGTTGTCGATGACTTGGAACTGAATCGCAAAATTTTATCCGAACGCCTTGCCAGCTGGGATATGATTTCCGTAATGGCCTCATCTGGTGCCGAAGCGTTAGAGATTCTTGAACGGTCGGAAGATGGCTTTGACCTAGTAATACAAGATTTCCAGATGCCAGAAATGAATGGTGAAGAGCTTGCAAGACGCATCCGAGAAATGGATGCTTTCAAAAACACGCCTCTAATTGTGTTGTCATCGATTGATCAAGCGATGAGCATGACAATCAAGTCAAAGTATAGCCCCTGCGAGCTCCTTCTTAAGCCCGTACGATCCAAAAGCCTTCGAGAAACTATTACCCGGTCACTGCAAATACCACAAAACATGGAGACCAATTCGAAGCTGCCCGTATACCAAACCGATCAAGCGTTGCATTGCAAGATCCTTGTGGCCGAAGACAACAAAACCAATCGATTCATTATCAAAAAGATGATGGCAACATCTGCTGTTTCATTAACATTTGCTAAGAACGGCCGTGAAGCTTTGGAGAAATTCACTGAAGTCAGACCTGACGTGATATTCATGGACGTATCGATGCCGGAAATGGACGGGATAGAAGCCACCCATGCCATACGCAAGTTTGAGACAGAAATGACCTTACTACACTGTCCAATCGTGGCTTTAACAGCAAATGCATTGCAGGAGGATGAGCAACGCTGCTTGGAAGCTGGCATGGACGGCTTTCTAACCAAGCCGATCACGAAGAAGGCCTTACTAACAGCAATTCAGGAGTGGACAACACAAACTGCGCACTCCTCCGTCGCCTAAGGCGCCAACGAGTTTATATTCGCCTAGAGGTGGTCCCAGTAATTCGACCAGTTTGCAGCCAACTTAAGGTGTACCAAGG
>NZ_JBALVJ010000039.1:0-35832 GCF_036961165.1 Sulfitobacter sp. | reverse complement strand
AGCCATTCATGCGCAGCGCAGCATCCGTCACAACGGGCTCCAAGCCGCCATTCGCTACAAAGACCACCAATGGCAGCTCTGGGCCGTTCCTAACATCTGATTAATCTGGCCCAGCCATTGAGAGCTTCTATTTGTCCTACTCAGATTGGCAGCCATGTCACTTTGCCCGACATGGGAACTGATAACTTCCAGCATTATATCAGTAAGATGTGTGGTCAACGTGTGTGGTAAGCAAACTTCACCACCTCACTAACGTCAATAAATTCAACGCCTTACGGTGTATCTAGTATGGTGGCGGAGACGAAGGGATACTATGATTTGGAGCATCTTCGCCATATTTTGTTGATATCATGAGCTTAAATTGATTAACGTAGGTGGTAAGCGTAGGTGGTAGAGGTCCGAAATGCCCCAATATTTGTTGAAACAGCGCAGACGATGGTATGCCGTTATGGAGATACCCAGAAATGTTCGATCACAGTTCGGAAAGAGCAGGTTCAAACAGACATTAGAAACCGAAAGCCTGACCCTAGCAGAGAAGCGCGTTAGGCCCATTGTGGTAGAGTGGCGTAAAGCTATTGATTTGGCCCTATCAGGGGGATCAGGGGATAAGATCGCTGATATGCTGGAACATGTCGCCCAAGCCAAACGTGATGGATACGATCAATCTGAGATCGAGGGCCTTGCTTATGATGCCTTGACCGTGAGTGACGGATGGGGTCCAGCAAAGTTTGAAAATGAGGAATCCGAGCATCTATATGCTGTTGCTACTGGAAAGATTTGGCCGCTCAAGCCCTACATTGATGCTTGGAGGATAAGCCTCGACCAAGAACCCAAAACGATTGATATGAAGGTATCTGACGTAAGGCAGTTTGTAGAGAAATTCACCCACGCTCAGGATGCTACAAATGATGCTGTGATCGAATGGGTCGAACAACTTATGACTGCTCAGAGCCTATCTCGAACAACAGTAAGAAGAAAGATATCCGCGACAAAGGGATTTTGGACTTGGCTTGTAAGAACCAAAAAGATGCCCATCCCTGCCCCCTTCACAGATGTTGTTCCTGCAAAAGCCAAGAAGGCCACAAAAGCTGAAATAGCCCAACGCAGAAAGCACTTTGAAGTTTCAGATTATAAGCGGTTGATTGCCTCTTCTTCTGATGATCCAGACCTACAAAACCTCATTATGATAGGGGCGCATACGGGCGCTCGGATTGAAGAAATCTGCTCACTTATGTTGGATAAGGTGAAGTCTGACAGACTGATTGTTGAGGATGCAAAATCAGAGGCGGGGTGGCGTGAAATCCCAATACACAAAGACATTGCATCCACTGTAAGTAAGCTGGCGAAAGAAAGCTCAGATGGCTATCTGATAGCAGGTTTAACCAAAAACAAATATGGGGATAGATCCAATGCCATTGGCAAGAGGTTTGGTCGCCTCAAGTCTGGCTTAGGATACGGCAGAGACTACGTCTTTCACAGCTTTAGAAAGTCGATTGCACGGCAGCTGGAAGAAGCAGGTGTACCAGAAAATATCTCAGCAAGATTGGTCGGCCATGAAATCCAAACAATGACTTATGGGCTGTACTCAGGCGGCGCTGACTTCAAGAGTAAGAAGCAAGCGTTAAACAAGGTGTCCTTTCGCTAAAATAAAGCCCTCACAAGCCCACCTCGCTCATTTGGTCACATACCTAAATGGAACCTAGAGACGGGCATTAAATGGGGCTTTTTGGCAAGCAAATGGGGCTTCTAGCTCAGGGCTTATGCGTTCTAAAGTCAGATGTTTCTGAAGCATCAAGTCAAACAAGGTATAAATAATGATAGAAATTCCCAACCCTCTGATACTCCATAGAGATGCAACGAAGAACAGTAAACTATGGGTATCGCCTTCTATTAATGAGCCGGTGACTGTTGAAGAAGCTGTAGCTGGGTGGTTTCGCAAGCAGGGGTACTATGCATCAGGGGGATACGGCTACCTATTGAACGCGCTCTTGGTCTCACTGATGTTTGATAATTTTCGATACCATAACGCCGAAGATCGCACTGTTTACAAGCAAGTTGTGCCCTCTGGTTTGATGACTTACGAGTGGATACGCATGATGGCTGAAAGGCGAAACCAAAGATCAGATCAGCATACTAATTCATGGGAACTTGATATTGCAAAAGACCATGAGGCGCGAATTAGCAATGCTCCATACCGATCTCAAGAAGCGGTCGAGAGCAATCTGAAGAAAATTCTACCTCGTATCTTAAGAACCAGATTTGCCAACCAAAAACCATATTCAGGCCACGAAGAGAACATCCTTGGCCCCAAGCATTCAGAAGCATCACAATTAGGTTGCGCTCTAGCACTCCTTTCAGCGCTTGGCCCTGATGGGGTGATCAAATTATCTAGATTTCGAGCAAGCAAATTCAGGTACCGCGCCCTTACAAGTTGGCCGGACTTGCTAATCTGGAACAGAGAAAATTGCAGTTTTCAGGAAGTAAAGTCACCCAATGATCGCCCGTCAGATTATCAACTGGAGACTTTGGCGGGCATCGAGAAAATGGGCATACCCTGCGGCATATTGAGTGTGGCCTCATCAGAAGAACCACTGGCCTTTTTTAAGCCTCAGATTGAAGTCGATGAGCCAACGGCTTCTGTGGCGTTCGATAATGCTTCCCTAAATCAAAATAACCTTACCTTATCGAGGTCATTCGATGAACTTCTAACTTTAATAGGTGGAATGTACTTATTGATAAAACAAACTTGCGAGGTTGAACGCATATTTCTCCCTGAAGATTTAACCTGCTTCCTTACAGGCGCAGATGGCTGTAGGTATCCTTACGATCCAGACACAAAACCAACAAGTTTCTTTAGCAACGGGCATTCCGACGCAAATAACTCTTTGCTTGATTCCGTCGAAAACATAAATGCCAGTTATTATCATGCAATAGTCAAGATGATAAATAGAAGAAAAATATTTATATTTGAATACTTGTCACAGATATCACTTTTTGAAATGTCCCAAAGGGAAAGTTATTGGAATCTTCCGAGAGTGAGGCTTCGCGAAACAGCCAACAAACCTAAGTTTGACTTGTCGATAGACAGCCATTCCATTGGTGCGCTTATTACCAAGCCCTTCTTCATGAAGAAAGTCATTCCTACATTAGAATATTTGTCTAAAGCTTTCCCGCTTTCAGAGGGGGCGAGCGAACAGCAGTTTCTCTCGTGGTATTTATTTTCTGGAAACGGCCCTAGCTTATTAGAGTATAGCCCTATTAGGGCAAGAAATCTTCAAGAGGCCGTATTTAAGTACGCCCTTTTCTACCGGAGTCTCCCGCCCGGACCGATGATATTGGAGAGCGACCAAAAGTTTCCCGGCAAAAACAGGCTACACGACAAACGATTTAAGTTACCTATTACTGAAGATTTTATTCAAGCAGTTAGGCATACCAAGATATTATTTGAAGATATGGGCACAATAAAACTGAGGACTGTGCCGCTCGGATACAGCTTCTAAACCCTTTCACCCAACAGCTCGAACGTTAGCAGTGCAGGGATACTCTAAGACAATACACAACTTAAAGGTGCGTTGAATTCCACTCGATACAACCTATCGTATATTAAATCTAATCAGCCACTTGATAACCAATCACTTTTACTAGACCTTAGTGCCCAGCGCCTGCTCTACTTTGTGGAATGACAGTATATCGCTTGTCACTCTGCTCTCTGCGTTGGGAAAAATTATTTCTTAGTAACAGTACGTTAATGGGAATCTAATTGAGGGATGGAATTAATCGAATAGCGGCTATTGCAATTTCAGAATTAATTCTTATCTCAGCAACTCCCCAGCCACCCAAATCTTTCCAAAGCAGTATTTGCGCTCCACCCCGAGCAAAAATCCATAAAGACTTATCGTTTCAATCTTAATCGGTTGTAGCGCTATTATTCTGTCGTTCTGTACTGCTCTCAGCCCTCAATTCAGGGCCATTAGCGTGCATAGGCTACCCAAGCAAGCCAACTACAAATTAAGCCCACAAACAGGCCCTTATAGCCTTTGGCACATCTGTGTCTAATCGGCATCGGCCATAACAAGGAGAATTAAGATACCCAACTCTAATCCCAGAACCCAAGTACGATTTATGCTCACTGATGAAGCTCTATCACGACTGAGGGGCGCATCGGAGAAGACTGGCAGCAATCTGTCCTCTCTGGTCGAAAAAGCAATCAAAGCAACTATCGCCCCATGCCCAACAACCAAAGCTGACATCAGCAAGGAAGCCCAGAATGACCAAAGCAAGCAATAATGAGCAAATCCTACCTGCTGGTTTTGTAGATATTAGCCATCATGTCGTTGCAACAATGTCTCGCCGTTACTCCACTATTGAGGTCACAGATGAGGAAGGAAACACGACCAAAGAGGACATGGCGTTTAACCAAGCTCAGAAGAAGGCAGTTAGCTATATACTTGATCATGTTGTGAAGTATCAGGGCTATTTCTTAACCTGCTTCGCTGACAATAAGCCTATTTTGGGGAATGACCTTGAGACCACTGTTGACGTCTGTGCAGTGAATACGAATGCTCTTGATCGCAAGATGATCCGGCACGTTCTGACCTCAGCACCAATATCTTTTCAGCGCCACCAATACTGCCCCGGCTTCCCTAGATTTCTTAAGGTCGATGGCGCTACTACTTACAACACATGGCGTAAAAATGATCGCTTAACTCTGACTGAGCAGGACATTGCGAGCTGGGCTAACTCGAAGCCAGAAGCACAAGCTGACTTAGATGCAAACGTCGCGGATGGTGTACCTTTTGAGGAAGTTGCTGAGGGTTTTGCACTCCATACAGAACCACTAATTTGGAGGGTCATGCTGCGGATGTTATTCGGGGATGGTAACTCTCCTGTCGCGTCTGAGGACTGGATGGCCGAGCATGACGTATTCACTCGGTGGTTTGCTTGTTGCGTTCACAGGCCACTAGATCGTATCCGATGGGCACCAATTATCCGTGGATCGCATGGCATTGGTAAAGGTACGTTTCAGCACATGGCAAAAGCCCTCATGGGTTCTGGTAGTGTGAGTGTAGTAAATGACCTTGAAGGTATTACTGGTCAATTCGCTGGTGAGAAGGCTCTGACAAGATTGTTGGTAGTCGATGAGTGCTGGTCAAAGTCAGGTAAGGCAATGGAGAGATTTAAGCCCATTGTTTCCGAGGATCATGTAAACGTTGAGCGCAAGGGTGAGCAGTCATTCTCCACACGAGCAACCCATAACACTATCGTCTTTTCTAATCACCACACCCCATTCAAATCATCCGAGACTGAACGCCGCTGGTGGGTGCCGTGTTACCGGAATTATGATCAAGGTGAGGATGCAACAAAACAGACTAATCAGGCTTTCCACGCAGAAGGTAACAGGTTGATCCGTGAGGCGATGCCATTGAGTGCCGCTGGTGATCAAGATCAGATAAGGGACTTGCTGTGCTGGTTGAAAGTCGTTGCTGATATGGTTCCTGCTGCTTGGCTTGGTACTGCACCAGCTTCTGAAGGCTTCATGGACTTGGTTGATACGGATACAGAAAATGCTCATGATCATCTGAAGTCTTGGCTAGGGGGCTTGCAAACGAAGGATGCTCTGTCCTTGAATCAGGTGGTGAGCGCATCTTCAGTCCCTCAGTCTATGTTGAAAGACATGATGACCAAAGATTTCAATTTCAGGTCATGTCAGATGAAGTGTGATCGTGGACGGAAGGTCTGGACTAAAGCACCGGTGGGGGTAGGGCCTACTAACTTAGTAGAATACAAATCTCCGTAATTCCCACTATAGGGCTGCTGGCTTTGCTGTTGGTGGCCCTTCTCACTTGGATAGTCAGGTTGATCTGTATGAGGCGTATGACGCTTGTATGATCCTCCGTATGACCCTCTATATTGGCCAAACACCCTATTTATATAGCGCATATCAATCGGTATGACCCGTATGACCCTACAACCATCCTATTATAAACTGCCAACCTAGGAATTTGTTGATTGGCGTTAGTCTCTGAGAGACTGCTCATGCGCGCTCGACCTAACAACAAGAGTAATTACAATTTGCTATTTCGAGAGCAATTCTTGGCACTCGGCTATTTTCCCACCAGATAGACTGGCTGGGGAAGTGTTCGATTTAGTGGCCTCAGAAAGGTTCAACGTGGCATTTGTAAGTTTCACCTGTGCAATAAGGAATGCCTCATAATCAAACTTAAACTGAGTATCCGGCACTCCGGTCTCTTTGAATAGCTCGTAGCAAACAGGATTTAGGAGAGCTAAAGACTTATCGGCTGCATAAGTTTCGCTACAGACTTGTTTGGCCGCTCGAGTAGCCTCCGAAGTGCGAGCCGCTTGTATCTGTCTATTTTGGTATTCTAGCTCAGCATAGCGTTTTTCAGCTAGGACAACCTCACAGAGTAGTCTTTCCACGTTTCTTTTATTTACTTCCTGTCGATCTTCTGCGCCATCTATAAATTCTTGTTCCGCCTTAGCATCTTCACCTGAAAGAAACTGACTTTTTGTTGTAAAGTATTTCCAGTTATCACCTGTTGCGCGGTTAAGGCAGTCCTCGGCATTTTTTATTACAGCAGTCCCAAACAAATTCTTCCAATCTTTTATCTCATCGGCGAACTTTTCCGCCTTTGACATATCATTTGCTTCAAGAGCGGCTAAACAAGCATTTGCTGTATCAGGCTTGCTCTGCGCTACCACTGGACTGGAATGTAGGCAGATACTGGCAAGAGCCGCTACTAGCCAAGCTCCATTGGGGGTCAATTTTTGCAGCATAGATTCCTCATTTTGGTCGTCTACCGGGCAATCTGATAATAGCATTTTAGACAAGGCAACGTCGAAAGCAATGTGTCCACAAAGGTCTACCCAAACAAGACGGTCAGAAAATCTCCTAAAAGTGTCTATTTAGACTTGATCCTGATTTTGTAGACAGTATTCTATAAAGGTCTAGAATCATAGGAGACACTAAATGTCTGTTGTTGGGTATCGCCGCGTTAGCACTGTTGATCAAAACTTTGACCGCCAAGACTTAGGTGACGTGGATAAGCTGTTTGAGGAAAAGCTGTCAGGAAAGAACGCTAAGGATCGCCCAGCGCTGAACAGCATGATGGATTGGGTAAGAGAGGGTGACTCTGTGCTTGTCCACAGCATTGATCGGCTAGCTAGAGACTTACGCGACCTACAAACAATCATTCAGACTTTGAACGACAAGGGCGTTTCGATAGCCTTCAAAAGTGAAAACCTGACCTTCTCTGCCAGTTCGGATGATGCCTTCGCAAAACTACAGCTTCAAATGATGGGCGCATTTGCTGAGTTTGAGAGAAACATCATTCGGAAAAGGCAAGCGGATGGAATCGCCAAGGCCAAGGCAAGAGGGGCTTACAAGGGCAGACCTAAGACTGTTGATGATGCCAAGGTCAAAGAACTCAAAGAGGCTGGTATGGGCGCTACAGCTATCGCTATGGAGCTTGGTATAGGTCGGGCTACAGTTTACAAGTCTCTTCAAAGTTAAAACAGGCTAGGAACTAGGAGACGGCTAATGGCGAATTGCTCACGGTGTAATAAGAAGCTCGGCTTCCTCACCTCAGGGAACTATTGCGACCAATGCATGGCAGAAAACGCCCACAATGAGAGGGAAGGTGCTATCAAAGCCGCAGAGATAAACCGTGAAAAAGACGCTGAAAAAGCTAGGCTATCAAAGCTAGAGGCTGTCTCAAGATCAAAACGGATAGACTCCATCATGCTCACTACTGAGACAGCGCCTAACCTTAATATCACCAAACGCATCGAGATCGTCACGGCTGAATGTGCCTTTGGTATGAACATGTTCAAAGACTTGTTTGCAGGTGTCAGAGACATTGTTGGCGGAAGGTCTGAGGCTGTTCAAAAGACTATGCGAGATTCCAGAAAGACAGCTTTGTATGAGTTGAAGGTTGAAGCGAGTCTTGTTGGGGCCAACGCCGTAGTCGGAGTCGATCTGGACTACGTTGAACTTAGTGGAGCGGGTAGCATGATTATGTTGGTGGCATCTGGCACGGCTGTGATAATTGAAGACTGACTGGTCAGACGTGGGACCCTAGGCGTTTCTAGCAAACGAATCCGTTTGAGGCAGGTAGCCCCCTTGCGCTGTTTGACAAAAATTTCAAATCAGACGTGGCCGAGTTGTCGAAGGCGCTCCCCTGCTAAGGTGCTAGATAGGGAAGAACCTTCAAAAACGTAGGTGGTAAGCGTAGGTGGTAGACCCTACTTACTACGTTGAAATGTATGATTAAATTGGTCTTGGCGGAGACGAAGGGATTCGAACCCTCGAACGCTTGCACGTTACTCCCTTAGCAGGGGAGCGCCTTCGACCACTCGGCCACGTCTCCGTTGACCCGTTTAGCGGCGGGTTTAGGGGAGGGCAAGGGGGTATTGGGGGGTTATTTGTGGAGTCACACTTTGTACACAGGCTGTACACTGGGCGTACCGCAGGATCGCAGTAGGGCGAGACAGCGTGAATTCCCCTGCCCCGCCTCCTTGGCCTAGATCACAACCGACAACACATGCAGTGCGGCCACCAGGACGGCGCATGTTTTCGGGTGGGTGCCGAACCCCGCCCAAAGGGCCAGAACGGCAAAGATCAGGTTCGTTGAGGTCGCATCCGTCAGCGCAAAGCTGACATATTCGACTAAGAGTTGCAGATGCCACATGTTCAGGTAATCTCATGTAAATGCGGCGAGGCCCCGCCTTGGGTTAAGACGTTGTCCGGACAATGATAATTATGGAGGATGAGAAGTCCTGACGCAGTCGCTCAAAGATGCCCGTGATGGCTGAGAGTGGTCTGGAATTTCCCGAAATTGAGCAAAGTTGCCTAAAGTTGACCCAGATATTTTGAAGGCTTTCGGGCGCGCAGTAAAACTTGCGCGCGGCAAGCGGGGATGGAATCAGAAACAGTTGGGCGATGCCTTCGAACCTCCGGTCGGAAACTCGATCATCTCGAAGGTGGAGAAGGGGCAAAAAGAGGCGCTTGGCTTCACCTCGGTCGGTCGTTTCACAAAACTACTGGAGCTTCACGAAAGCTGGCTTGAAAAATTTCTGGACGCCGAAGAAACCGCCGACAGCGGTGAAACGAAAGCCGAGCGGGAGGCGGACCAAATATTTGACCGCCTGCACCGTGAAGGGGCAACCGAAGGCGCCAGCGATGACCTGCTGATCCAACTCGCCAACCGGTTTACCGAAGGCGATCACAAGGACCGCGAGACCGCCTATGTTAGTGTTCGCGCGGCCTTGGAAGAATTGGCAAGCAACCGCGACATTGCCGCTCTTGCAGGCAACGCGGATGCGCAGTTTGCGGCCCTGATGCGGCACGTCGATACGCTTAACGATGAGGGTAATTTTGACGAGGCTGCCCGTATTCTGGACCAAGAACAGGACCGCCTTGATCAGGTGGCAACGCTCCATCTGAAAAAACAACTGAGCCAGGATCGCCTGCGCAATCGCCCCGATCTTGCGGCGAAACAGCTGATTGCGGATCAGTATCGGCAGGCCCCGCCCGGCGGCGTGTTTTGGGCGGTGGACAGACTTGCAAATACTTGGCGGAATCAGGGTGATAAAGCTGGGGATATGTTCGCACTCGCTGTTGCGCTGGCCCTTGCCAAAGCCAATTACCACGATCGAGCAAAAGGCAAAAAGCGGCTAGAAGCCATTGCGCTGCATGCATTGGGGTGGGGTCACCTGCGCCTCGCGTACCGCTCGACCAAGGACAGTCACTTGCGCATCGCCAGATCGGCCTTCACAGCCGCGATCGAAAAGACCAACAAGAAAAAAGATCCCGTGAACTGGGCGGCACGACAAGATGGACTTGGCGGCGTTCTGCTTGAGATTGGGTCACGCGCATCTGATGCAGCGATTGTGCAGGACTCTGTTACTGCTCGTCGCGCTGCTTTGACGGTGTTGATTGCGCAAAAAAACGAGACCAAAAAAGCCGTTTGGAACAATCTCGGAATTTCGCTTCAAGCCCTCGGCGAACTCTCCAGATGCGACGCAACGTTGCAACAGGCCGTGGAGGCTTTGAAAACCGCACTAAATCTAAAAGACCTACCAAAAGACCCGCTTGATTGGGGAGCGACACAGAGCAACCTCGCCCTTGCGCTGAAGTGGCGCGGAGAGATTACCGGCGAACTGGCACATTTTGACGCTGCACGAGATGGCTATGCCGCGTGCGAAGGACTCGATTTTAATAGCAAAGCCCCCTTCATATGGGCGCGCCTGCACTGGAACATCGCTGATCTGGCCGTTGCCCGCTTTGCGCTGGCCCCCTACCCCGCGCATCTGATTGAGGCACGCAATTATCTGGCGCAAGCACGGGCAATCTTTGTGGAGGGGTCCGAGTATCAAACGCAACGCTACGATGAATTGTTGGCCAAGATCGAAGCGGCGCAAACGGCCTAGTTATTAAACAAGAAGTGCAGCACGTCGCCGTCTTTGACGGTATACGCCTTACCCTCTGCGCGCATTTTACCTGCTTCTTTCGCGGGGCCCTCGCCGCCCAAGCTGACAAAATCGTCATAGGCGATTGTTTCGGCGCGGATGAAGCCTTTTTCGAAGTCACCGTGGATGACACCTGCGGCTTTTGGCGCGGAGGTGCCTTGTTTGATGGTCCAGGCGCGGGCTTCTTTGGGGCCTACGGTAAAGTAGGTTTCGAGGTGCAGCAGCTCGTAGCCGGCGCGGATCAGACGGTCGAGACCTGCTTCTTCGAGGCTCATGTCGTCGAGGAACATCTGCGCGTCTTCGGCGTCAAGCTGGCTGATCTCTTCTTCAATCTGAGCGCTGATGACCACGGCAGAGTTGCCTTGAGCAGCAGCCATGACTGCAACGGCGTCAGACAAAGCGTTGCCTTTGGCCGCGTCATCAACGCCGACGTTGCAGACATAAAGCACAGGCTTGGTAGTCAGCAGTTGCAGCATGCGCCATACTTTGGCGTCATCCTCGTCGACCGAAACCATACGCGCAGGATTACCCTCTTCGATAGCAGCCTGAGCGGCGGCCAGAAGGCGTTCTTGTTGCACGGCATCTTTGTCGCCGCCTTTGATCTTCCGCACGAGACCCGCGCGGCGTTTCTCGATGCTTTCCAAATCAGCAAGCATCAGTTCCGTGTCGATCGTTTCGGCATCAGCGACGGGGTCAACGCGCCCCTCAACGTGGGTCACGTCACCGTCCTCAAAACAGCGCAGCACATGGGCAATTGCGTCCGTCTCGCGGATGTTGGCAAGGAACTGGTTGCCCAAGCCTTCACCTTTGGATGCACCTTTGACAAGGCCAGCGATATCCACAAAGGTCATGCGCGTGGGAATGATCGATTTCGACTTGGCGATCTCGGCCAATTTATCAAGGCGGGCGTCCGGCACGGCGACCTCGCCCACGTTCGGCTCGATCGTGCAAAAGGGGAAGTTGGCGGCCTGTGCGGCAGCCGTGCGGGTGAGCGCGTTAAAAAGCGTCGATTTGCCAACGTTCGGCAGACCCACGATACCCATTTTGAAACCCATGATAGTATCCCCTTATGCGTTTGCGCCGTGTTAGGGGAGGCGCGCGCGCTGTGCAAGAGCAAGCCGTATGTGACTAAGTGTCAGAAATCCGAATTTGCCAGTTATAGATTTTGCGAAATTCCACACCCTGCCCCTTGCGTTCCGCATTGATTTCCACGCCTGAATTGGGCATTGCAAAATGAACACTTCAAAAAGGCCACTGTTATGACCCGCATTGACGCAAAATTCGCTGACCTCAAGGCTAAGGGCAAGAAAGCTTTTGTCTCTTACGTTATGGCCGGTGATCCGGATTTTGACCGCTCTTTGGAAATCGTGCGCGGGCTGCCTTCCGCCGGTGTGGACATCATTGAGCTTGGCTTGCCATTCACCGATCCGATGGCCGATGGCCCAACAATCCAGCTTGCAGGCCAACGCGCGCTTGAAGGCGGCATGACCCTCAAACGTACGCTGCAACTGGCAACCGAGTTTCGCAAGGACGACGACACAACGCCAATCGTGCTGATGGGCTACTACAACCCGATCTACTCCATGGGCGTACCCGCGTTTCTGATAGCCGCAAATGCAGCCGGCATCGACGGGCTGATCGTGGTGGACCTGCCGCCCGAAGAAGACAGCGAGCTGTGCCTACCCGCGCAGGAAGCGGGCCTGAACTTCATCCGCCTTGCCACGCCCACCACGGACGACAACCGTCTCAAGCGCGTGGCGCAGAACACCTCAGGCTTTGTTTACTATGTCTCCATCACCGGCATCACCGGTGCCGCCGAGGCGGACGCGGGCGATGTTTCGCCAGCCGTTGCGCGCATCCGTGAAGCGACGGGCCTGCCCGTGGTCGTCGGTTTTGGCGTCAACACCCCCGAAAAATCCCGCACTATTGCCGAAGTGGCAGATGGCGTGGTTGTAGGCTCCGCTATCGTGAGCCAGATTGCAGCAGGCAAAAGCACCGAAGATGTGCTGGCATTTGTGAAAGCCCTCGCCGACGGCGCGCATTCAGCCTGAGAGTAGACTGGAGCGAGCCACTTTTGCGGAGTGGTGACAGCATGTCATTTATCGTGCTGGCCTGTCAGTCATCCCCTAAGCAGGCATGAGACCTAAATAGAGGTCAGCTATGCGGAGTTAGCGATTTTGACGGCGCAAGTTTACGCCAAAGCGATCACAACTGCCAAAGCCTCTCCATCAAGTGGTCGGGCACCATGCCCTTTTCCGGTAAGGTCTTCCATGAGCAAGCGATCACCTGCTTTAAAGGTTCGGGTGTCGCCCGTGCTTGTCCAACCTTCGACCACCCCTTCCAATACAACGAACAGCTGTCTACGTGGCGATGGGTGCGCCGCATCCTGCCAGTCTTTGGGGAAGCGAAACCAGAAAAAATGTGTCGCGCCAGTCGGTTGGGAGATGTCTAATGCAGGTGCTGGTGGCGCGTATTGAATTGAGGACATATCGACCTCGGTATCTTCAAAATGGCTTTCGCCACTTTCATCAGAAAAGAGACGTGTGCATTTGATCGGCCTTGGCATGACCTTCCTATTCTGACTAAAAGAGTGGATCGTGGAGTGTGCATGAGAGCACTTGTCTCGTCAATTGTAAGTCCAGACCATGCTGTCGCATTGGGCTCGAACTGGACCTCGGATGCGGCACAGCATTTGGTGATATGGTGCAGTGTCAACATCGGGTTGTCGATGTGGGAGGGTATTGCGGATCCGACGAACTGCCACGCAAACACCAAACTTACCGGCCATTCGCGCGCTTCGCCCAGCTTGGAACAAAGGGCGAATTGTCGGTCAGAAATCTCCCTTGAAGCCAAAGCATGTCTGGGCGATCCGGGTGTGTCTCGAACTGGCCGAGAAGCATCGTGATCTCGCCATGTTCAATATGGCCATCGACAGAAAATTGCGCGGTTGTGACCTCGTTAGATTGCAGGTCGTGGATGTGATGGCGTCTGGTCAGATCAAGGAACGCGCGCGTCGGTCGCAAAGTGGATGAAAGATCCGCTGATGTTCGGGTCCGAATTTCTCTGGCCTGGATGTTTCCACGAGCGCCCTCACATCTTGACACATCAGTATGCAAGAATTGTGCGAGACTGGGTCTCGTCGATTGGCTTGGAAGTGACCGCCTATGGCACCCATTCAATGCGGCGCACAAAGGTCACCCAGATTTACAAGAAGACGGGCAACTTGCGGGCAGTTCAACTCCTGTTGGGGCATACAAAGATGGACAGCACCGTCAGATACTTGGGTGTCGAACTTGAAGATGCTCTGGCTACCGCAGAAGCCATTGATATCTCAACGGTTGGGCCGTTCGACAAGAACGGCACAAGCTGCCATTCTACAGGTCAACTCACGCTGCGATGCAGCTTTCACAAAGAAGACATTGCCCGCCGACCCAAGGTCTATCTGATGTAAATTTATGTTGCTCGAATATGCTGCCAATTACTGTTCCAATGATTAAGTACAGAAGACGCTCGACCAATCAAAATTATGCTGAGCAGGTTAATTCTCTATTTTGAGAACAAATCTTGAAACTGCGCACGCAAGGCCATTTTCTGAACTTTGCCCATCGTGTTCCTCGGGAGTTCCGGAAGGACAAACAACCGTTGGGGATGTTTGAAACGCGCCAGTGATTTGGCCATGTTGGACTGGATCGCGCCAAGATCGGGCTCCCCTGTTCCGTCTGCTACAAGGATACCCACAACCGTTTCGCCGAAATCGGGATGCGGCACACCTATCACAGCACTTTCCAAAACATGTTCTTCAACGTCCAGAAGCAATTCAATCTCTTTTGGATAAATGTTGTATCCGCCCGAAATAATGAGGTCCTTGTTACGACCTACAATGTGCAAATAGCCATCGGGATCAATGCGGCCCAGATCGCCGGTGAGAAAAAATCCGTCAGACCGCAATTCCTGCGCAGTTTTCTCGGGCATCTGCCAATAGCCTTTGAACACATTCGGGCCGCGCACTTCGATCTCGCCTATCTCACCTTGTGGCAGCGGCGCCCCACTAATGCTATCGATGATCTTGATCTCGGTGCCCGGCAAGGGGAATCCAACTGTCCCGGCCCTCCGCTCGCCCTCATAGGGATTTGAGGTGTTCATATTGGTTTCTGTCATGCCGTAGCGTTCGAGAATACGGCAGCCGGTGCGCTGTTCAAACTGGATATGTGTTTCTGCCAGCAACGGTGCGCTGCCAGAGACAAACAGGCGCACATGCGCGACAAGTGATTTGGTGAACCTCGCGTCGCCCAAAAGGCGGGTATAGAATGTTGGCACGCCCATCATCGTTGTCGCCATGGGCAGTTGCGCGATGACCTCATCCAGCTTGAAGCTCGGCAAAAAGATCATCTGCCCCCCTGCAAGCAAGGTGATGTTCGTGGCGACAAACAGGCCGTGCGTGTGAAATATCGGCAAGGCATGCAACAAGACGTCCTCGGCGGTGAAACGCCATTCCGCCTTCAAAGCCTGCGCGTTTGATAGCAGGTTTCCTTGCGTCAGCATCGCCCCTTTAGACCGACCTGTTGTTCCCGACGTATATAGAAACGCGGCCAGATCTTCTGCGCTCCGGGCGACTGTGTCGAACTGGTCAGGTTGCTCTTTGGCCAATGCGCTGAAGGAGCCCGACCCATCTGCGTTTAGCGTTTCGATCCGCGCCCCACAGGACTCAGCGACAGGCCGCAAATGCGCAACCTTTGTATCGTAGCAAAGCAAAGCACCAGCGCCACTGTTTTCAATGAAGTACGAGACCTCATCCGCAGTATAGGCAGTATTCAGCGGCAGAAATACCAGACCCGCTTGGGCGCAGGCGGCGTAAACAGCTAAGGCTTGTGGAGACTTCGCGATCTGGACCGCCACACGGTCACCCGCCACTAACCCGAAATCGGTGAGTTGCGCCGCGTACTGCGCCGCCATTTTCAGGAAAGCATCGTAGGAAACCGTTTGGCCGTCTGCCAATTGCAAAAAGACGGCCTCGCTGCCGTGATGTTGTCCGAACAGCGTATCAAAAAGCGGATTTGCCACCGTGCGTTACTCCCTCAAGTTTCTGAAACAATCGTAGCACTAAGGCCCCGCACGGAGCGCGACGCGGCGATGGTCTTATGGGTGATGAATTGCTCGTGGTTTGCGGTGATTTGGGTGAGGTCATACAGATAGTTGACCATCGCACCGTTCGACTGGGCCAGACCGTTTTCAGAGAGGTCCGCCGTTGCATGCACGGCATGCATGATCGCCCCGTTGCCAAGATGAAAGCGGGCTACGGGGTCAAGGGGCATGCCATCCGCGCGCTTGGCCTCCAGAAGGTAATGCGCGGCCAATGCCTGTTCCCTGCCAGCAATATCCCGTGCAAAGGGCGATGCGTGCAGCCATTTGTTCAGCCCCGGAATGGGTGACAGTGTGACAAAGTTCTTGAGCTCGGGCAGTTCGGTAGACAGATCCGCGGCGACTTGTTTGATCAGAGAGTTGCCGAATGAAATACCCGCAAGACCGGCCTGACAGTTGGAGATGGAATAGAAGACGGCAGTGTCTGCCGTGTCCGCCTCCATCGCTTCGCGACCGTCAACGAGCAAGTCCTGAATAGACGAGGGAATGCCTTTCGTCAGGGCCACCTCAACAAAAATCAACGGCTCGCCCGCCATTGCGGGATGAAAAAAGCCAAAGCAGCGCCTGTCACTTGGTTGCAGCCTGCTGCGAAGATCGGCCCAACTGCCAATGGCATGCACGGCCTCATAGGCAATGATCTTTTCCAGCGTCACTGCCGGGCTGGCCCAGTTGATCGGGCGCAATTCAAGAAAACCGCGATTGAACCACGATGAAAACAAGTGATGAAAATCCACATCCAGCGGCTCAAGGTCGGGATGTTCGGGCAGGAAGGACAGCAAATCCTGCCGCATAGCCACCAGTTGCGCTGTCCCGCCGGGTATCTGGTTGAGCCTGCGGATCAACTCTTGTCGTTTCGGCTCACAGGCGGCAACAAAGGCGCGGTAACTGCGCTTTGACGGCGTCTCGTGGTAGGCTTGCAGCGCGCTTGTGACAGCCTGCGGATCAATCTCCAGCCCATGCGTCATGAAGCCAAAGAAGGCGCGTTTTTCCTCATCCTCCATGCCGACGTAGCGATCCAGTATCAGCTTGGCCAGCGTGCCACCCGACACCTCTCCATGGGTTCCCAGCAATTCCTGCGCCAGTTCGGTGGTCTTGCGCCCCACAGCACCGTCGGTCAACGCCCCGCGGTAGCGCCGCTCGAATACTGTTGAGATTAAGCCCTCGAAAAAAACTCATCTTGCTTGCCCCATCACCGTATCAGGCAGCCATGTCGCAAGACCCGGAAAGATGCACAGCAGGATGATTGCCAATACCATGCAGCCCACATAAGGCAGCGACCCCACCAGAATGGTCCGCAACGATATGTCAGGCGCAATACCGTTGATGACATAAAGGTTCAGGCCCACAGGCGGTGAAATCAGACCGATTTCCATGTTGATCGTCAGGATCACTGCGAACCAGATCGGGTCAAAACCGGCTGTGACAATAATGGGCAGCAAGATCGGCGCTGCCATCAAAATCACAGCAACCGGGGGCAGAAAGAAACCGGCAATTAACAGGAATACGTTCACAAACCCCATCAGCACCCAAGGATTTACATCCAGCGTTCCAATCCAGTTAGCAATGGATTGGGTAATATAGAGGCTTGAAAGCATGTAGGAAAAGACACCCGCAGCGGCGATGATAAACAGGATCATTACGCTTTCCTTGGTGCTGTCACGCAGGACAACCCAGAGGTCGCGCGGGTCCCAGAGCTTGTAGATCACCATCGCAATGACCAGGCAAAGCAGAGCACCTACTGCGGCAGTTTCCGAAGGCGTCGCTACACCGCCATACATGGCATAGAGCACACCCATGATAATCAGAAGAAACGGGACGACGCGGGGCAGGATTTCGAATTTTTCCTTCCAAGTATAGCTGACACTCGCCAGCAGCTCACGATTGCCGGATTTCCACGTGGAATAGAGCGACCACGCCATGAAAAGGGTGACAAGCAGAAAGCCCGGAATGACCCCTGCAAGGAACAGCCGACCAATCGAGGTCTCGGTGGCGATGCCGTAAACAATCATCGTCACAGACGGTGGGATCAAAATGCCCAATGTACCGCCCGCCGCGATTGAACCTGCAGCCACACCGTCGGGGTAGCCGCGCTTGCGCATCTCGGGGATACCCATTTTGCCAATCGCAGCACAGGTTGCAGGGCTGGAGCCGGACATCGCGGCAAACAACGCGCAGGCCCCGAGGTTGGAGATCACAAGCCCGCCCGGTACACGTGTCAGCCACCGCTCGAGCGCTTCATACAGGTCCGCACCTGCGCGCGTAGAGGCGATAGATGACCCCATGATAATGAACATCGGAATCGACAGCAGCGCAAAATTGTCCAATTTGCCGAACAAAATTTCCGGCAACAGCTCAAGCGAGCGCATGTCGTCAAAGATCATCAGGAATCCAGTAGACACAATCAGCAGCCCAAGGGCAACCGAGACGCCGGAGAACAAAACGATGATGGTAGTAAAGGCAACAATCGCGCCAAGCGTGAGCGGATCCACTACGTCTCCTCCAAGCCGAACGGCTTTTCAATTTTCAGGATAATCGCGACCAGATCACCGATCAGTTGGAGCAGGAACAGCGCGAAACCGATTGGCAGCGCGGCATAAGGTATCCACAAGCGCACGCCCCAAATGGTGTCCGACTTCCAGTTTCGCTCCCAAGCCAGATGCCAGAATTCGAAACCGTACCACAGCATGATCGCAACCATGGCTATGGACAGAGACAAGGTAAAAATCGCCATAACGTATCGCGCACGCGGCGCGAGCGCCAAAGGAATAAGATCGACATTCACATGACCGCGCAGCCTTTGCACATAAGGCAGCCCCACAAGGGTTGACCCAATAGCCAGATAGATCACCGCTTCGGTTTGCCAGACCGTAGATCCGTTCATCACAAAACGGATAAAGATCATCTGGCAGGTGATGACCACCGCAGCCACAATCATCGCAGCAGAGCACCAGCCTGCAAGAGTTGAGAGAGCAGCCACAAAGCGCAAAAACGGATTATTCCCCGTCTGCGCTGCGGCGACAGCACTTTGACCAGCCATTGCAGGTCTCCTTTGGGTGTTAGGAATGGGTCGTAAAAGGGCCGCACATCAGCGGCCCTTTTCTGCGTGGATCAGTCGACGGCAAAGGCCATATCAAGCAATGCCTGACCATCCGGTACTTCTTCTACAAAGGATTTATAGGAGGTTTCCTGTGCGAGGGCGCGCCATGCTGAAAAATCCTCGACCGACATCTGGGCAATCTCGACGCCCGCATCGCGGAACACCTGCTCGGATGCGGCGTCTTCCTTCTTGGCCTCTTCGAGATAGAAGACTTCAGCCTTTGCAGAGGCCGCAAGCAAGGCTGCCTGCTGCTCCGCCGTCAGGCTTTCGAACTTTGCTTTGTTCATCAGCACAGGCTGATACATAAACCAAAGCGCCACATCACCCGCAGGGGTATAGCAGCTCACCTGCTCGTAGATACGGTAGGACACGAAGGACGAAGACGATGTGTTCGCTGCGGTCAGAACACCGATCTGGATTGCATTGTAGAGTTCCGAAGACGCCATTGACGCGATAGAGGCCCCTGCCCCTGCCAACATCTGCTCAAAGGATTTGCCCGCAGCGCGGATCTGCAAACCGGCAACATCTTCAGGCGCGGTAATGCACTTGTCCTTGCCGACAAAACCGCCCGCAAGATAGCCGTGCACCAGCACCATCACATCATCATCCGCCATTTCCTCTTCAAGCGCCGCCATGAAGGGCGACTCGCTCAGGCGCGCTGCGTGATCGTGGTTCTTGACCAGTCCCGGCATCAGCGTGAGGTTGAACGCAGGCTGCTGCCCACCCGCATAGCTCAACGGCAGAACCGTCATATCAAGCTGGCCACGGCTGAGCGGGCGATATTGCTCACGCGCCTTGAACAATGAAGACGACCCGAAAATCTGGATTTCCAGATCAACATCCGCCGCCGCCACATCGTCCGCGATCATTTGGGCCACCTTGTTGCGCACATCCGTGGCCGACCACTGGTGCGACAACCGGAGCGTCTCGGCGTGCGCTGCTGCGCCAAATGTCAGGCCGGCCAATACGGCCACTGTCGTTAAGAATTTCGTTTTCATAGCTTCCTCCCTAGGTGCGATCAGGGTCTCAAGCCCTAATTCTGCCGTTTGATTTTATCCATATCTTGCATTCCAAGTAAAATTTATTGTATACAATATTTCAAACCACGCATTCACAAACCGCAAAGAGCCAGTTAGAAACCATGGAAACCAGACGAGCCTACAAAATTGCACAGGCATTGGAACAGCTTGTTTTTTCAGGCACTTATCAGGATGGTGAGCGATTGGACGAGCTCAAGCTGGCAGAACAGTTCAGCGTCTCCCGCACACCGATCCGCGAAGCGTTACAGGTACTTGTTTCCACCGGCATGGCAGAGCAAATCCCGCGGCGTGGTGTTTTTGTGCGCCAGCCTGGTGCGGTCGAGTTGATGGAAATGTTCGAGACAATGGCTGAGCTTGAAGCCGCCTGCGGCAGGCTCGCTGCGACACGCATGAGCGATACCGACCTGAAGCAGTTGAAAGAAGCCAATAAGAAGGGTGAACAAGCCATCCGGAATCAGGACCCCGACCTCTACTACGCAGAAAACGAGATATTCCACCAAATCATCTATCGCGGCAGTGCCAACAGCTATCTAGAAAAACAGGCGCTACAATTGCAAAACAAGCTACGCGCCTATCGCAAGATGCAGCTGCGCTTCCGGGGCCGTCTGGACCAGTCCATGGCCGAACATACCGAGATTATATTTGCACTGGAAAATGCCGATGCTGAGAAAGCGGCCGCGGCGCTGCGCAAACATGTCGCTGTTCAGGGTGAGAAATTTCACCAGTTGATGGCCAGCCTCAAAACCTGATCCCCGTCCCAACTTTCTTAAAAGAGGCCGTTAATCACAGCCAAATAAAGAGAAAATAAAAATGGCACTCACCGCAATAATCGAATCCCATGGTGGCCACGAACAATTCAAACTGGTGGAACGTGATGTGGGCGCCCCTGCCGCGGGCGAGGTTCGGATTGCGCATAAGACCGTCGATTAGAATTTTGTTGATGCCTACCAAAGCACCGGCCTCTACCCCATGGAATTGCCCCACGCGATAGGCATGGTAGCCGTCGGCGCGTCGAGGCTGTCGATGAGGGCGCGACCCATCTTAAAGTCGGGGATCGTGCAGCCTATGTCTCCCACCCTTTCCGGCGCACATGCGCAGGCGCATGTAACGCAGGCCGCACAAGTGCGCGATCTCACCGGTGGCGAAGGTGTGGATGTGGTGATGGACGCTGTGGGCAAAGACACATTCGAGGGGTCGCTGAACTCCCTTAAATCCCTCGGGATGATGATCTCTTTTGGCAATGCATCCGGTCCGGTGCCGCCGTTCGACCTTGGCACTCTAGGCAAAAAGGACTCGCTCAGGCTGACGCGGCCCACGCCGTTCATGCATATTGCGGATCATGAAAACTGCCAGCGTATTGCAAAGCATCTCGCAGATAAGGTTCTGTCGGGCGACGTAAAGATCAATATCGGGCAACGGTTCACCTTGGCTGATGTAGTCAAAGCGCATAAAGCACTGGAAGCGCGCCAAACCACAGGCTCGACGAGCCTCGAATCTAACAACAGCAGGGCACACAATGACCACAGCACCGCATCTTTTCCAACCGATCGCTCTGCGTGGCATCCACACGCGCAACCGCGTGGTTATTTCACCCATGTACCAATATTTGGCCCATGACGGTCATCTGGACGATTGGCATCTGGTGCATCTGGGCCGCTTTGCGACAGGGGGCGCCGGAATCGTCTTTACCGAAGCTACTGCCGTGCAAAAATCGGGTCGGATCACCCATGGCTGTCCCGGTCTGTGGGCCGACAGCCAGATCGTGGGCCATGCTAAGGCCGCACAATTTGCCCTGCAAAATGGCGCGGTACCTGCGATTCAACTGGCCCATGCAGGACGCAAAAGCGGGATGCAACGGCCATGGTTCGGGAACGGGCCGCTGAATGAGGATGACTTTGAACGCGGCGACATGCCTTGGCCTGCGGTTGGTCCATCCGCAGTGCCCGTAGCAGAAGGGTGGCCCCTTCCCGAAGCGCTGTCACATGCGCAGATTGCCACGCTGATCGGCGACTTTGTCTCGGCTGCGCAACGCGCGTTGGCTGCCGGATATAAAATCGCTGAGATCCACGGCGCGCATGGCTATCTGCTGCATAGCTTTCTGTCGCCTATGTCCAACAAAAGGACCGATGATTACGGCGGCAATCTGGCGGGCCGTATGCGGCTGGTACTGGAAATCACCCAAGCGGTGCGTGATGTCTGGCCTCAAGAGCTTCCCTTATTCTTCCGGACATCAGCCGTTGATGGCGTGACTGAGGGTTGGTCGCTGGACGATACCGTCACACTTGCGCGCGCACTCAAACAGTTTGGGATTGATGTGATGGATTGCTCCTCAAGCGGGATTGGCGGATCGGCCACGGCAGGCAACGCGCAAAAGCGCCAGCCCGGATTTCAGGTCCCCTACGCGGAGAGGGTGCGTACAGAGGCGCAGATGACAACGATGGCTGTTGGGCTAATCACCCACCCACAACAAGCAGAAGATATCCTGGCGCAGGGCCGTGCGGATTTGATCGCAATCGGGCGCGAAGCGCTGGTAAACCCCATGTGGGCGCACCATGCTGCTGCCGCATTGGGTCATGACACAATTTTTGAACGATGGCCGGAACAGTCTGGCTGGTGGCTTGCCAGTCGTCAAAAGACCTCTGACTTTTATCAACCGGAATAAAAAGGCCTACATTGCTCCCTGATCCGGTGCAGATATTGGCAGGATCCTGAATCTAGCCCAATCCACCTGCCCCGTATTTCAAAATGACCGGCACAACGATCTCTTCCTCGTCAATCAAATGACAGTCCAGAATCGTTCCGAGGTTCAGCAGATTGCCGTGAAATGGCCCTACTGCCGCATCACCAGCATCTTGGGCGTTCAAAGCCCTGTTCGCAGATGCGACAAATTCACTGAGATGGCCATCAAGTGCGTGGTGGTCGTGATCCAAAAGCTCGAACGCCCTTGCGATGCGCGCGTCCTTACCGCTCAAAACAGGGAAGTAATGCGCATCCTCAATGCCATGATGGCCATGCAATTCTTGCACAAAGGTTGACCCCAGCCGTGCCATCTGTTGGCGAAATTGCTCAAGTGCGACTGTGCGGTCAAGGGCCGCTTCCGTCTGTTTTTGCATGAGATCCAACATGCGACGGAACATCATATGACGTTCCAGCCAGAACCGGATCAGACCGTCATACCCTGCATGTGCCTCCCACCCTCCACGGGGATACTCCTCAAGAAGAACACGCAAAGCATCTGGCAGACCCGTGCGCAGTTCAAGTCCAAGCGCTTCACCATTCGGGGGTTGGACCATGTCTGGCTTCCTGTCTTTTTCAAACGATACTTTATTTTTAGGTCACAACGCGTTTGCCGCAACCAATTGGCATGGTCCAGCATACATGTCAGCGAAGGTCTGTTGGAAGCAGAACAAGGCTGGCCCTTCTATTCGGATGCAACCAAAGCCAGCCCGGACACAAAATGGGGGAGTTTTGAGCGGGCCTTGCTCAAATAGCTGAAGTTGGCCAAGGCAAGGCGCGCATGTTCACGGGTCAGCGCCTCGGCCCGCGCGCCTTCGCGGGCCACTATCGCTTCAAGTATCGCGCGATGCTGACGTTGAGCATAGCCCAGCGAGACCTGAAAGTCGGGAATCATCGCCTGATCGCTCAAAAACGCTGACGGAGATGCGAAGGGCAGCAAGCTCATCCGCTCAATCTCGCGTGCTACGATGGGGCTTTTGGGAAATTGCGCGAGCAACGCATGAAACCGCGCATTCTCGACGACATAACGGTCAAAATCTAATTCAGCCGCAGCACCAAGCGCTTCGTCGATGCTATCCAGAACAGCAGCGGCTTGCGCCAGCAAAGACGGGTCAACCCCCCGCTCCGCAGCCAGCCGTACGGCTGTCCCCTCCATCACGCCGCGCAGCTCTATCGCGTCGGAAATATCGTCGTTGCTGAAGGATGCAACACGGCAACCGCCAGTCTCGATCCGCTCTAACAAGCCCTCCGCCACCAACCGGTCCATCGCCTGCCTCAAAGGCGTGCGGGACAGGCCCAGCTGTTTTGCCATCGCAACCTCGGACAGCCGCTGACCGCCCTCATACTCCCCGCTTAGTACAAGAGAGCGCAGACCGAGAAGTGCACGGTCCAATTGGCTGAGGTTCTGGCTTGGCATTGTCTACTCCGGCTTTCGAAAGGCCAAGTAACTTTGCATCGACCGATTCTCAGATTGTATACATTTTCCAGAGAATCAAAAGGGATACGAAGAATTATGACCCAATTCCCGCAAAAGTATGAGGGGCATGTATACACAAATCAAATATCGCGATCTCAAAAAAAAATTTCTGCGGCGCGAAGGTTCAAAAAATCGCATCGAATTCCCGCCCGTCGAGCATAGAACGGACACCTCACAAGTCAGCCTATTCCCTGATTTAATTCATACATAACAAGGGCTAATATGTCTTAATTCCCACTTAGACAGATAATCAAGACAATAATTGGTCTCTCGCATTCCCGCAGTCGCCCAACGATGACAATCGACGCATGGCAAAAGTAACCCTTGTGATAAATTGCTTCCTCGCTAAATTAATGCTCGGCGAAGCAATCTGTGCTTTCAACAGAGTCGGGAGGAGACTCTTTTGATGGAGAAGCGTGGGGGACTTTTGCTGAAAAAAATGATGCGCGCGTCGGCCCTTACAGGCGGTCACAGCGCAAATTCCTTGGGAGGAACTATGACAAGATCACTTAACCGCAGAAATTTTCTGCGCGGTTCGGCAGTCGCCGGTGCCGCAGCATTGGCCACGCCTGCAATTGCAGATGCCCATGGTGTTACACTCAAGATGCAGGCAGCCTGGGGCGGCGGTATCTTTTTGGAAAATGCGCAGTCCTTTGCGGCCCGCGTTAATGAAATGTCGGGCGGCTCGCTGACAATCGAAGTTCTGTCGGTGGATGCTGTTGTCAAAACCAGCCAGATGCAAGACGCGGTTCACCGCGGCGTTCTGGACGCGGCCCACTATGTGTCTGCCTACTGGTACGGTAAATCAAAATCCGCATCACTCTTCGGCACGGGCCCATGCTTTGGCTGGTCAAGCCAGGAAATGCTGGGCTGGATCCACGCAGGCGGCGGTCAGGAACTGTTTGACGAGTTGATGGCTGAATTGCGCCTGAACGTTGTATCCTTCTTCAACTCGCCGATGCCTGCGCAGCCCCTTGGCTGGTTCCAGCAGCAGATCACCGATGCATCTCAGATGCAGGGCCTCAAGTACCGGACCGTTGGTCTGGCCGCAGATGTTATGCTCGAAATGGGCATGTCTGTTGTTCAGTTGCCCGGTGGTGAAATCCAGCCTGCTATGAAATCCGGCCTGATCGACGCCGCGGAGTTCAACAACCCGACATCTGACCGTGATTTCGGTATGCAGGATGTCTCCAAGGACTACATGCTTGCGTCCTACCACCAGTCGCAAGAGTGTTTTGAGGTGACCATCAACAAGGACAAGTGGAACGCCCTGTCTGATGAGCACAAAGCGATCATCCGCAATGCATCCATGGCCGAAAACTCAGGCTTCTATTGGGGCAATACAAAGCGGTATTCAGACGACCTGATCAAGCTGCAAGAGCAGGACGGTGTTTCCGTTCACCGGACACCAGAGTCCGTCATGCAGGCACAACTGGTTGCATGGGACACTGTTGCCGACCGCATCGCGAAAGATGATCCGTTCTTTGCCAAGGTTATGGAATCACAGAAGAAGTACGCCAAAGAAGTCATGGGCTATCTGAACCTGAACCAGCCTGACTACAAATTGGCCTACAACCACTACTTCGGTTGATAATACCAGTCTAAAACAAGATGTCCGGGGGTTATATGGCCTCCGGACATCGCACGCTTGGGACAAGAGATACCTGTCCAAAAGATCACTGCGGGAGCACAAGACACATGAAATTCGTATATGCAATCGAGGGTCTTAGCCTCTGGGTCGGGCGGGCCTTTGGCTGGTGCATCCTGATCCTGACGCTGTCAGTGGCCTATGAGGTGTTCGTCCGCTATGTCCTGAACTCCCCCACTGTCTGGGCCTTCGATATGATGATCCAGATGTATGGCGCGCTGTTTTTGATGTGCGGTGCCTACGCGCTGGCCCAAGATACCCATGTACGTGCCGACGTGATTTACCGCCTCTTTCCAGTGCGCGTTCAGGCCGGCCTCGATTTCGTGCTCTATTTCTTGTTCTTTTTTCCGGGCATCCTCGCGCTTGTCTGGTACGGCTACGAGATCGCCTCGGACAGCTGGCGCTGGAAGGAAGTGAGCTTTAACAGCCCCGCCAGCATCCAGGTTTACTTCTTCAAGTCTCTCATTCCTCTCTCCGGTGGCCTTCTGATGATCCAAGGCATCGCAGAGCTGGTGCGCTGTGTCATGGCCATGCGCAGTGGCGTCTGGCCAGAGCGTCTGGCCGACGTGAAAGAGACCGAAGACCTTCTTGCTGCTGCCGATCTGGAAACGATCCTCGCTGCAGCCCCCAATCGCAAATAAGCCTCGAAGCGCTTCACGAAAGATAAAAAGATGTCAAATCCCGAAGTCGCCTTGGTCATGCTGGGACTGTTTATTGTCCTTGTTCTGCTTGGTTTTCCGATTGCCTTTACACTGCTCGCGATGGGGGTTGGCTTTGGCTATTACGCCTACCATCAGGCAGGCTCGGTCGAGCAATTTAGCGATATTTTCAACAACAACATCTTCTACCTAGTCAACCAGAACACCTATTCCGTGATGGAGAACCCCACCCTTGTGGCGATCCCGCTGTTCTTGTTCATGGGTTATGTCGTGGAACGCGCCAATATCGTGGACAAGCTGTTTTTCTCGCTCTACATGGCCGCGCGGAATTTGCCGGGCAGCCTTGCGATTGCCGCTCTGGTCACCTGTGCTGTCTTTTCGACGGCCTCGGGGATTGTGGGTGCGGTTGTGACGCTGATGGGCTTGCTGGCCTTTCCGGCGATGGCCAATGCCAACTATAACAAGAGCTTCGCAGCGGGTGTGATTTGTGCCGGTGGGACGCTGGGCATCCTGATCCCGCCGTCGATCATGCTGATCGTCTATGCCGCCATCGCGGATCTGTCGCCTCTGCGCCTTTATGCGGCGGCGGTATTCCCAGGCATGCTGCTGGCCGGTCTCTATATCGTCTATGTGATTGTCCGCGTTTGGTTTAATCCGTCGCTGGCACCCAAACCCACAATGGAGGACGTGCCCCCGCCAAAAGAAATTTACCTCGACCTACTGCTGAGCTTTGTTCCACTAACCGTGCTGATTGCGCTGGTTCTCGGCTCGATCCTTGGCGGTCTTGCCACCCCTGCGGAAGCGGCGGCAATGGGGGCTCTGGGGGGCATGGTTCTGGCGGTGCTCTACCGTTCGATGACATGGGGCAAGCTAAAGGAAAGCGTGTTCCTCACGGCAAAGGCCACTGCGATGGTGTGCTGGCTCTTTGTTGGTTCATGGACCTTTGCCTCCGTCTTTTCCTATCTCGGCGGGCATGATCTGATCGCCCATTGGGTCGGCGGCATGGACCTTGAACCATGGGAGTTCCTTGTCCTTGCGCAGGTCATCATCTTTCTGCTCGGCTGGCCACTGGAATGGTCAGAGATTCTGATCATCTTTGTCCCGATATTCTTGCCTCTGCTCGAAGTATTCGGTGTGAACCCGTATTTCTTCGCCATGCTGATCGCGCTCAATCTGCAAACTTCCTTCCTAACGCCGCCCATGGCGATGTCGGCTTACTATCTAAAAGGGGTGCTCAAAAACCAGATCGAGCTGATGGAAATTTTCCGTGGCATCATGCCGTACCTCGGGATTGTGATCCTTACGATGTGCTTGATGTATGCCTTCCCAGGTATCGCGTTGTGGTTCCCTGACTACCTCTTTGGTCCCTACATTCCATGATCAAAGATGCATATAAACTCACCGCATCCGAGGCGTTGGCACTCTTCGCCTCGGGCAAGCTCACATCCGTAGAGTTGGTCAAATCCTGCCTTGAGCAAATTACGGCGACAGATGATGCCATCCGTGCATGGGTCTATCTGGACCCAAACGCTGTGATCGCGCAGGCTGAAGAATGTGACCGCATCCGTAAGGCTGGTCTGGCAACGGGACCACTCCATGGTATTCCTGTGGGGCTCAAGGACATCATCGACACGGCTGATATGCCCACAGGGCGCGGCACACCGATTTTCAAGGGGCGCCAGACCGAACAAGATGCCCGCCTCGTCGAGCTTTTGCGGCAAGCGGGGGCCGTGATCATGGGCAAGACGATCACGACCGAGCTTGCCTTTGTCCATGCCAACGAGACGCGAAATCCGCATAATCCGGACCATACTCCCGGCGGGTCTTCCAGCGGCTCTGCTGCCGCGGTGGCCGCATATCACGTGCCGCTGGCTGTCGGGACACAAACGAACGGGTCGGTCATCCGCCCGGCATCCTTCTGCGGCACCTTCGGGTTCAAACCCTCGCGCGGCGTGATCTCGCGTACAGGGCTTCTCGCCACCTCGGACTCGCTCGATCAGGTTGGATGCTTTGGTCGCAGCCTTGCCGATGTGGCGCTGCTGACGGATGTTATCGGCGGCTATGACGGGCGCGACAGCACGAGCTTTGCTCGCCCCCGACCACCAATGGCGCAAGGCGCCGCGCAAGATGCACCTGTGCCACCCTCCCTTGTTTGGTTCGATTTGCCGTTCAATGACCGTCTGTCGGACGTTGCATGCGAAGGCTTGGATACAGTACTAGAAATTCTCGGCCCACAAGTCACGCGGATGGCGCCAGCCGACACGCTGTCGAACCTTGTGGCCGTTCAGGCTCGCATCCACGAATACGAGATTTGCGCCCAGCAGGCGGATGTTTTCTTGGGGCACTGGGACCAGATCAGCGATACGCTGAAACCCGTGATCGAGAGAGGGCGCAAGATCACGCGCGCCGAATATGAGGATGCACTTGCGGTGAAAGCCTCTGCCGAGGCGTTCTTCCGCGACTTCTTTACCGAATACGACGCGATCATCGCCCCTTCCGCGGCTGGTGAAGCGCCCCTTTTCGGCCCGAACACCGGCGATCCGATTTTCTGCACGCTCTGGACGCTGGCGGGGCTTCCTTGCGTGACGCTCCCCTTGTTGGTTGGCGAGACGGGCCTGCCCATCGGTGTCCAGCTGATTGGTCCCGCTGAGAAAGACAACCGCCTGTTGCGCACGGCGCGGTGGCTGCAACTGCAACTGGCCGAGGCGTCGTAATAATTGAAAGGACAGTAATATGTCATATCGCGTAAAACTCATCGCAGGGCTTATCGGCACTGCACTCCTGTGCCTCTTTATCGGTGGATTATCCCAAAGTATTTCAAGCGGTTTTGCAGGTTTCAAAGGGGGGGCGCCCTTCATGATCATCGCCATCGTAGTATGTGGTATGGCCGTCTATGATTTCTTTGACGAATGCGTCCGCAAGAAATGAGCAAACCACGTCTGTGGATCACGCGCCGTCTGTCTGATGCCACACTGGAGCGGGCCGCCCGCGATTATGACGTGGTGATCAACCAAGAAGACCACCCCGGCACTGCCGAACAACTCATAGCGGCCAGCGCCGAATTTGACGCGATCATTCCGTGCCACTCCGAGCATTTCAGCGCCAATGTTGTGGCGCAGTTCACGGACCGTCTCAAAATCGTTGCCAACCATTCTGTTGGTGTAGACCATTGCGACCTGCCTGCCCTCAAGGGGCGCGGCATTGCCGTGACCAACACGCCTGATGTGCTGTCCGATGCCACGGCCGAGCTTGCGATGCTACTGATGCTGGGCGCTGCGCGCCATGCGGTTGCCGGAGACAAGATCGTGCGCACTGGCGCATGGGACAGCTGGTCACCCGCGTTCATGGTGGGCAAGCAGGTCACCGGTGCACGTCTGGGCATCGTCGGTATGGGCCGCGTGGGCCGCGCATTCGCGGTCAAGGCACGCGGGTTCAATATGAAAATACATTATTATAACCGCTCTGAGCTGCCCGAAGATCAGGCGCAGGGTGCAGTATATCACGAAAGTGTCGAAAGCCTGCTGGGTGTTTCTGACTTCTTGTCTTTGCACTGCCCCGCCACGCCCGAGACTGTTGATTTGATAAACCCCGAACGGCTGGCGTTGATGCCCCAAGGCGCCGTGATCGTGAACACAGCACGCGGTGCCCTTGTGGACGAAGATGCGCTGATCGCAGCACTTAATTCGGGCCAGATTGCAGCGGCGGGCCTTGATTGCTTCAAGGTTGAGCCCGGCGGAAACCCTGCCTTTGCGGCCTATGATAATGTCTTCATGCTGCCCCATATCGGTAGTGCGACAAGACAGACCCGTGACGCCATGGGCTTTCGCGCGCTCGACAATCTCGACGCCTTCTTTGCGGGCAATCCCCCGCGTGACCTTCTTTAGACTTGTTGGATAAATCGATGACCAAACTTGCTTTTCTGGGCCTTGGCGTGATGGGCTATCCCATGGCCGGCCACTTGGCTGCAGCGGGCCATACCGTCACGGTCTATAACCGCACGGCAACTAAAACTGACGCATGGGTGGCACAGCACGGTGGACAAACAGCAGCAACCCCTGCCGCTGCCGCATCCGGCGCCGATATGGTGATGGCCTGTGTAGGAAATGATGACGATCTGCGGGCCATCTGCCTTGGCCCTGATGGCGCCTTTGCAACTATGGCCAAAGGCAGCGCATTCGTCGATCACACAACCGTCTCTGCCGCTGTGACGCGTGAGCTTTATCAAGCGGCAAAAGACAAGGGCATCGCCTTTATCGACGCGCCCGTGTCGGGCGGTCAGGCAGGGGCCGAAAATGGCCAACTGTCCATCATGTGTGGCGGCGACCAAAGAGATTATGACAATGCCGAGCCGGTGATGAGCGTCTATGCCAAGCTGTGCTGCCGTATTGGCGACAGTGGCGCAGGCCAGATGACAAAAATGTGCAACCAGATCGCCATTGCCGGACTTGTGCAGGGGCTCTCTGAAGCGCTGCACTTTGCCTCTAAAGCGGGGCTTGACGGTGCCGCCGTGGTGGAAGTGATCAGCCAAGGTGCAGCCGGAAGCTGGCAGATGTCAAACCGCTATGAGACAATGTTGGCCGATCATTTCGAACACGGGTTTGCCGTGGACTGGATGCGCAAGGACTTGGGCATCTGTCTGGATACCGCCAATGAAAATGGCGCAAGCCTGCCGGTAACGGCGCTGGTGGATCAGTTTTACAAAGATGTGCAGAAGATGGGTGGCGGACGTTGGGATACATCCGCGTTGTTCAAGCGCCTTCAAATTGAATAAGCGCATGGTTTAGTATGAGCATATCCGACATCCGCGCCCTTACGTTTGATACTGGCGGTACGATCCTCGATTGGCACAGCGGTTTTTCAACAGCTTTGGCTGCGGCAGGGGCCACGCACAGGATTGACCGCAATTGGCATGATATGGCCAATGAGATACGCCGCAAGAGCCTTACCAAGATGGTCAACCTCGGAAAAGACGCCCCCCCTGCTCATAACTTTGACGGCGCACACCGCATGGCGCTGGAAGAAGTGATCGTCGAGAATGGCCTTGAGGCATTCAGCGATAAGGAGCGCCACGCGATTGCCTCTGAGGCACCGCATAATTTCGACTGCTGGCCGGACTTCCCGCCCGTGTTGCCAAAGCTGCGCGAGAAATACATCTGCGCATCCTTCACGATCCTGAGCTTTCGCATCATCATGGATACGGCCCGCCACAATGGCCTGTCGTGGGATGCAGTGTTTTCTTGCGAAGCGATTGGGAAATACAAAGTGCTGCCAGAGGCCTATGACAAGGTGGCGCATTTTCTGCAACTGGAACCGTCGCAAATCTGCATGGTGGCTTGCCATAACCTCGATCTCGATGCCGCCAAAAGCCGTGGGTACAAGACCGCCTTTGTGAAGCGTCCACAAGAATGGGGTACAGGCGGCCCGCCCGACCCCGAGCCAACGGCGTCTCACGACATCATCGTAGATGGTTTTCCGGCGCTGGCGGCCAACCTGAATGTACATATCTGACCAACAAGGCTAACTAGGAACCCATGATGTCCGATCCTTCCTCCGAGGTGATTTTTCACGCCTACCCGCAATCCCCTGTCGCCGAGAAAGTCAGGGTCGTCTTTGGCAGCAAAGGACTGGCATGGCGCAGCGTCGAGATTCCGCGACTGCCGCCCAAACCGATGCTGACAGCTCTCACAGGCGGGTATCGGCGCACGCCAGTGATGCAGATTGGGGCGGATATCTATTGCGATAGCCAATGTATCATCCGCGAGCTTGAGCGGCGCTTCCCCGCGCCCACCATTATGCCCACATCCGAGCATGGGCTGATGTGGTGCCTCAGCCGGTGGACAGACGGCACTTTGTTCGACCAGACGGTGCGACATGTTCTGGGCGCTGCGGGCGATAGTCTGGACAAAGATTTCGCCGCCGATCGCGGGCGGCTCTATCTGGGGGAGGACTGGGCTGCAGGGCTGGAACAGGCAAACGTCGACCTGCCCCACCTCGTGTCCCAAATGCGCGCTCCGCTTTCATGGCTCAACGCGCAATTGTCTGACGGGCGGGCATTCTTGCTGGGCGACCAGCCCGCCGCAATAGATGCGCAATTCTATCACGTCGTCTGGTTTCTACGGGGCCGCTGGTCAGAGGGTCCATCGTTCTTGTCCGAATTCAAAGACCTTGAGCGCTGGGAAGACAACATCCGCGCTATCGGCCACGGAACGCAGAGCACTATGGACGGGCAAGACGCCATAACGCGCGCAAAGGGTTCAGAGCCGACTGCCCCGACCGGCGTGGCCGCCCATGACCCGCAGGGGCTGTCGGTCGGGAAATCCGTAACTGTCACCCCTGACGTAAACGGTGGCGAACAGCCGGTCGCGGGTAAACTCCGCTACGCCGATGCAGAAACGGTCGTGATAGACCGTAGCGCTGAAGATGTTGGTAGGGTTTGCGTGCATTTTCCACGATCCGGTTACCGGATAGACATTGCATGACAACGACGCCGAAAGCGCGGGACGAGACAGACCAAGCCGAAAAATCTGACCGATGATTTATCTCTATACTTGGGCAACACCAAATGACCGCAAGGTATAAACCCTCCTTGAAGAGATTGTCGTGCCCTATACGGCCCATCCCATCGACATCTCGAAGGACAAACAATTCGCCGCTGAGCAGCCCCACTTGAGGGGTCCAATTTGAAAGTTAGTGCATGATTGGCCTTTGGTCCATCGTTACGATGGCCGCTGGCGCAAGTGGGTGATAGCCCAGAGCAGTATGTGGTCGTTTGGTGTTGTAATGGGTCCTCCATCTTTCGATGATGATTTGAGCCTCATGCAGCGAGAAGAAGATTTCACCGTTTAACAACTCATCTCGCATCCGCCCGTTGAAACTTTCGCAGTATCCGTTTTCCCATGCACTGCCCGACAGGGCATCGCATGGCGATGTCCCGAGAGGGGTGACCCAGGCTCGATGTAGGCCGTCTTGGCCCCAACCGCCTTGATCCATTCCCTGACGGCCTAGGAAATGAACTCTGGGCCGCTGTCCGACCTGATGTAAGCAGGAACGCCGCGCAGGATGAACAGATCGGTCAAGGCGTCGATGACCTCCGTCGAATTGAGCTTTCGTTTCACGTGGATCGTCCCACTGCCCGGCAGGCGATGCTGGCATCGCTGAGAGGGGGCATTCTCTGCCGTGCTCATCCAAAATTTTGAGTGTCCTGAACGCCCTGCCATCTTCCGTCCGGTGGTGTACGAAGTCATACGACCAGACGTGATTATGATACTCAGGGCGCAGCCGGATGCACGACCCATCCGTTGCCCGGCAGTGCATGTTTACATGCACGAAAGGGGCGTTTGTCATTCACCTGCCAGCCAGCATCTCTCAACAGGGCAGCAACCCGGCGATAGGCATATCGGCCGCACTGGCGCGTCAGCTCAATCATATCCGCGATCAGGCGTTCTTCGTCAGCACGTCCCTGTGGCAACCGCCGCTGCGTTGATCGATGTTGCCCCAACACGCGGCACACACGACGCTAAGAAACCTTGAACTGACTACGTACATGTTCGATGCAGGCGCGCCTACGCGAGGGGCTCAGAAGTTTCCCGATGCGGCTTCCTTCAGGATCAGTTTATCCAGAGCCAGGTCAGAAACCGCACGCCTTAGGCGCTCGTTCTCTTTCTGCAGCCACTTCAGTTTCTTTTAGTTGTTCCGTGCCCCTCTCGGGATCATGCTGCGCATAATCCTGCCGGGCAGTGCATTCCGCCGTACTTCTTCTTCCAGCGGTAATAGGTTTCTTCAGTGACACCGATCTGCCGGATCGCATCAATCCTAGGCATGCCTTGCCCCATCAGAACTTCAATCTGCCGTAACTTCAAGACAATCTCTTCGGGCTTGGGTCTCTTGATGGCCATCATTGGTCCTCCGCTTTCCTAATTATAGGGGCGGACCACTTCAAAGGGGGAGGCTCCAGCAACGGCAGCAGTGCATCGGTGAGTACGTATCTGGTCCCTGACGTTGTCTGAACATCACCAGCCTTCTCTATCTCATCGATAACGACAATCGGGCTGGCACATCCGCCTTTCAGAATTGTTTGCATCAAGCGCCCCGGCGTTGCAGAACTCCACCCCTGCTGGGACCCCACCAAAGAAAATGAAACGGGTTCGCCGGTGGCCTCTAAGATCGTCATAGGAGCTTCGAGCAGTTCCCCCAACCGGCGCGCAAAGTGGGATATCCCGATGCCTGATGGCCCTACCATCAAAAGCGGTGGTATCCCGGCAGTCCATCGCGCGCAAACTGCCTCAGGCTATTCCAAACTTGCTCCATCGCAGGGGTGAGCCAAGGCATTTCATCATGAAGAGTCGCCGCCAAGACATCGGCATCATGTTCCGTGAGCAAGCGTGAAATCGTGACACCTGTCATAAGTGGCCTGATCAACGCCTTCTGCGTTCGATCAAGATGCTCCTTCCCCGTTTTTGCCTGAATGTGGTCGACATAACTGATTGCGCAGTTTGCCATCCGAGTTTTGTCTTTGGAAGGTAGGATGCTGGTCCACGGCAGCACCTGCTCCTCTTGCCGAAGACCTGCGTCCAATTCTGCTTGCCGACGGGCAAAACGGATGTTGGCAAAAGGGGTCTTTGCCTTGAACATATATGCGATCCTTTCAATGGTTTTCACATGCGCAATTCGGTTCAGGAATATCCCCGAGCAGTCCGATCATGTCTCGTGACAGGCCACCAAAGCCAAAACGCAAACGAACATAAGGCAGCTCTCCGATTGGAGCCTGGCCCCTTAAAATTATGATTTGTATTCATAAAAATTCGTGAACTGCAAAATCCGTTGATCGCCTTATGGCTCATGACTTTGCGGGACAGACCGAACCGTTTTTCGCGAAATCCGTTTTTACGAGCAGCACATAGATTTCTGCAAAATGAAGCGTCGAAGTTGCGCTCTAATCGTGCTGAAATAGAGAATAGATGACACTGAAGGCTGCAGGACACCTTTCAATCTTCATAGCCGAGATCTACCGTATAAACACAGGGTATAGACGATCCGATGGAGAGCTATACTCTGGACCGCGTAGCTATCCAAGAACCTGTGAAAGGCCTCTAAGAATGTTGCCACAACGCATAAGGGAGCATCTTTGTGATCTTGCTATGATCGCCCAACCGATCACGTATCAGGCACTCGCGAAGGCCCTTGGACTCTCGCCACCAAATACGATCCACCAGCTGACTGTGGCCCTCGAACGCCTCATAGAAGAAGATGCCACCGCCGGTCGCCCACTGATAGCTGCCCTGGTGGTCAGCAAGGCAAGAGGAGGCCTACCCGCCCCTGGATTTTTCGAATGCGCAAAGCGCGTTGGAGTGTTCCACGGAAGTTTTCCGGGGACAGAAGCCACTATATTTTTCAAGGCTGAGTTTGATCGTGCTGTCGAATTTTGGCGCTCACCGTTGTCGCCGTGAACGGCCCTTACGGGCATTCATGGTACCCGTAACAAATGGCCGTTTTCAGGGGCGGTCTCAACTGATCGACGCAACACATGCATTGAAACGCTCTGCGGGAGT
>NZ_JBALVJ010000038.1:0-36664 GCF_036961165.1 Sulfitobacter sp. | reverse complement strand
GTCCGTCTCGGGTAGGGCGCGTTCCGACCTCCTCATGCTCCATGCAACAACGCCCATTAATGGCCTCATTCTCGCTTTCTATCCCTTGCTGTTGAAATCGGGTGCCCGTCGAATTGCCCCAGATGTGGAAATATCCGCGTCATTAGATTGATAAACCTCGCAAAAATTTACCCAAGCATTTGAGATGCGCTCTTTTCCTGCTGCACAGCATCTTTCACCTAGCTAGAGTGCTGACAGAACCAGACAGGGCAGGGGAGTCGCGTGCTTTATGGGCGATTTGTGGGCAGGTTTATCAGAGGCGTTCCGGCTGCTTGTCACGCTGGACAGTGATCTTGTAGAGATAACCCTGCGGTCGCTTCAGGTGACGCTGTCGGCATTAGTGATCGGCTCGGCCATCGCTTTACCGCTAGCCGCCTTTTTAGCCGTGCGCCGGTTCCGCTGGCGGCGCAGTGTGATTGCGGTGCTCAACGCGCTTATGGGGTTGCCGCCCGTTGTTGTCGGGTTGGTTGTATATATCCTGTTGTCCCGCTCCGGACCTTTCGGGGTCTTGGGTCTGCTCTTTACGCCTACGGCAATGATTATCGCACAGGTCATTATTATCGTGCCATTGATTGCCAGCATCGCTCATCAATCGCTGCGCGATCTATGGAGCGAGTATCACGATCTGCTGATCTCCATGAATGTTACGCAGGGGCAGAAAATGCGTACCCTTCTTTGGGATGCACGCCGCGCGCTGCTTACGGCATCTCTGGCGGGTTTCGGGCGTGCGATTGGTGAGGTTGGCGCGATCATGATTGTTGGCGGCAATATTGAACACGCCACCCGTGTCTTGACCACGGCCATTGCCCTTGAAACCGGCAAGGGTGATTTTGCACTCGCATTGGGTTTGGGGGTCGTCCTGATCGGACTTGCGATCATGGTAAATCTATCGATTCACTGGCTGACCAAAACCGAACAGGAGGGCCGCTGGTGAGCTTATTCCCTCTTTCGGTGCGCGGTGCGCAAACGTCTCGGCGCGGCAAGGTCTTGGTAGGGCCGCTGGACCTTGATTTGCGTGGTATTGGTGTCACGGTTGTCATGGGGCCTAATGGTTCAGGCAAAACAACTTTGTTGCGGCTTCTGCATGGCGCGGCTCGTCTGACGGCGGGGCAAATAACTTGGGCCTGTGACGAAGCGCAGGCACGTCGGGAACAAGCGTTTGTCTTTCAGCGGCCCGTCATGTTGCGGCGTGGTGTCCTTGAAAACCTGATGTATCCTTTGCTTTTGCGCGGCGTAGCCAAGCCCCAAGCGTGCACTCAGGCCGAAGATTGGGCCAAACGGGTCGGATTGGACGGGATGCTTGCGCGACATGCGACCCATTTGTCAGGGGGAGAGCAGCAGAAGCTTGCCCTTGCGCGCGCAATGATCACACAGCCGGAATTGTTGTTTCTGGACGAACCCACTGCCGCGCTTGATGGTCGCGCCACACGCGAAGTAGAGGCGGTTTTGCGCGCGGCGCGGGCCTCGGGGATGCAACTGGTTATGAGCACCCATGATTTGGGTCAGGCACGCAGGCTAGCAGACGAAGTGATCTTTTTGCTGCATGGCGCTGTCCAAGAGCACACGCCCGCGCGCGAGTTTTTTGACGCGCCCAAAAGCATTCAGGCAAGAGCATTTTTAAGAGGAGATATCGTCGAATGAGAACTATTATACTTGCTACAGCTTTGACTGCATGGGCGGGTATTGCTGCCGCGCAGGATATGATGCGCATGGCGGTCACAACATCATTTCATAATTCCGGCCTTGCCGATGTCCTACTGCCCGCCATCGCAGAAGATTTGGGGCTGGAGGTGCAGCTGCTGGTTGTGGGTACAGGCCAAGCGATCAAGTTAGGGCAAGCAGGAGACGTGGACGCAATTCTGGTCCACAGCCGCACCGCAGAAGAGGCGTTTATCGCTGAAGGGTACGGACCTTATCGCCGCGAAATCATGTATAATGATTTCGTCCTGATCGGCCCTGCCGGCGATCCCGCCCAAACGGGTCAGGCGACAACAGCGCAGGCCGCTTTGCAGGCCATTGCCGAAACAAAGGCAACCTTTGTTAGCCGTGGGGATGACAGCGGCACTCACAAGAAAGAGCTTGGCCTTTGGAAGCAGGCGGGTCTCAACCCAGAGAGCTTCGAGCCGTGGTACAAGGCGGTCGGAGCTAGCATGGGCGCTGCGCTGAATACTGCATCGGGGCTTGATGCTTACGTTCTGTCGGATCGGGCAAGCTGGCTAAACTTTGGCAACAAGGGCGATCTTGCAGTTCTGTTTGCGGGCGATCCCGTGCTGTTTAACCAATACGCTTATCTGCCGGTGAGCGTGGAACGCCATCCGCAAGTCAAAGTCGCTCTCGTACAGAAGCTGGAAGAATGGTTGACCTCGGCGCGCGCGGCAAAGTTGATCAACGGCTATACGATTGCTGATCAGGCGCTGTTTACCTTCAACGCTACGCCTTAAGTCTAGACTTCCATCGTCTGGCAGTGTGTTCACTGCCTCATCAATAAAAAGCGCCTGCGCATATATATTGCGCAGGCGCTCATTGTTTAGTCTTCGAAAACAGCCATGCCCAGCCATTCAGCGATAAGGGCAGGTGTCTTCTCGCCCTCGATCTCGATTGTCAGAAGGTTCTCTCGCAGCAAGTTCACGGGACCTTTCGGGGTCACTTTTTGCAACGTAAAGCGCCCGCGCAGACGTGAGCCAGCAAGAACCGGTTTCAAAAACCGCAGCTTGTTCATGCCATAGTTGATGCCCATTACCTGACCGGGCAGCATGTTAAAGCAATCATAGGCAAACCGGCTCGCGAGCGAGAGCGTGAGGAACCCGTGCGCGATTGATCCGCCAAACGGCGTCTCTGCTGCAGCGCGTTCTGGATCGACGTGAATCCATTGCTCGTCGCGTGTGGTTTTTGCGAACTCGTCGATCATTGCCTGATCAACGGTAATCCAGTTTGACACCCCGACTTCAGTACCGATGACCTTTTCTGCTTCGGCAAGGGCTGTATCGCGTGCTGACATGGGAATCTCCTCAGGATGGATCAGCGGACACGCGCACCATGCGCTTGCCCTTATTATCGCCGTTGAGCAGGCCGATCAGCGCAGATGGCGCGTTTTCCAAACCTTCAACGATGTCTTCTGTTACTTTCAATTGGCCGCGTTCCATCATGCCTTGCATGGCGCGGATGGCTTTTGCGTCGTTTTGGGTGAAATCCATCACGATAAAGCCCTCCATCCGCAAACGCTTGACCACAATCGCGCCGGGCAGATTGCGTGGGCCAGTTGGTGACGTGCTTTGATATTGGCTGATGGCGCCACAGCAGACAATACGGCCGCGTTCGTTCATCAGGTTAAGTGCGGTCTCAAGAATTTTGCCGCCGACGTTGTCGAAATACACATCCACCCCTTCAGGGCAGGCGGCGCGCAGGGCTTTGAACAACCCGTCCGCGCGGTAATCAATACAGGCGTCAAAGCCGAACTGCTCCATCACCCAGTCGCATTTCTCTTGCCCGCCGGCGATGCCGACAACGCGGCAGCCCAGTGACTTGGCGATCTGACCGACATAACCGCCAACCGATCCCGCCGCAGCAGAGACCAGAATGGTCTCACCTGGCTGCGGCTGACCTACGGACATCAGACCGTGATAGGCGGTCTTGCCTGCAATCCCGAAGACAGACATCAGATTTGAAAGCTTCGGCACCGTCGGCAATTTGGTGACTTTATTTGCCGACGCGGTGACATAATCTGACCATGTAGCCTCTGCTGAGACAAGATCCCCAACGGCCAGTTTTGGGGAATTGGATGCGGTGACTTCGCAAATTGCATAGGTTGGCATCGCATCGCCTGCGTTTACCGCTGCGCGGTAGGTAGCACCCTGCATCCATGAGCGGTTGGCTGCGTCGATTGACATCAGGATAACGCGCAGCAGAACCTCGCCTTCGCCCGGCGTGGGCATAGCGGTTTCGGTCAGTCTGAAGTTTTCTGGCGTGAGTTCGCCTTTAGGTAGTTCGGCAACGACGATTTGGCGGTTTGTCATGTGGGGTTCCTTGAGGCTAGTGTGTGGAAATATGAAAGGATACTTAATGAGCAACGAAGCGCGACAGCACAGGTTCACCCCACCGCAGGGAGCCACGGATATCTTGTTGATCCGTCATGGCGAAACACAGGCCGCTGTTCGTGGCCAAACGTTTCCCATGGTGGACGGGCAAGGCGATCCGCCTTTGCGTCCCGAGGGTGAAGCGCAGGCGCATGCCGTAGCCGCGCGGCTGAAGTCCGAAGCGATCGACGCGATTTACGTGACCACCATGCAGCGCACCCATCAGACTGCTGCGCCGCTGGCGACCGCGTTGGGCATTGCGCCGCTGGTTGAAGCAGATCTGCGCGAAGTTTTTCTGGGCGACTGGGACGGCGGCGAATTCCGTTTCCGCGCGGCTGAAAATGACCCGGCAATCCTGCGCGCGCGCGAAAAAGAATGTTGGGGAGAGCTTCCCGGCGGTGAGACATTTGTTGCCCTGCAAGCGCGTGTTGTGCGCGGCCTGCGGCGCATTGCTGGTGCGCATCCCGATCAATTGGTCGCGGTGGTTGTGCACGGCGGCGTGGTTGGTGCAGCTTTGGCCGCAGCAACCGGCTCGCGGAACTTCGGATTTAACGGTGCTGACAATGGCTCGATCAGCCGCGTTGTAATCCATGGCGAACAAATGATCCTGCGAGGGTTCAATGACGTGGCGCACCTTTAAGGCGCGCCACGCTTTGATAGAGACAGAATAGGGCATTAGAGCCTAATCAACGTCCAATACGACTTTGCCCAGCACCTTCCGGTCCATCATCAGGTTCAGCGCATCGGCGGCCTTTTCCAGCGGGAAGCGGGCCGAGATGCGCGGCTTGATGAGGCCTTCTTTATACATGCTGAATAGCTCGGCCATGTTCTCTGCGTGCATTTCAGGTTCGCGCAGCGTGTGCGCCCCCCAGAACACGCCAACAATCTGCGTGCCCTTCAGCAGTGTCAGGTTCAGCGGAATTTTTGGGATACCAGCAGGGAAACCCACCACAAGGAAGCGGCCCTTCCACGCAAGCGCGCGCACGGCTGGTTCTGCATAGGCGCCGCCCACTGCGTCATAGACGACGTCCACGCCGTCACCGCCTGCCAATTCTTTGATCTTGGCAGAGAATGCCTTTTGCGCATCACGATTATCCATGTCGCGCGTGTAGATCAGCGTTTCGTCCGCGCCCAGTTCACGGCAGAACTGCGCCTTTTCCTCGGACGATACGGCGGCAATCACGCGTGCACCTGCCGCTTTGCCCAATTCAATTGCCGCAGCGCCAACGCCACCAGCCGCGCCAAGAATCAAAAGCGATTCGCCGGGCTGGATTTCGGCGCGGTTTTTCAGCGCGTGATGGGAGGTTCCGTAGGTCAGCACCAAACATGACGCTTCGTCAAATGGCATCGCGTCAGGGATCTTCATGACCCGCGCTGCGTCGATACACAGATGAGTCGCGAAGCCGCCAAAGCCGGACATGGCCAGTACACGGTCCCCGACTGCAAGGCCCTCAACGCCCTCGCCAAGCGCTTCGATTTCGCCCGCGACTTCCCCGCCTGGCGCGAAAGGACGCGGCGGTTTCATCTGGTACATATCCTTGATAATCAGCGTATCGGGGAAGTTCAGGCCCGCCGCACGTACGCGGATGCGCACCTGATTTTTCTTCGGTTCGGGCGCTTCCATCTCGGTTAGCTTCAGTGTTTCCGGCCCGCCGGGCTCGTGGCTTAGCATCGCTTTCATCTCGGGGTATCCTCCATCTTATTTGGCCTGTAATGGGCCTGTGCAACTCATGCTTGTCAATCGAATTTCGAAATGCAATTCTGCTGTGCGGAATGGTGGCCCGCAAGAGGCCATGTGTGTTCAACGGGAGGAAGATGAATGGCTGAGGCATTGTCTGCGGAAGATTTCCGCACGGAATTGCGCGATTGGCTGGAGGCAAATTGCCCCGCCGAAATGCGCGATGGTGGCATAACAGAAGATGGTATTTGCTGGGGCGGCAAGAACTGGCTTTTTACCTCCGACGCACAAAGGCAGTGGCTGGAGCGCTGTGCCGACAAGGGCTACACTGTGCCGACGTGGCCGGTTGAATACGGTGGCGCGGGCCTGACCCGCGAACAGGAAAAGGTTTTCCATTCCGAGATGGACCGCATCAACGCGCGGAACCCGCTGCAAAGCTTTGGCATCTGGATGCTTGGCCCCGCACTTCTTCATTTCGGCAGCCATGACCAAAAGCTGGAATATCTGCCCCCCATCGCGCGCGGTGAGGTTCGTTGGTGCCAAGGCTACTCCGAGCCGGGAGCAGGTTCCGATCTGGCAAACGTACAGACCCACGGTGCAGATATGGGCGATCACTGGCTGGTGAATGGTCAGAAGATCTGGACCTCCTATGCCGACAAGGCCGATAAAATTTTTGCGCTGGTGCGTACGGACCGTGAAGCGCCCAAGCATAAGGGCATTTCCTTCCTGCTGATTGATATGGATGATGCAGGCGTAGAGACTCGCCCGATCAAGATGATCTCGGGCATTTCCCCTTTCTGCGAAACGTTCTTTACTGATGTGAAGGTCCCGAAGCATCGGATCGTCGGTACTGAAAGCCGTGGTTGGGACGTTGCGAAATATCTGCTGACCCACGAACGTGAGATGATCTCGGGCGGAGGTGCGGGTCTGTCTGGCGGTGGGCGTGCGTTGGGCGCGGTGCTGACCGATACGCTTGAGACGCTGGATGCTACTCTTCGCGCGGATGCGATGCGCTGTGAGATTGACGCACTGACCATTGGCCTCACGCTTGAGCGGTACAAAGATCAGACAGAAGCAGGGCAGGGCGCGGGTGATGCTTCGGCCATGTTGAAGTACATGGGCACCGAGCTGAATAAGCAGCGCCATGAACTGATGATGACGGCAGGCGGCTCGGCTGCGCTGGAATGGGATGGTGATGTAGGTAATCGCGCAGGCGACTGGTTGCGCACCAAGGCGAACTCGATCGAAGGGGGCACCTCAGAGGTGATGCTCTCCATCGTGTCACGACGTGTATTGGGATTACCGGCATGAGCAAACTTGTACTAACCGAAGAAGAAACCATGCTCGCCGATATGGCGCGCGGATTTCTGGATGGTGCGGCACCGGTGTCTGCATTACGCAAAATGCGTGACGCGGGCGAAACCCACGATGCCAAGCTGTGGAAAAAAATGGCCGCGATGGGTTGGGCCGGTGTGTTGGTGCCCGAAGATGCGGGCGGTTCCGACATGGGGTTTGCTGCGGCCAATGTGCTGGCGCAAGAAATGGGCAAGACGCTTGTTGTCTCTCCGTTCCTTAGCACGGCCGTTATGGCAGCAACTGCGCTGCGTCAGGTCAGCGATGATCGCGCCAAAGCGGCGCTGGCCAAGATCGCAAGCGGCGACGTTACCTATGCGCTGGCGGTGGATGAAGGTGTCAAACATGACCCGGACGCAACAACGATGGAAGCCAAAGCAGACGGTAACGGTTTCCGTCTGACCGGCAAAAAGACCTTTGTGGTTGACGGTGCGATGGCCGACCGGCTGTTGGTACTTGCGCGCACAGCCGATGGGCTGACATTGTTTGATATCCCTGCCGACCGTGCAGGCATCACGCGCAACAGGTCCAACATGATCGATGCGCGCGACGCGGCGAAGATCGACTTTGATAACGTAGAGGCCACGGGCGAGGATGTACTGGGTCAGGTCGATTCTGCGATGACCATTCTCAAGCCGGCCTTGCAGGCGGGTCAGGCTGCCTTAGCCGCCGAGATGACAGGCCTTGCTGCTGGTGCCTTTGACATGACCGTTGGGTACCTCAAAGAGCGCAAGCAGTTCGGGGTCGAGATTGGCCGCTTTCAGGCGCTTCAACATCGCGCCGCGCACCTGTGGTGCGAGACCGAAGTGACCGCATCGGCCATTCTGAACGCAGGCCGGATGCTGGACAGCGATCCTGAGAATGCCGAACTTGCCGTGTCGCTTGCCAAAGCCAAAGCGACCTCGACTGCGACTTTGGCCGTGCAAGAAGGCGTGCAGATGCATGGCGGGATCGGTATGACGGATGCCTATGATATGGGCTTTTATATGAAACGGGCGCGCGTCGGGGCGGAATGGCTGGGTGACTACAGCTATCACGCCGAAAAAGTCGCAGCCCTGAGAGGATTCTGAAGATGGATATTCAAACGCTGTTCGGGTTGGGTGGTAAAGTTGCGCTGGTGACCGGCGGTGCCACTGGCATTGGTCGGATGGCTGCGGAATCGCTGATGCGTGCGGGTGCGACCGTGCTGATCGCCAGCCGCAAAGGCGACGCCTGTGAGGCCGCCGCAAAAGAGCTGAACGCATTGGGTGCCAGCGGCAAAGCAATCGGTTTCGCCGGAGACGTTGGTACCGAAGAAGGCGTGGACGCGCTGGTTGCCTCCGTGAAAGAGCGGACAGACAAGCTTGATATTCTGATGAATAACGCTGGCATCACGTGGGGCGCCCCTTTGGGCAATTTCCCTTTCAAAGCATGGTCAAAGGTGATGGACGTAAACGTGGCTGGGCTGTTTGACCTGACGCAAAAGCTGTTGCCGATGCTCAAAGCGTCCAGCAGCGTTGATGATCCTGCTCGCGTGGTAAACGTTGCCTCGGTTATGGGCGAACGCGAAATGGGTGATGGCGCCTACAGCTATGCCACGTCAAAAGCCGCCGTGATCCACATCAGCAAGATTCTGGCGAAAGAGCTGGCGGGCGATCATATCACCGTCAATAGCATCGCGCCTGGCCCCTTCGTGTCCCGCATGACTGCTTTTGCCACACACGACGAAGACATGCGCAGTAAGGTTGGTGATGACGTGCCGCTGAAACGTGTTGGTCGCGACGAGGATATCGGCGGCTGCATGTTGTTCCTGTGCGGACGTGGTGGTGCCTATATCACGGGCGCTGTGATCCCCGTGTCTGGCGGTATCAATGTCATGTCTGGCCCGAACATTTTCGAACAGGCGCTGCACTGATGGCTGATATCCGGTTTGATGGACGCGTGGCGATTGTCACAGGCGCGGGGGTCGGTCTGGGCCGCTCCCACGCTTTGGGCTTGGCTGCGCGGGGCGCGAAGGTTGTTGTAAACGATCTGGGCGTGGCGCGTGACGGAACGGGTAAATCCTCTGAAGCGGCCGAATCCGTTGTAGCCAAAATCAAGGCCATGGGCGGCGAGGCGATGAGCCACGGCGCTGACGTGAGCGATGAGGTTGGCGTCAAGGACATGGTCGCGCAAGCGATGGACGCATGGGGGCGCATTGATATTTGCGTCAACAACGCGGGCATCCTGATGGACAAAACCTTTGCCAAGATGGACATGGCTGCCTTTCGCAAGGTGGTAGATGTGCATCTGATCGGATCCGCCAATGTGGCCCATGCCTGTTGGCCGATCATGCGCGAGCAGAAATATGGCCGCATCGTGCTGACCTCGTCTGCGTCAGGTCTTTACGGCAACTTCGGTCAGTCCAACTACGGCGCAGCAAAAGCTGCTATGTTGGGCCTGATGAATGTGCTGCATATGGAAGGCGCGCGCGACAATATCCGCGTCAACACGCTGGCCCCCACAGCCGCCACGCGCATGACAGCCGACCTGCTGCCCGCAGAGGCGCAGGAACTGCTCGCGCCTGAGACGATCACGCCGGGCTTGCTGTATCTGGTAAGCGAGGACGCACCTAGTCAGGTGATCCTTGGCGCCGGTGCCGGCAGCTTTGCCGAAACACGGGTGTATGAGACCCAAGGCATCACCCTGATGGGCGATGACAACACTCCCGAAGCCGTCGCAGCACGGTTTGCGGAAATCAGAGACGACACAAACCAACAGCAACTGGGCGATGCTTTCGGCCAGACCAAGAAATACGCCCTCAATGCAGCTAAGGCCAAAGGCCTGAAGCTCGACTGGTAATATAGGAGACTACCCATGCGTGACGCAGTAATCGTATCCACAGCACGTACCCCGATCGGAAAAGCCTATCGCGGTGCTTTCAACAACACGACACCTCAGGCTCTGGCGGCCCACGCCATTGAAAACGCGGTTAAGCGCGCTGGTGTTGATGTGTCCGAAATTCAGGACTGCATCATGGGTGCCGCCCTGCAGCAGGGCCACTCCGGTGGCAACATCGCGCGTCAGGCAGCGATCCGTGCGGGTCTGCCTGTGACTGTCGCCGGCATGTCGCTCGACCGTCAGTGTGCCTCTGGCATGATGGCGATTGCGACAGCGGCCAAGCAGGTCATCATAGACGGTATGGATGTGGTCATCGGTGGCGGTGTCGAAAGCATCTCCATGGTGCAAACACCTGAAATGCGCGTAAAGGCTGATAGCTGGCTGAAAGAGCACAAGCCGGAAATCTACATGTCCATGCTGGAGACAGCCGAGACAGTTGCCGCACGCTATAACGTTAGCCGCGAGCGTCAGGACGAGTACGCCGCACGCAGCCAAGAGAACACTCATCTGGCGCAAGAAGCAGGCAAGTTCGACGACGAGATCGTGCCGATGACCACCAAGATGATGGTGCAGAATAAAGAAACCAAAGAGATCACCGAACATGAGGTGACGCTCTCCAAAGACGAGGGTAACCGCCCCGGCACAAGCGCCGAGATGCTTTCCGGTCTTCAGCCTGTGTTCAAGGACGGCCTTGTCATCAAAGAAGGCAAATACATCACAGCGGGTAACGCTTCGCAGCTGTCCGATGGTGCGTCTGCCACTGTGATCATGGAAGCCAAAAAGGCCGAGCAGATGGGCCTTGCTCCACTGGGTCGCTACATGGGCGTTATGGCCGCTGGCTGTGAGCCGGACGAGATGGGCATTGGCCCGATCTATGCTGTGCCACCGCTGCTGAAAGCACACGGTTTGACCATCGACGACATTGGCCTTTGGGAGCTTAACGAAGCTTTCGCTGTGCAGGTTATCCAGTCGCGCGATGTGTTGGGGATTCCGGATGAGCTGCTGAACGTCAACGGCGGCGCGATCTCGATCGGTCACCCCTACGGCATGTCCGGCGCACGTATGGTTGGCCACGCGCTGATCGAAGGCAAACGCCGCGGTGCCAAATATGTTGTCTGCACCATGTGTGTCGGCGGCGGCATGGGTGCTGCAGGTCTGTTCGAGGTTCTGTAAGCCTTGCAATTTGCGAACAAGAGGGGCGGCTTCAGTCGCCCCCTCACAGTCAATATGAATTCAGGATCTGTTATGCCACGTGACGACTCCCACCTGCCGAAAGCGCTGCAAGGTCTGCGCATCCCGCTCATTGCATCGCCGCTGTTCATCATTTCGGTGCCAGAGCTGGTAATTGCCCAGTGCAAGGCCGGGATCATTGGTTCCTTTCCGGCGCTGAATGCCCGCGAAGCGGAGGGCGAGCATCCCTTGCTCGACACGTGGCTCATGCAGATTAAGGAAGAGCTCGACCGCCACAATCAGGCCAACCCAGACAATCCTGCTGCACCTTATGCGGTCAACCAGATTGTTCACCGCTCCAACACGCGGCTGGATCGTGATCTGGAAATTTGCGTCAAACATGATGTTCCGGTTTGGATCACCTCACTGGGCGCACGCGTCGAAGTAAACGAGGCTGCGCATTCGTGTGGTGGTATCGTGATGCATGACATCATCAATAACCGCTTTGCCAAAAAGGCTATTGAAAAAGGTGCGGACGGCCTTGTTGCAGTGGCAGCGGGTGCGGGCGGCCATGCCGGTCAGCAGTCCCCGTTTGCTTTGATGCGCGAAATTCGTGAATGGTTTGATGGGCCAGTTGCCCTGTCGGGATCGATTGCCACGGGCGAGAGCCTGCTTGCAGCACGGGCAATGGGTGCGGACCTTGGCTATACAGGCTCCCCGTTTATCGCCACTGATGAGGCCAATGCCGATCAGGCATATAAGGACATGATCGTTGAATCCGGAGCAGAGGATATTGTCTATTCCTCTTTGTTCACCGGCGTTTGGGGTAACTACCTCAAAGGGTCAGTTAAGAACGCAGGCATGGACCCTGACAATCTGCCAACAGCAGATGCGTCTTCGATGAATTTCGGGTCTGACCGCGAAAAACCAAAAGCGTGGAAAACCATTTGGGGTTCTGGGCAGGGTATTGGTGCGATCAAATCGGTTGGACCTGCGGCTGCGATTGTGGACCGGATGGAGGCGGAGTATCAGGCTGCGGGCAAAAAGCTGGCGACGGAGTTCTCCTGATGTCGGAGCGGTTCACTCCTGACGCTGCGTTCGTGCGCCAAACGCAAATTGGGGGAAATTTCCCCACTGGGCGTCGGCATGGCTGAGTTACTTGTCATACGACACGGTCAGGCTTCTTTTGGGGCTGCGGATTATGACGTGCTTTCTGATCTGGGCCGAGCGCAGGCGCGTGCCGCTGGTGCGTGGCTACGTGAAGTGGGGTGGCAGCCTGACAGGGTTGTCACTGGTACGCTCAACCGTCAGATTGATACAGCGGTCGAGATGGGGTTTGAGCCCGTGCGCGAAGAGCATGCAGGGCTGAATGAATATGATTTTGGCAGCCTGTTGGATTCGCAGTTCGGTGGTGAAGTGCCCGATCTGGTTAAAGGTGACCGGAAGGTACATTTCCGCACCCTGCGGGAGACAGTCTTTGCCTGGCAAAAAGACGAGATCGAAAACCCGTACGAGACTTGGGCCGCCTTTGCGGAACGGGTTGAAGCAGCTCGTGCATTTGCCGTAGATACGGACGCTAAGCGGGTGCTGATTGTCAGTTCCGGTGGCGTGATCGGACAACTCACCGCCGCATCTTTGCATGCACCAGCGCAACACATGATGAACCTCAACCTCCAGATCAAAAACGCTGCTATGACGCGGTTTGTGTTTTCGGGTAGCCTGTTCTCCTTGAACGAGTTCAACGCAACACCGCACTATGCCACGCCGGATGGCATGAAATTGATGAGTTACAGTTAGGGACGGCCAAAAATGACGGATACGCAAACCCTCGATGAATCGGCAGTAAGCGCTTACTTGACCGAAAATCTGCCGGGCTTCGAAGGGCCGATGGAAGTGACCAAGTTTCAGGGCGGTCAATCGAACCCGACGTTCATGCTTAAGACACCGGCGCATTCCTATGTGTTGCGGCGCAAACCGCCGGGTGTGCTGCTGAAATCCGCCCATGCCGTAGATCGTGAGTTTCGCGTGCAAAAGGCGCTGGAAGGATCGGACGTTCCAGTCTCCAAAATGCACCTGCTATGCGAAGACGACAGTGTGATTGGCTCCATGTTCTACATCATGGACCATGTGCAGGGCCGTAATTTTAACGAACCGGCGATGCCTGACCTGACAAACGCCGATCGTGGTAAAGTCATCACAGAGATGAACCGCGTTCTGGCTGCGCTGCATTCGGTGGACATCAATGCGGTGGGGCTGGCTGACTACGGCCCTGAAGGCAACTATTTCGAGCGGCAAGTCGGCCGTTGGTCAAAGCAGTACCGTGCGTCAGAGACGCAAAGCATTCCGGCAATGGATCAGTTGATGGATGCACTGGTGGGCGGACGCCCCGCGGATGATGGCCAGCGCACGCTGGTGCATGGCGACTACCGGATCGACAACATGATCTTTGATGCAACAAGCACTGACTGCCGGGCTGTTCTTGACTGGGAACTGTCTACCATTGGTCACCCCTTTGCCGATCTCGCGGCGGTCATCATGCAGTGGCAGTTGCCAGCAGGCTCCGAAGGACGTGGCATGGGCGGGCTGGATCGCGCGGCTCTAGGCTTGCCAAGCGATGAAGAGTTTATCGCAGAATACTGCGCGCGGCGCGGGCTCAGTGGCATCGACAACTTCGGCTACTACCTTGGTTTCGCGTTCTTCCGCATGGCGGCGATCATTCAGGGTGTGCTGAAACGGGCGCTGGACGGCAACGCGTCAAACCCTGAACGCGCCATGAAGGTAGGCGCCTTCGTTCCAGTGTTCGCACAGCACGGGCTTGATGCCCTTAAGCGGGGTTGAGCATGGAGCAGTTTGATCCCGAGCTGGAGAGCAAGGACCGCAATTTTGTGACAGCTTTGGCCCGAGGGCTTGAGCTGTTGCGGTGCTTCAGGCGCGGTGATCACACGCTGACGAATAGTGATTTTTCTGAACGCACAGGTCTACCGAAGGCGACAATCTCGCGTCTGACGCATACGCTGTGTGAGTTGGACTATCTGGTGGCTGATAGCCGCGTGGGGACGTATCGGTTGTCGGCTGGTGTGCTGCGGCTTGGGTTTAGCAGGCTCGCTGCGATGGATATGCGTGACCGCGCCAAGCACGAAATGAGCGCGCTGCGGACGAAAGGGCCAAACCCGTATGTGACGGTCGCACTTGGCGAACAGCATCGCACCGAGGTGATCTATCTGGCGACAGAGAGTTCCAATGAAGGCGTCACGCTGATGGTGCGTGTCGGCTCCAGGCTGCCATTGTTCCATTCTGCAATGGGTAAGGCGATCCTTGCGGTAACGCCCGAAGATCGCTGTGAGCAAATTTTTGGCTTTGCCCGTGCCGAGGGTGAGGACGTAGAAAAGGACGCGCGCGCCTGCTACAAACAGGCCTTGTCCGAGTATGCAGCAAATGGGTTTTGCACCGGATATGGTAATTGGCGCTCTGACGTAAACGGGATCGCTGTTCCGGTCCACTCACTGAGCGACGGACGCGTATACGGGTTAAATGTCGGCGGACCTTCATACCATGTGAAGCCCAAACAGCTTGAAACAGTCTACGCACCAAAGCTGTTGAAGTTGGCTGAAGGTCTCAGCGCCAAGGAATAACCGCGCTTGGCACGGAATCAAATTCTGGTCCAAGTCCACTCGCGGGGCGTTGTTCCGCATGGCGGAACTCGCTGGATTTTGACTGATCGTTAAATGCACTGAATGTTTAGGGAAGTTGCTCAGCGCTGTGCAACTTTTTAATAATATTTTCCGCCCACAGTTAGGGTTTTTTGATCACTAATTGGTGCAACAAACCACGGCGGAACTTTACTAAAAGCATTTTATATCAGTTAGTTAACGTGGTCTCCTTGCAGGGGAAAGGCGCACGCGCCCTAAGGATTGATTAAATTTCCGCCACGTAACGCCTGAAAAACCGCGCTCTCATCCGCATGTGAGCGCTTGACTTACGGCGGGGGTATGTAAGTCTCTCCTCATAGTCCATTTATAAAGATCGCAAACAGCGACGGGCTTTCCTAGGGAGGAATAAAATGAAGAATATCACTAAGCTTGGTGCGGTCTCCGCGCTGTCACTCATCATCGGCGCAAGTGCTGCGTTTGCCGAGAACATTAAGGTCGCCTTCATTGACCCTTTGTCTGGCCCATTCGCAAGCACGGGCACAAACGGTCTGCACCAGTTTGAATTTGCTGCTGACTATATGGTCAACGCGAACGGTGGTCTGCTTGACGGCCAGCAGATGGAAGTCATCGGGTTCGACAACAAAATTAGCCCGAAAGAATCTCTGATCCAGTTGCAGGTCGCGATTGACCAAGGTGTCCGTTTCATCGTGCAAGGTAACTCTTCAGGGGTTGCGAACGCGCTGACCGAAGCAATCGACAAGCACAACAAGCGTAACCCTGACAGCCGCGTGCTGTTCTTGAACTACGCCGCGGTTGATCCAGCGCTGACAAACGACAAGTGCAACTTCTGGCACTTCCGTTTTGACGCCAACGCGGACATCAAAATGGACGCGCTGACGGATGTCATGGCGAAAGATGAGAACCTCAAGAAGGTTTATATCATTGGTCAGGATTATTCCTTCGGTAAAGCTGTGGCTGCTGCGGCAGTAGACATGCTGGGCACAAAACGCCCCGATGTTGAAATCGTAGGCAACGAGCTGCACCCGATCGGCAAAGTGAAAGACTTTACTCCTTACAGCCGTAAGATCGTCGCGTCCGGTGCGGATGCGGTTATCACTGGCAACTGGGGTGCAGACATGCTGGGCTTGGGTAAGTCGATCATCGAGAACGGATTTGAAGGCCCGATCTATACCTACTACGCGGCAGGCTCCGGTATCACCGCTGCATTCGGCGAAAGTGGTAAGGGTCGTATCCGTCTAGTTTCCCAAGGCGATATCAACCCAATCGGTTCCGACGAAGCGCGTGAGCTTTATAACGCGTTCAAGGCGAAGTATCCTGACGGCAACATCGACCAAAGCCGTATCTTCAACACCATCGGCATGCTTTCCGAAGCGATCACGCAAGCGGGTACAGCAGATGATGTTGTTGCCATCGCGTCCAAGCTGGAAGGCATGGAGTACGACAGCATGTGGGGTGGTAAACTGTTCATGCGTCCACAGGATCACCAGCTGATCCAGAACATGAACGTGGGTGTACACACCGATGAGAACGTCGAGTTTGATTACGACAACTCGGGTTTCGGCGTGGTGACAGAGTCCACAATTGAGATGGCGTCCATGGACAGCCCGACAACTTGCGAGATGAAGCGCCCTTAAGCCGCGCTTATCGGCCCGCCCGCGACTATCGGGCGGGCCTTCCCCTATCTGATTCACATTTTACCGGAGGGGCCTAATGGACCTCATTCTCGTCAATCTGATCGACGGGCTGGTGACAGGACTGCTGTTGTTTATGCTGTCCGCCGGCCTGACCCTTATTTTCTCGATGATGGGTGTACTGAACTTTGCCCATGCGAGCTTCTACATGCTGGGCGCTTACTTTGCCTATCAGATCAGCATTGCGCTGGGGTTCTGGATGGGCCTTCTGATTGCGCCGCTGATCGTCGGCGTGCTTGGCGCCGGAGTTGAGCGCTACGGTCTGAGGCGTGTGCACCAGTATGGCCATGTTCCAGAGCTGATCTTTACATTTGGTCTGGCCCTGCTAATCGAGGAATTGGTCCAGTTTATCTGGGGCAAAAACCAGTTGCCTTATGATGTCCCGGACATTCTGAATTTCACAGCTTTTGCCATCTCTGGTAACTCCATTCCTGCGTATAAGATCTTTATGATTTTCATCTCCATCAGCATTTTTATCGGGCTACTCTATGTCCTGACGAAAACGCGCGTGGGTATGATTATTCAGGCCGCGCTCAGCTATCCGCGCACGGTTGAAGCGTTGGGTCACAATGTACCGCTAATCTTTATGGGTGTGTTCGGCGTCGGCACAGCGCTGGCCGGTGTGGCTGGTGTCATTGCAGGACCTGTGCTTGGCACCTTCCCTGGCATGGCCTTCGTTCTTGGCTCTATCGTGTTTGTGACCATCGTGATCGGCGGGCTCGGCTCCCTCTGGGGGGCTTTGGTGGCCTCGCTATTGATCGGCTGGATCACCACATTCGCCAAGTCGTATAATATCGAGATGGAGAATGTCCTGAACGCCATTGGCATCGCAACGCCGGAAAATCTGGATGACAATATTTTCCGCGACTTCTGGAGCCTTACCAGCCCGCAGATCGCTGACATCCTCCCCTATATCCTGATGGTGCTGATCCTTATCTTCCGCCCCGCAGGACTGTTCGGAAAGCGCACCTCATGACAGATCAGTTGACAACCGACCCGTCCAAGCCCGCACAGCGTATGCGTGCAGGTTCTATGACACTCACGCTAGCGCCATGGATCATCGCTGCTGTAGCAATGATGATGATGCCGCTGGTGTTTACCAACAACTCCGCGCTAACGATCATGAACCAGATGTCGATAACGATCATCTTTGCATTGGCGTATAATATGCTGCTGGGGCAGGGGGGCATGCTGTCCTTCGGCCATGCGGTTTATGCCGGTGTGGGTGGTTTTGCCTGCATGCACATCATGAACATGTCGGATTTCTTTGCATCTATTCCGCTGGTCATCCTGCCGGTCTTTGGCGGATTGTTCGGGATGGGCCTTGCCTTGATCGTTGGCTCGTTCTCGACACGCTCGGCGGGGACAGTATTTGCCATGATCTCGCTTGGGGTAGGTGAGTTGATCGCGGCCTGTTCGGTGATCATCGTGGCCTTTTTCGGCGGCGAAGAAGGCATCAGCGGCGACCGTACCTACGCGCAGCCGTTCTTTGGTGTCGAATTCTTGCAGCAGATCGAGGTGTACTACCTGACCGCTGCATGGGTCATCATCTCAGCCGCGCTGATGTATCTTTGGAGCCGCACTCCTGTCGGACGCATGGCCAACGCCGTGCGCGACAACCCGGAGCGGGCAGAGTTTCTTGGCTATTCCTCACGCTGGGTACGCTACTATAGCTTCGTTGCCTCAGGTTTTTTTGCAGGCATCGCGGGTGGTCTTTTTGCGATCAACTACGAAATCCTGACCGAAGAAAACCTCAACACAGCTTCTTCCGGTGTTATCTTGTTGGTGACATTCTTGGGTGGTGTCGGCTTTTTCTTCGGGCCGATCATCGGGGCAATCGCCTTTACCCTGCTGCAAACCGTGCTGAGCCTTTCGACCGAGCTTTGGGCCTTTTACGCAGGTTCGCTTTTCCTTGCGACAGTGATGTTCTTTCCAGGCGGTCTTGCAGGATTGATCATGATGCACGTTCCGGCCTTCAAGCTGGGTAAGGCCAGCCAGCTAGTCGTCCCCTATCTCAAGACGCTATTGCCGGGGGCAATCGGATTACTGGGTGCTGCGGCACTGGTAGAGATGACGTTCCACTTCCGTCATGCAGCCACTGGTGATGATGAAATGACGATCTTCTGGACCACTTTCAACAGTCACGAAGTTCTGCCTTGGATCATTGCGGGTGCGATTACCTTAATTGGGCTCGGCATTGCAAAGGTCACTGCACCATCCCTCAAGGACGCATGGAACGAAGCCAATTCAGCAGGAGGCGCATCATGAGCACGCCAGCCCTTGAACTCAGCGGCCTGAAGAAAAGCTTTGGCAAGGCCGAGATTATCCGTGGCATCGACTTGAGCATCGGTAAAGCCGAGCGTCACGCAATTATCGGCCCGAACGGGGCCGGTAAATCGACGCTGTTCAACCTGATTACCGCACGTTTTCCGGCCACAGCGGGTTCGGTTAAGCTGCACGGTGAGAATCTTGCCGGACTGGAGCCGTATCAGATCAACCGAAAGGGGCTCAGCCGCTCCTTCCAGATCACGAACATCTTTCCGGCGATGACCGTGTTTGAAAATGTGCGCTGTGCGCTTTTGTGGTCGCAAGGGTACAAGTACAGCTTCTGGGATCTGGTAAACCGTAAGCGTGATCTGACCGAGGGCGCCGAGGCGATCCTTGACCAGATCAACCTGCTTGAACGGCGCAACCTGCCTGCAGGCACGCTCAGCTACGCTGAGCAGCGCGCGCTGGAAATTGGCATCACCATCGCGGGTGGGGCTGATGTGATCATGCTCGACGAGCCGACCGCCGGTATGAGCCACTCTGAAACCGACTATATCACCGACCTGATCATGAAAGTCACCGTGGGCAAAACCCTAGTGATGGTGGAACATGATATGGGTGTGGTGTTCGGTCTTGCCGACCAGATCAGCGTGCTGGTCTACGGTGAAATCATCGCAACGGGCAAACCTGCGGACGTGCGGGCAGATCCGAAAGTTCAAGAAGCCTATCTGGGCGCAGCATTGGAGGCAGAACATTGATCGAAGTCACCGACATGCACGCCTATTACGGCAAATCCCATATCCTTCAGGGCGTCACCCTGAACGTACAAGAGGGCGAGATTGTCGCCCTTCTGGGTCGCAACGGCGTAGGGCGTTCCACCACTTGTAAGGCGATCATGGGAGAGGTCACTCCGCATGGGTCCGTGAAATTCCGTGGTAAGGAAATCGCGGGCAAAAAAGCCTATGAAGTTGCCAACATGGGCATCGGATATGTGCCGGAGAACCGCGATATCTTTCCCGGCCTCACCACGCGCCAGAACCTGACGCTGGGCCTAAAACCCGGCCAGAAGGACGGTGCAGGTCGTTGGTCCATGCAGATGATGTTTGACATGTTCGAAAACCTTGACCGCCGCGCGGATGTTGAAGCATCGGTGCTGTCGGGCGGAGAGCAGCAGATGCTTACTATGTGCCGTACATTGATGGGCGATCCTGATTTTGTCATGATTGATGAGCCGACCGAGGGCCTTTCACCGCAGATGGTGCAGAAGGTGGCCGAAGTGCTCAAGGCGATTGCTGAGAAAGGCATCTCAACTTTGTTGGTGGAACAGAAGCTGAGCATCGCGATGGACATTGCCGACCGCGTTTATGTGATGGGCCATGGACAAGTTGTGTTTGAGGGGACACCGAACGAGCTCAAGGCACGCGAAGACGTGCGCAAGGAGTGGCTCGAAGTCTAATGACGTCCTTTGATACCGCCCGCCTTGGTCGCATTGGCGACTGGATGCAAACCTATATAGACGCCCGCCGCTTGGCGGGCGCCTCTGTCTTGATCGCCCAAGGTGGCAAGGAAGTCTATTACCACCAGTGTGGTTTGCGCGATGTCGCGCGCAGAGCTGCATGGGAGCGCGATACTGTGGCGCGCATCTACTCGATGACAAAACCGGTAACTTCTGTGGCCCTGATGATGCTAGCAGAACGCGGTCTGTTCCATCTTGACGCGCCGCTGTCAGAGTTTATTCCGGCCTTCTCAGATATGCATTGCTTGCTGGATGGTGCCACGGCGATTGATCAGGTGGAGCGATGCGCCACGCCGACGCTGCATCACCTTTTGACTCACACTGCTGGCCTTAGTTATCCATTCAATCCGGGTGTTCTGGGACAGGAAATGGCCGATCAGGATATCGTGTTTCGCGCGGATCAGGGCACGCTTGCGCACATGTGCGATCGGGTTGCCGCATTGCCGCTGGCCTTCGCGCCGGGCAAGCGGTGGGAGTATTCGGTCGCCATCGATATTCTTGGCCGCGTGGTCGAAGTGATTAGTGGCAAGACGCTGGAACAGTTTTTCATTGAAGAGATATTTGATCCACTTGGCATGAATGAAACGCGGTTTTCCGTGCCGACAACAGCACGCGACCGGTTTGCCGCTTGTTATACGCCGCTGGCGGGGGACGCGTTTTCGGTTGGCAAAGTCGACCGCGCCCCTGAAACTTTGCGACTGATAGATGATCCTGCGGAATCCCCTTTCCTGAATGCCCAGATGCAATCGGGCGGTGGCGGGCTTGTCGGGACCATCGATGATTATCTGAAATTCACTGAGATGATGCGCACGGGTGGTGCGGGCCTGATCGGCCCCAAAACCCTGTCATTCATGATGCGCAACCATCTGGAGGGCGATATTGCCTCTATGGGTCCTAGCAGTTTTGCAGAACAACCAATGGAGGGGATGGGCTTTGGCCTTGGGGGCGCTGTTCTGCTTGATTCAGGTCGCGCCCGTTCGGCTGGGCATGTCGGAGACTTTAGCTGGGGCGGCATGGCCTCAACATTTTTCTGGGTTGATCCGGTGGCTGATCTGTCTGCCATCTTCTTTACGCAACTCATCCCGTCGAGCGCCTATCCAGCGCGCCCGCAACTAAAAGCACTCGTTCACGGAGCCATGACATGAGCCGCATTCTGTGGAGCCCGACGCAAGAGCGGGCAGACGCATCAACGATGGCCGCGTTCGAACGGTTTGTAGAAGAAAAGCGCGATCTGACGTTCGAAGATTACAACGCCATGTGGCAGTGGAGCGTTTCCGATCTTGAAGGCTTTTGGGCGTCGATCTGGGAATTCTTCGACGTCCACGCATCCGCACCCTACACCCGCATCTTGGGCGACCGCTCTATGCCGGGGGCACAGTGGTGCCCCGGCGCTATGCTCAATTACGCCGACAACATCCTGCGCCATGCCGAAGGCCGCACCGAAGAGACAGCGATTGTCAGCTTCTCCGAAACGTCGGGCCGCAAGGAACTGACGTGGGGAGAACTTCGGGCGCAGGTAGCATCGCTCGCGGCGCACCTGCGGTGGATGGGCGTTGAGCAAGGCGACCGTGTGGTGGCCGTTTTGCCCAATACCGAAGTCGCATTGATTTCGTTACTCGCTACTGCCAGCATCGGGGCTGCGTGGTCTTTATGTGCGCCCGACATGGGCCAGGTGGCCATCGTGGACCGGTTTAAGCAGATCGCGCCCAAGGTGTTCATCGCTCAAGACGGTTACGTCCACGCAGGCAAAACGATTGACCGCCGTGAGGTGCTGGCCCAGATCAACGCCGAGCTGCCAAGCGTTGTGCAGTTCGTCACGCTGCCAATTGTGGGTGATCTGCCCGAAGGGCATGTGGCGTGGGACAGCCTGTTGCACGACGACGTGCCTTTCGAGGCGACGCAGGTGCCTTTCGATCAGCCGCTCTGGATTGTGTATTCCTCAGGTACGACGGGCAATCCCAAGCCTATCGTGCACGGACATGGAGGCATTATTCTTGAGGCCGCCAAACAGTCCCTTCACCATGACCTGACGTCCAAGGACCGCTTTTGCTGGCTCACTTCTTCGGGGTGGATCATGTGGAACGCGCAGTGGACGGCGCTGGGGCAGGGGGCGACTGTGTGCATGTATGACGGCGCGCCCAATCATCCCGATATGCTAGCGGTCTGGCGCTTCGTCGCAGATGAAAAGCTGACGTATTTCGGTGCCGGTGCCGCGTTCTTTGCAGGCTGTCTGAAGACGGGTGTGACGCCACGCGATGCTGTTGATCTCTCTGCCCTACGCTCTCTTGGCTCAACTGGATCACCGCTGAGCGCGGACGCCTATGACTGGATATACCGCGATGTGAAGGAAGATGTATGGCTTGCGCCTATCTCTGGCGGGACCGATCTGGCGGGGGCTTTTGTACTTGGCCACCCCGGAATGCCTGTGCGCGCAGGTGAGATGCAGTGCCGCGCGCTTGGCAATGCGGTCCATGCGTATGATCCACTCGGCAACGAGTTGATCGGCGAAGTGGGAGAACTTGTCTGCACCCAACCGCTGCCGTCCATGCCGCTGTTCTTTTGGGGCGACGATGATGGCACGCGCCTGTTTGAAAGCTATTATAACACCTATCCTGGTATCTGGCGGCACGGTGACTGGATCAGTATTGATGAAAACGGCGCTAGCGTGATCTATGGCCGTTCCGATGCTACAATCAATCGCAAGGGACTTAGGTTAGGTTCGGCTGAAATCTATCAGGCTGTGGAAGGTCTTGAAGACGTGCTTGATAGTCTAGTGGTTGATCTGGAGTTCCTCGGGCGCGAAAGCTTTATGCCGCTTTTCGTGGTGCCAGCCGAAGGCGTTGCCTTTGATGATGCGCTGAAGGATAAGATCAATCATGCAATCCGAGCAGGTGTCTCTGCGCGCTTTATCCCGAACGAGATCGTCCAAGTGGCCGAAATCCCGCGCACTCTTTCGGGTAAAAAGCTTGAGGTTCCGGTAAAAAAGCTGTTGTTGGGGGGTGACCCCGCAAGCGTGGTAAACCGTGACAGCATGGCCAACCCCGCAAGCTTTGATTTCTTTATCGCCTATGCGAAAGCACGGGCCAACGCCTGAGGCCCCGCTATGAGCAATGTTGCCGATCAACTGATAGAGCTGCTGAACATTGAGCAACTGGAGGTCGATCTATTTCGTGGTATCGGCTCAGGCGGTGAAACGACCACGCGCATCTTTGGCGGGCACGTCATCGCACAAGCGTTGATGGCAGCGTATCGAACGGTTCCCGACCGTCTTTGCCACAGCCTGCACGCCTATTTCATCCGTCCGGGTGATCCAAAAATTCCCGTGATTTATCAGGTCGACCGCGCCCGTGACGGCGGCAGCTTTACCACACGGCGCGTTGTGGCAATTCAGCATGGCAAACAGATCTTCAATCTGTCCGCGTCGTTTCACATTGATGAAGAGGGCTGGAACTATCAGCACGAGATGCCGCAGGTTGGCAGCCCTGACGACTGGCCAAATCGCGATGAACTGCGCGAGGCGCATGTCGCAAAGATTCCAGCGAAATTCCACGATGATTTTCTTCGCCAGCGCCCGATTGAGCTGCGCGAAGTTGCGCCGCGTGATTTTTTTACGCCTGAAAAAACATCAGACCACAATCATCTGTGGTTCCGCATGGAAGCCGCCAAAGGCCAAGGCCCGCAGATGCAGCACTGCTTGATGGCCTATGCGTCCGATATGAATCTGCTTGGTTCTTCCCTGCGCCCGCACGGGCTGACGTGGTTTCAGGGAAATGTCATGAGCGCGAGCCTGGATCATGCCATGTGGTTTCATGGGCCCATTGAGTTCGCTAACTGGCATTTGTACGATCTGGATGCCCCGTGGACGGGAAAAGCCCGCGGCTTTAACCGCGGGTCAATCTACAGCGCAGACGGGACATTGGTGGCAAGCGTCGCACAAGAAGGTCTCGTGCGGCCGCTCAAGAAGCGCTAAGCGCTTCGCCATTACCCGAAGGTGAAGAAGCAGAGCTTGTTGCCGTCCGGATCACGAACGTAAGAGCCGTAGAAACGGTCTGGTATGCGTTGACCGGGAGGGCCATCACATGTCGCGCCGAGTTCCAGCGCACGGGCATGCAGCCGGTCCGCCTCTTCTTTTTCATCTATCGTGAAAGCAATCATCACGCCGTTTCCGGGTGTCGGTGCCTGCTTGTCATAGGGTTCGCATACGGCAAGCATTGGCTCGCCGCGTTTGGTCCCGATGAAAGCAATGCGGCCAGCATCAATGACAACTTTCGCGCCCTTTTCCTCAAACAGATCACAGTAGAACTTTTTGGCGCGTTCCATGTCGCTCACGCCGATGGTGGTGTAGCCGATCATTATTCTGTCCTAACTGTCAAAGTTGCCAAAGCGGCGGTTGAGTTTGCGCATGCCACCGATCCAACGGTCGTAGTTGTCGGTTTTGTTGCGCATGTATTGCTCGACTTCTTTGTGCGGTAGCACAAGGAAAGTCTCGGCACGGATCGTTTCGACACAGGCCTCAGCCACAGGGCCCGGTTCCATCATGCCATTGATCGCGGCAACATGGTCTTCGTGGCCACGCGTCATTTCGGTACGGACCGCTTGTGGACACAGGACAGAGACCTTGATCCCCTGATCGCCGTACGTCAGCGCAAGCCATTCCGCGAGGCCAACAGCAGCGTGTTTGGTCACCCCGTAAGGCGCGCTGCCGATCTGGTTAAGCAGGCCAGCTGCCGACGAGGTGTTGAGCAGGTAGCCGCCACCGCGTTCCGACATTAAAGGCACCAAGTGCCGTGCCGCCCAAACATGGGACATCACGTTGATCTCCCAAATGCGCTGCCAGTCGTCATCCTCAACCTCGACACCACCGGGCACTGAGATACCCGCGTTGGAGCAAAACAGATCGATCGGACCTGCATCTGCTTCCACCGCATCGATCATGCCGGTGATCTGGTCTTTGATCGCGACATCCACTTGATAGGCTTTGCCGCCCATCATTTTCGCGGTTTCCTCGGCGCCCGCCATATCCCGGTCAACGCAAGCGATGTGCTTTGCGCCTTCCTCGGCATAGCGCACGCACATGGCCCGTCCGATGCCGGAGGCAGCACCGGTCACGACGATAATCTTGTCTTTCAGTTCCATGTTATGTCCACATATTTGAGCCGCCACAGACGGTAAGCGCCTGTCCGGTCATGTATTTGGATGCGTCAGACGCGAGGAACACGGCAAGACCCGCAAAGTCCTCGGGATCGCCCAAACGACGCAGCGGGATTTCGTTCTCTATCCGTTTGGCGACTTCGGGATTGTCCCATAATTCACGTGCGAATTCTGTTTTCACCAAACCGGGGCAGATCGCGTTAAAGCGGAGGCCGTTTGGTCCGAATTCTGCGGCAAGGTTGCGCACAAGACCGATCAAAGCCAGCTTTGACATGCCATAGGTGCCGAGCATGACTGAAGGCTTGAACGCCCCAATGGAAGAGGTGAATGCCATTGAGCCAGACCCCTTGGCTACCATGTCGGGGGCAACCATCTGCGCCAACCACAAGTTGGACAGCACGTTGGCGTTCATCGTTTTCTGATAGGCGTCATCGGGGATTTCGGAGGTTTTCCCGTAGTAGGGGTTTACCCCCGCATTGCCGATCACACAGTCAATCGGACCGGCAAGTTCGTGTGTTTTGTCGACGAGCGCCTGAAGCTGCTCTTTGTAGCCGACATTACAGCTCACGCCGTATGCCTTACCCTTACCGAGGGTATTAATGCCCTCGGCTGCGGCGTCCAGCTGGTCTTGTTTGCGGGCAGATATGACGACAGTCGCGCCATGCTCCGCCAGCGCCGTCGCCATTGCCAGACCCATGCCTTTGGAGGCACCGGTAAGCAGGGCGACTTTGCCAGTTAGATCAAACAGCGTGCTCATACACCGCCTCGTGTACGACCTGTTGAGATCTCACCGCGGGCGCGGTCAGTCCGGGAGTTGGACGCCTGATAGTCTTTGACCTCGGCACGCGCGATAACGTGGTGGTGCACTTCATCAGGGCCATCTGCGTAACGCAGCGTGCGCTGAGCCGTGTACATGCCGGACAGGGGGGACCACTGGGAAATACCCGTGGCGCCGTGTACCTGCATCGCTTGATCAATGATGTTACAGACTTTTTCCGGCACCATCGCCTTAATCATCGAGACCCAGATACGCGCCTCTTTGTTGCCCAGCGTATCCATCGCCTTGGCCGCTTTGAGAACCATCAAACGCATGGCTTCGATCTCGATCTTCGCGCGCGAGATTGTCTCCATGTTTTTGCCCAGATCGATGATCTTTTTGCCGAACGCTTCGCGTGACAGGCCACGTTCAATCATCAGGTCCAGCGCTTTTTCAGCAGAACCAATGGAGCGCATGCAGTGGTGGATGCGGCCGGGTCCAAGACGTACTTGAGAAATCTCAAAGCCACGGCCTTCGCCCCAGAGCATGTTGGCTTCTGGCACGCGAACGTTGGTGAACTTGATATGCATGTGACCGTGTGGCGCGTCATCGTGACCGAATACGTGCATCGGGCCAACGATCTCGACACCGGGGGTGTCGATCGGCACAAGAATCTGGGACTGCTGGCGGAAAGCCTCAGCATTGGGGGACGTTTTGACCATGGTGATCATGATCTTGCAACGCGGATCACCTGCACCGGAGATATAGTATTTCTCACCGTTGATGACCCACTCACCATTCTCCAGCACAGCGGAGGTTGAGATGTTCTTGGCATCCGAGGACGCCATATCAGGCTCTGTCATGGCGAAAGCGGAACGGATCTTGCCGGCAAGAAGCGGTTTGAGCCACTCTTCTTTCTGTTCTGGTGTGCCGATACGCTCAAGCACTTCCATGTTGCCTGTGTCTGGCGCGGAGCAGTTCAGCGACTCTGACGCCAGTGGGCTTTTGCCCAGTTCGGCTGCAATGTAAGCATAATCAAGGTTGCTAAGACCTTCGCCGGTTTCGGCGTTGGGCAAGAAGAAGTTCCACAGACCCGCATCGCGTGCTTTTTGCTTTACTGTTTCCAGCAGCTCTAGCTGACCGGGCGCGTAGGACCAGCGGTCCGCACGGCCTTCGCCCATTGCATAGAAATCTTCAGTAATCGGATCCACGTTTTCGCGGATGTGCTTGATCACAGCCGCCAGCAGCGGCTTGTTTTTCTCGGACATGCCAAGATTGTTCATTTCCATCGGTGTATCGGACATAAAATGCCTCCCTTAGTTATTTCTTCACCCAACGGGTGAGGTTATTTGTTGACCCAGTTGGGTTTGCGCTTTTCGACGAAGGCATTCACGCCCTCTTTGAAATCTTCGGTTTTGGAAAGATCCGCAATCACTTCGCGGGAATAGGCGATGCTCTCTTGCATGCCGTCGCGGGCATACATGTCATTAAGCACCCGCTTGGTCGCTTTCACAGCAGAAGGTGAGACGGAGCAGAGTTGCTCTGCCTTCTCGATTGCTTTTGCCATCAATTGGTCATGTGGATGCACCTCATTCACGCAGCCCATTGCCAGTGCTTCGTCGGCCATGATTGTGCGACCAGTGAACATCATTTCCTGCGCGGCAAGACGGCCGATATACCGTGACAGACGTTGCACGCCGGACGCGGCTGCGAAGAAGCCGACTTTGACCTCTGGCAGGGCGAACTTTGCATTTTCCGAAGCGAGGATGATGTCGCATGACAACGCGGTTTCAAAACCGCCGCCCATCGCAAAGCCGTTCACCGCAGCAATGATCGGTTTCTCAAGATCAAAGCGTGAGGAAAGGCCGGCGAACCCTGTTGGCGTCATCTTTGCCTTTGATCCACCTGCAGCGGTTGCCTTAAGGTCGTTCCCGGCCGAAAACGCCTTGTCGCCAGCGCCGGTTAGAACAGCGACCCATAGATCTTGATCTGCGGCAAAGTCATCCCAGCACGCGGCCATCTCGTTGTGCATGTCTACATGAACGGCGTTGTAGACGTCAGGCCGGTTCATCGTCACCAGCAGGATGTGCCCCTGCTTTTCCGCTGTGATAAATTCGTAGCTCATACTTTCAGCCCTCCGGTATCGATTTCAGTGAATTTGCCACCTGTCGCAGCGAGGTGGCGCAAAAGATCGGCAGGAGAAAAAGCTGGATCAGCCGCGCCCAGCTTCTCCATCCGGTCAAGCACAGCCTGCGCGCCGACCATATCGCCGTAGAACATCGGCCCACCTTTATCCGCAGGCCAGCCATAGCCGTTCAGCCAAACCACATCGATGTCAGAGGGGCGCTGTGCCTTGTTCTCTTCAAGAATTTTAACAGCCTCGTTGATCATCGGGTAAATGCAGATTTCAATAATCTCATCTGCGCTCATTGTGGTTGGCTCTGCGCCGGTCACGTTCTTGATGATCCCTGCGGTCACATCGGACGGGATCGGGCGGCGGTTTTCGTCGTAGTCATAAAAACCAGCCTGAGTTTTCTGCCCGCGGCGATCCATCTCACACAGCATGTCGCGGATCGGGTTGTCGGTTGTAGCGCCTTTGGACCAGCCGATATCAAGACCGGCCAGATCGCTCATCTGGAAGGGGCCCATCTTGAAGCCAAAGGCGTTCAAAGCGGCATCAACGTCCCAAGGCATCAGACCTTTAGCGAGCAGGTTGTTCGCCTGAATCTGGCGCGCAAACAGGATGCGGTTGCCGACAAAGCCGGGGCAGACACCCACGAGGGTGGCAATCTTGTTGATCTTCTGGGCCAGCGCCATAGAGGTCGCGACAACATCGTCAGCCGTGTGTTTGGCGCGTACGATCTCAAGCAATTTCATCACGTTCGCAGGTGAGAAAAAGTGCAGGCCGATCACATCTTCGGGGCGACGCGTCATCGCAGCGATTTCGTTGATGTCCAGCGCGGAGGTATTCGTGGCAAGGATCGCACCGGGCTTCATCACGCTGTCCAGCTCGGTGAAGATTTTGCGCTTGAGGTCCATGTTCTCAAACACGGCTTCGATCACCAGATCACAATCGGCCAGATCAGCGATGGCAAGACGGCCATCGAAACGGTCCATGCGCGCTTCGACCTCATCTTGGGGGAAACGGCCCTTGTCAGAAGAGCGTTGGTAATTGCCGCGCACAACTTTCAGGCCACGGTCCAGCGCTTCTTGCGTGGTTTCCACAATCTTGACGTTATAGCCTGCAGTAGCAAAGTTCATGGCGATGCCGCCACCCATGGTGCCCGCGCCGATGATCCCAACCGTTTTGATATCACGCTCCGGCGTTGAAGGATCAAGGTCGGGAACCTCCCAAGCCGCTTTGCCTGCTGTCGCGATATAGTCGCCGATTTGTTCTGTTGTTGGTGTCATGTATTTGCCTTTTCAGTCTCTAAACAAGCGGCACGGAGGCCGCGCCGGTCAATTTTGTCAGTTGCACCACGCATCAGGGGGACGGTTTGCGTCCAGAGATGTTGGGGTATTTTGAAACCCGCGATATGGCCCTCAAGGGCTTGGGTCATATGTTTACGGTCCAGCGTTGCGCCTTCGCGCAGCTGGACACAGGCGCCCACGTTCTCTCCCAGACGTTCGTCAGGAACAGAAAAGGCGCAAGCTTCGATGACATCGGGCAGGCGATGCAGCGCACCTTCCACATCCAGACAGGCAATGTTTTCCCCGCCTCGGATGATGATGTTTTTCTTGCGATCCAGAATGGTGATGAAACCTTCTTCGTCCATCACTGCCAGATCGCCCGTGCGCAGCCAGCCGTCTTGCATCGTCTCGGCGGTGGCTTCGGGTTTGTTGAGGTAGCACCGCATGTTTGCAGGGCTTTTAACAGTGATCTCACCCAACTCTCCTAATGCCACGTCATTGCCAGCATCATCCAGCAAGCGTAACTCTTGCACCGGTGGGTGTAGTTTGCCGGCACTTTCGGGGCGGTTGACGTAGTCGTCGCCGATCATCCCAATCCCAAGCGCGTTCGTCTCGGTCATACCCCAACCTGTAGCAATACCGGCGTTCGGGAAAGTCTCGGCTAGTTGTGCCACCTGTGCGCCGGGCCGTTTGGCGCCACCAGACCCGAGATAGTCGAGCGTTTCAAGCTTCACACCGGATTTGCGCGCGGCGGCCATAAGGTCCGCAGATTGGGTGGGCACGCCCAGAAAACGGGTGATCTTTTCGGCTTGGATCAAGCGCATCGCCTCATCCGCATCCCACTTGCGCATCAGCGTGATCCGCGCGCCGGCGACGAGGCTGAGCAAAAACAGTGGGTGCGTTGCCGTGACGTGAAACAGGGGCGTGACCACAAGCGCTGACGGGCGCAGCGGTTCTGGCGCGCCTTCTTCCGGCGGGGTAACGAAAGGGGCCACAACCGCTTGCATCAACCAACTGAACACAGCATTTACTGCGCTGCGATGGGTCTGCACGACGCCTTTCGGGTGGCCCGTTGTCCCTGATGAATACATCACGGCAAAATCATCGTCCGTGTCGATTTCTGCATTTATTGGCGCGTCGGAAGCGGCAGTCTGAAGGGCGGTGTAGCTATGTTCGACCATGCCCTCGCCGTCCCGCACGCCGATCAGTTCTAGGCTTAGCTCTGCCACCAACGGCTGCAGCCGCTCTATGCGCGGCCCATCGGCAAACACAAGCTTTGCTTCACTGTCACGCAGTGCATAGTCCAGTTCTTCGGTCGTCCACCATGCATTTACAAATACGACAGTCGCACCTGTGGCAGAAATCGCCAGCACGAGGGCCATCAGCTCTGGATAGTTGCGCATGGCAATGGCGATGCGATCACCGCGCGCGATACCAAACTGGGTGCGTAGCACCTGAGCCACCCGCCGTACTTCGGCGGCAAATTCACCGAAGGTCCACCGCTCACCTTCAAAAAGAAGATAGTCCGCGGCACCGTTATCATGCTGAGCCATGCCAGCATCAACCAAAGCGGCCACAGTGGCCGGAACATTCTGGAATGCTTTGTAAGTGACGCCGCGCACGACTGTCGGCGCTATGGCGAATGTGGGGTTGGTGCTGAGCACATGAGCTACAGCTTCTTCCGGCGACATCGGCGTCATAAGGCTGGACCCGATACGATTTTCAAGCTTTTCATTGTGACCCTCCCAAGTCGGCGGGTCGCCTTTCCTCATCCTCCCGAGGGCGGGCGACTCTCTTTGAGAGCAGACTAGGCGGAAAGTTAGGGGCTGCCAATACCGCAGTACGGAACTTCGTTTCGCAAATGGCTATTTCGTGCTGACGCCCAAGAAAGCAAGCGTGTCTGCGACAAACTAACTGGGTTTTAGCGTAAAAAATTTAACATAATCATTATTATAGCGCTAATTATTCAGCATTCAGGATAGATTCAATACGCGCAACGTCGCCGGGATTGTTCAATTCCCAGAACACGCGGCCTTTACCCTCAACCTCTACACAGAGGATATCAGTACCGTTTTCGAGAAAGCGCAACTGCTCCAGACCTTCGTGTCGTTCCAGCCGCCCTTCTGGCCAGTTCGCATATTGTGTCAGGGCCGCAGGCCGGTAGGCGTAAAGGCCGACATGGTGGAACACTTCGCCCTCAGCTTCCGCCTCTTTGGCGGGTGCGATGTAGGGCAAAACTTCTTTGCTAAAATAGAGCGCGCGGTTTGTGCGGTCAAAGACGGCGGTTGTCCCGCCAACCAAACCCGCAGCACGGTCCGCGCGGAAATGGGCGTAGGTTTGCGCGTCACACCGCACTACGGGCGTCGCAACCGGGGCTTCGGGCCGCGCGGCCATTGCAGCGATTAGATCTTCTACAAACCATGCGGGTGTCAACGGCGCGTCACCTTGTAGGTTCACGACCAAGTCGGCATCGAACACGTTTGCTGTCGCGGCTTCGGCGCAGCGCGCTGTGCCGTTCTCGCAGGTTTCGGATGTCATGATGACTTGCGCGCCGAAGGCTTCGGCAGCCTCTTTGATCCGTGCATCATCTGTAGCAACATAAACTGCCTCAACGCCCTTAACGGCCATTGCCGCTTCCCAACTACGTTGGATCAAGGATTTCGCGGTGCCTTCCCGATCGCGGAGCATCACAAGTGGTTTGCCGAGATAGCGGGTCGAAGCGTAGCGGGCCGGAATGACGATGACGGTTTTCATTATGCTACTCCTGCACGCAGACAATCATGGATACGCAACAAGCCTACTGGCACGCCTGCGGCATCGACAACCACCAACACGGTGATCTTGTTTTCATTCATCACGGCCAAGGCCTTCACCGCCATCATTTCGGGCGGGACAGTCTTGGGTGTGGTCGTGGCGACCTCTCCTGCCCGCTTGCTGCCGAGGTGTTCACTGTTGCGGCGCAAGTCGCCGTCCGAGATCACGCCAACCAGTTTGCCATCTTCAACCACGCAGGCAATGCCGAAGCCTTTTTCGCTCATCTTGAGCAAGGTTTCCTGCATGCTGGCATCAGGAGAAACGACGGCCATGGCTTCGGTACCGTGCATCAACTGGTGCACCAGCGCTAGCTGCGCGCCAAGCTTGCCGCCGGGGTGATAAGTGCGGAAGTGTTCCGACAGAAAACCCCGTTGCTCCATCAGCGCCATGGCCAGCGCGTCGCCCAACGCAAGCGCCATAGTGGTCGATGTGGTGGGCGCGATCCCGCTGCCTGCTTCGGGTTCCTGTGGTAAGGTCAAACACAGGTCAGCGGCCCTCATCAATGTGCTTTCAGGCTTACTGCTCATCCCGATCATCGGGATAGAGAACCGGCGCGTGTGATTGATCAAATCTCCCAGCTCGGACGTCTCGCCCGAGTTAGACAGCAATATGCACAGGTCTTCCTGCGTGATCATGCCAAGGTCCCCATGGCTTGCTTCCGCAGGGTGCACAAAATAAGCCGGCGTGCCAGTCGAGGCGAGGGTCGACGCGATCTTGCGCGCAATGTGGCCGGATTTGCCAATACCCGACAAAATGATGCGACCTTTGATCTGTAGGATCCGCTCCACCGCGGGGGCAAAATCGGCCGGCAGATTGCGGGCCATCCGCACAAGGGCGCTGCCCTCATGTTCCAGAACCTGCGCCGCAGTGGCCAATATCGCTTCACGCGGTGTGTTGATCTTTGACATAAATACTCTTTCCGCTGATCGGGGCGCTTTGTAACGATGTACGCATAGCAGCCGCCTGCCGCAAGTGAACGGTATGTTTTTAACGCTGACCTAGTGTATGCGCACCTTGTCACCCTATCTTTATTATGAACGGACTGGCTCGCAGGAACCGCTTTGACGGTTGAGGCAATGTCCCCTGCGGGTGTAAGCGCGCAAATGGACTGCAATTGGTGGATAAGGATGACCCGATGAAAACTGCGCTTGTGACCGGCTCTTCCGGCTTCATCGGTTATTTCGTTGCTGATGCACTTTTGGCTGCCGGCTGGAAGGTTGTCGGGGTCGACAGCATGAGCGATTATTATGATGTCAGCCTCAAGCAATCCCGTCTTGATCTTCTTGAGGCGCAAAAGGGTTTCACCAATGTGAAAGGCAAGGTTGAGCAGCCCGGCCTGCTGACCAAATTGTTTAATCAACACAAACCAGAGATCGTGATCCACTTGGCTGCTCAGGCCGGCGTTCGGTACTCACTCGAAAACCCGATGTCGTATTTTGAGACAAACTTGGGCGGCACCTTGCAACTGTTGGAGGCCGCGCGTGCGCATCCGCCAAAGCACATGCTTCTGGCGTCGAGCTCGTCTGCCTACGGGGCAAACACCGAGATGCCCTATCAAGAGAATACGAAGGCCGATCACCAGATGTCGCTTTATGCTGCGACCAAAAAATCGACCGAGAATATCGCCCACAGTTATGCACATCTTTTTGCGTTGCCGATCACGATGTTCCGGTTCTTTACGGTGTACGGACCGTGGGGGCGGCCTGATATGGCGCCGCACAAGTTCACTTCCCGTATTCTCGAAGGGCGGGCGATTGATGTTTACAACCACGGCCAGATGCGCCGCGACTTTACCTATGCCACCGATCTGGTTCAGGCGATTTTGTCGTTGATTGATGCCGTTCCGGACCATCTGACGCAACAGGGCAAATACCTGGGCGACAGCCTGTCACCTGTGGCCCCTCATCGGATAGTGAACATTGGCAATGCCGACGCGATCCCGCTTTTGGATTTCATCAAAGCGATCGAGGACGCAACTGGCGTTGAGGCGCAGATGAACCTCATGCCCATGCAGCCAGGCGACGTGCCTGCCACATGGGCAGACACAAGTTTGCTTCAATCACTGACAGGGTATGTACCGCATACCTCTGTCCGTGAAGGCGTTGCGCAATTTGTCGCGTGGTACCGCGACTATTACAAAATCTGACTATTAGTCGTCGAAGCCGACAAACCGCGCGACTTCGGCAACGTCACGGCGCTCTGACACAACTTCGTTGGCCGAAAATGTCTCATCCGGCCAGCCCATCGCGACACAAGTCATGATAATCTGGTCATCGGGGATTTGCGCGTGCTCGCGGACCACGGGGGATTGCATGATCCCCTGCCCGTTGATCACACAGCCAAGGCCACGTGACCACGCCGCCAGCGTCAGTCCGTAAGTGACTGCCCCCAGATCGAAATGCGCAATTGTGCCGCCGTCCAGAGATTTGTCAAAAGTCACCACGATGGATACGGGCGCATCAAACTGCCGAAAGCCGCGCATAACCCAGTCTTGACGCATTGCCTTGTCATCACGCTCGATCCCCATGGCGGAGAACAGCTGCTTGGCGATGCCCACCTGACGGTCGCGGTGTGGCCCTTCGTATGCACCATGATCGACGATCTCGCGTACGGGTGGCACACCATTAAGCATGCGAGTGGAATTCCCCTCCCGCACACGCTCAAGCGGTTCGCCTGTCAGCACATGCAAATGCCAAGGCTGCGTGTTCATCGATGATGGTGCACGGTTGGCCAGTGCAATCACTTCTTCAATCAAAGTGCGTGGCACAGGTTTATTCAAAAAGCCCCGGATACTGCGGCGGCCATTCATTGCCTCGTCAACTTGCATATAGGTGTCTTCCTAGAAATTGAGTGTGAACTGACGGCTGAGGCCGATTTGGATGCGCCACTGATCCTCTGAGCCGTTCATCGTGATAGGGCTGTCTGCGGCATCGCCCAACAGCATTTCATAGCTTACGCCACCTTCAAGTGACCAGTTGTCATCCAGAAAATATGTCCCAGTCACCTGAACACCTGCGCCCAAGGCGCCACCCGTCGCGTCATAGCCAGCAAAAGTGGCTGTCCCGCCTGTTGGCACGCCAAAATAGGTGTTGGCAAATTCGTCATTGCCGAAATTCACCCGTGGACCAGCTTTGATCACGAACCGGTCGTTCGGGCGCAAGATAAGGTCAGCACCAAGTGTACCTGTCACACCGTTATGACCCGTGACACCCTTGCGGATTTCACCAAATGCCATCCAGTTTGTTTGCTGGAACGCCAGACCGAAACCCAGCTCAACGGCAATGTCGATATCTTCCAGGCCTGCCAGCTCGGGGCTGTCTTCGGCGGTGCGATCGCCAAGAACGCGGAACGCCGCATTGAGCGACACGCCATTGTCCGGAATGCCGCGCACGCCGTTACCTGTGTCAATCGCGCCCCACTTGAGCGATCCAAACGTGAAAGTTGGCGCTGCAACTGCAACTGTAGAATCAGAGCCCATATACTCTGGCGCGGCACCCACACCGAGCCCGAGGGCGAAATTGAAAGACCGATCTTGCGCCATGACAGGTAGGGCTGTGCCAAGTGCCAGTGCGGATACAGTTACAAATGAGAGAACGCGCATCAAAATGCTCCAATAACTTCAAGATCCGCCAAACCGGTCCTGTAAGGTCCCTGAATAATTTAAAGCCCTCGATAAGCAAAGTATATGGGGAAACACATATAATTTATCGCCCTGATGCATGTCGCGGCCACAAGGTCGGCTGCTGAGGCATAATGAGCTAGACTAGCAATGAAATAGAACGCGCCCTGTAGCATGGGTGACAGGTAGATGTTGCGCAAAGTATCGTCTCTGGAGGCAACTCCTTTCATCACAATCAACAACAGCCCGAAAGGCGACGTAGCAGACACGGACACGATCGGACGCGCCAATAAGGTCATCCGACGCACTGCCTACATATCCTAACCGCTTGGCCCTGGGCCCCATACGCGTAATCCGGTGCAGTGCCATGTCTTGGGGTGTGAGCCATTAAACCAGAGCGCCTTCAAAAGGGGACGCCGGGTTTGACTGCGACCGGCACCAATGTTGCGATCATCCGCCGAGTTTTTTTGCGGTAATGCCCTCTGTGCCGGTGGGGGCATAGCAGCTCACGCTGCCAAAAGTCAGCGCAGCTTGCTCTACCAGTGAAGTGGTCCTGCTTTTTAGGACAGTTTTGCGGCTTGGCTAAGATGCATC
>NZ_JBALVJ010000160.1:0-3265 GCF_036961165.1 Sulfitobacter sp. | reverse complement strand
AGATGCATCTTAGCCAAGCCGCAAAACTGTCCTAAAAAGCAGGACCACTTCAGGTATCACGCAGCGTCATAATATCGAACGACTGCTTTTTCTTGAGTTGAAGCTAAGTACTATACTTAGAGTGAAGGTCCGGTTTCCTCCCTTTGTGTTGAGCGCAGCGGTGCAGTTTTCCAAGAACAGCCATTCGAGCATAATAGTATTTTGTTAGCCTGAGAGATCTGCTTTGGCGAGAAGTGACACCTTATCAATGACCTTGCAGCTTTCAAACGCCGAGCTGATTGCGCATGGCTTGATAAACCACCGCTGTGGCGACGTTGGCCAAGTTGAGGGATCGGACAAGTGGGTTTCGCATGGGCAAATGAAAAACGCGATCGTCCATGCCATCTAAAACCGCAGCAGGCAAACCTGCGGATTCACACCCGAAAACCAGATAAGCATTGTCTTGATAGTCTGGCTCGTAAACGCTCTGCGCGCCGTGTTCTTCGAAGAAATACAGGCTGCCGCGCGGTGGCTGTCGATCATTTACAAAGCTCTGCCAGCTATCAAATTCGGTGAGGTGAACGTGTTTCCAATAATCCGTTCCGGCCCGTCGTACCGCCTTTTCATCAAGGGAAAATCCGTAAGGCTTGATCAGGATCAGCTCCAAATTGAGCGCCACACAAGTCCGCCCGATCGCACCGGTATTGTACGGAATTTCAGGCGTCACCAGTACCAGTTTCAGACAGGGTTCAGACATACGATGTGTGGGCTTTCTAATTCATGGGCGCAGGCGCAACCCTTCGTTAGCATGCGGCTAACCTAATTGAGCGCCCCTTAACACCGCCAACTTTGACTTCCTAATTCTGCACACCGCCCTTAGCGGACTTTGTCCGCCAATTTTTTTGCGCTGCGACGCAGCTCTCGCATTGCTGCAATTCCAAAACAGCGCAGCAATTTTCGGCATCATGGCAGTTCGACGATCAGAGCCCTCAGCAAATGCCCTCACCCGCGCAAGACGCGCCACAAGTTGAGCGCGATGTCAGTGATATCTGCGAGTCTGGCGGTGATGTGCTCTCGGGCAAGACGACCACTATGACCCTGATCTACCTCCAAACGGGTTAACAGTCGAGACAATCGGCGCTGGTGCGTGCCAATCATGACCTGCAGCGGATCGGCGATCACTCCAGCGAATGTCGTTACCACAGACGCCAACATTGCCAGCACAACACCAGTTGCCACAACTTGGAAAGCCTCGATATCCGTCGAGAAAACACCGTAGTACATTTTCCCCAATCCTTGTCCCAGCGGGAATTGCTCAACGGCAAGAGCGTGCGCTCTCATTTCGGCCACCGGCCCCGCGAGAGAGACCAAACCTGGCGTCGCAGTCTGAAACACTATGAAACCCGCTATCAGAACCAAGAAGGTAGTTGTGATCTCGCCCACGGCACTGCGAACGCCAGTATAGTCGGCAACTTCATGGTCCAACACGTTATCAGGAACGGTGACGCCATCGCCCCTTGCTTTGAGGTCAGCAACAAAGGCCAATACAAGTGCAGCAACCTCCCGCGAAACATTGGTTTCCAGCAGAACCTTACGGCCCGACAACCAAATTGCCGTTCGATGAAACCCCAGTACCTTGGCCAAAAGAGCTACCAGTCGGATAATGAGAAGAACGGGCGCCAGCATGACATTCACCGGTGCACGCAACAGATCAGCGCCAAAAGCTGAACGATGAAGGCGCAGCGTTCCCCGCACGCCGAAAGTCGTGCGCACAAAAGTATTTACCTCCGCGCGTCTATCAGCTTCTGTAATGGTACGGTTCATTGTCGAGGCTCCCCAATCCAAACCCGTTGTAATCTTATGTGGGGTATCGTGTCATAATTCAAAGTGACGGTGGGCAGTTTTAGAGACGGCCCCAAGCAGACATTCGATCCTTTTGCAGCTAACGGCAGGTTTGAGCCCAAAGTGTCCCATTTTTGTATTGTGGCGAATGTCTTCTTTCACTTCGATGGTACTGAGTTGGCGGGTTGATAGATGCCAAGTTGGCTTTTTAGCTCAATCGGCTAAATTAGCATTCGCTGGACTATGCCAATTCAATGTTTTGTGATCAAAGCCATACACAATAGTAGGTTTTACGACGCTAAAATAGGGCGATAAGTCAAAGTCACGGGGGACAAACAGGGAATGGTGGCGGATGTGTAAAATTTCTTCTAAATGCGGTCCGGCTTTGATGCTGGGCAAAATCGGGTAGCCAATTTTTTGAAACGCCTCGGCAATCAGCGTCGAGCAAATTGCACGGGTTGGGTCGCCCGACCCAAGGGCCAGCATACGTCGGCGAAACCGTTCTGGAACAGGGGGTTGCGGCAAGAGGTAGCGCGCCAAGTCCCAGATATTTTTTAGATCATACATCCGCCCAAGACTTTCTTTGGCACTATCGACGACACGGCCAATTTCGTCATCAGACAAACCGACGGGACGGCAAATGCGGGTATTAAAATCATCGTATTTCGCAAGTGGGACACGGATGACGCCATCTTCTAAATGTGCCTCAATCAGCTCGCCGTCGGGGTGGTGTTCGCCCACGTAAAAGGCGGAATGTGACCATGTCCACTGCGATCAAGTACTTGATCGCAGTGGACACCCGCGTGTTGCCTTCGACGAGCAAGATGTCACCTGGCTGAAGGGTTCTGCACAGCATATCCTTCGACGTAATGGCGAAGGGCACATAGTTCGGCTTGGGCGCTTCTAGGTAGGCAGCGATTTTCTTGCCGATGCGGGTCTTTAGATTATCCATACAGACATCCTAGTGCCCAATAATTGAAATGTGTTTCACTTGCGCGTGGGGGAGACTGGATATGTTGCAGATCCGGAAGTAGTCCTTACCGACATCGCATTGTGCGGTAGCTTTGTCCGGCGATTTCAACGGGTCGACGCAACACTTTAATCTTTAGCCAAAGATGGAGTGATCAAAATGAAGTATCGTCGCCGCGTATTTTTCACGGACAAGCAGAAGTCGGAGATTTGGGACAGATGGCAGCGCGGAGAGTCGATGAGCTCGATTGGTCGGGTGTTTGATCGGGGGTCATCGTCAATTTACCCGCTCCTTGCGCGCACGGGCGGCATCCGTCCACCAGATCGCGTTCGGTCTCGCCTCGCGCTTACCTTGATCGATCGGGAAGAGGTATCCAGAGGTCTGCGGGCGCAGATGTCCCTGCGATCCATCACGCGCACCTTGAAGCGACCGGCGTCCACAATCAGCCGTGAAGTCAGGCGCAACGGAGGGATC
>NZ_JBALVJ010000159.1:0-3334 GCF_036961165.1 Sulfitobacter sp. | reverse complement strand
CGAGGCTAAGGTTTTCTTGAGACCGGGCCTGCACCAAGCTGCCCCCCTGGTCCTGTGGCCTGCTGCCCAAGTCCAGGGCTTGGCGACAAAAGCGCCTACGCTGAGCCCAAAGAAGTCTTCGGCGCGCCGAGGGCCCTCTCAAAGGTTAGGGTAGGGAACCATTTTCAGGTCAGTGCGTTACTTAATTGGCCCCCAATTCCGGACTCCATAAAAGGAGTCTATATGACACTATCTTAAGCCACTATGAATCGTCACACTGCCCTCAACAACTTTGGAACTGACCCTGGCTCGCTGAGAGCGGACATTTATATTCCGAAGGACCTCCCGAAGAACAGCCCACTTGTCGTCGTGCTGCACGGCAGCACCCAATCGGCGGATAGCTATGATATCGGATCGGGCTGGTCTGCTCTCGCCGACGAATGCGGGATGGCTCTCCTGTTTTCGGAGCAACGAAAGAGAAACAACCCCATTGGCGTGAGGTTCAACCGGCTCACAATCCGGAAAAATCCAGCGCGGTCGTCGATGGTCGGCCCCTTGCCCAAATGCGCGCATCGCGAACTGCTATGAGGAGGACATGCACCGTCTCCGCCTGTTTTCAGGCGGCGGGCCTTGTGATGGTGATCTGGGTCACGTCGCAGTGACCGCCCTCGAACGCCCCGGCGCAAGAGGTGAGGTACAGATTCCACATCCGCCGGAATCGGTCGTCGAAGCCCCGCCGCGAGATTTCTTCCCAGCGCCCGTTGAATCTATCATGCCAGCGCCGGAGGGTCTGGCTGTAGCTGTCGCCAAACTCGATCGAATGGCTGACCTGCAACCCAGCACGGCGCACCTCGTCGCGCAGCACGCTTGGAGACGGCAACATGCCACCGGGGAAAATGTGTTTCTGGATGAAATCCACGCCCTTGCGGTAGGTCTCAAAGCGCTCGTCCTGCACCGTGATGATCTGCAAGGTGGCGTTGCGGCCCGGCTTCAGCCGGTCACGAACGACCTGAAAATAGGTCGGCCAGTATTTCTCGCCAACTGCCTCGAACATCTCAATGCTGGCGATGCCATCGTAACCCCCGCGTTCATCGCGATAATCCTGCATCCGGATTTCAACGCGATCCTGCAACCCCTTGGCCCGGATCCGTTCCACCGCATAGTCGTGCTGCTCTTGCGAGATTGTCAGCCCGGTCACGCGCAACCCACGCTCCGACGCGGCATATTCCGCGAAGCCGCCCCAGCCGCAGCCGATTTCCAGCACATGATCGCCAGGCTGCACGCCCATTTGGTCCACCATGCTTTCGTATTTCTGGTGCTGCGCCTTTTCCATCGGTTCTTGCCCGTTAAGAAAGAGGGCCGCCGAATAAGTCATCGTCTCATCCAACCACAGCCGGTAGAAATCGTTGCCGAGGTCGTAATGCGCGGTGATGTTCTTACGCGCCTGCCGCTTTGAGTTCCCACGCAGCCTGTGCCGCATATTTTCGAAGGTGCGCACCAGCGCCATGCCGGAAAAGCCATCGTAAAGCGCGTCGTTGCCGACACGCAAGAGGTCCATGAATGCCTGCAGGTTCGGCGAAGTCCACCAGCCATCCATGTAAGCCTCGGAAAAGCCCAGATCGCCCTCGCGGATCAGGCGCGCGAAAAGGTCAGGGTTGTGCACCTCGATCACAGCCGCCGGACCCGGATGGCGGCCTTCGGCGCGAAAGACGCGGCCATCGTCCAGCACTAAATCGAGCTGCCCGTTTTCTAATGACTGTGCCACGTTGAACACCTGCGCAAAGTAGCGCGGTAAGTCGGTCTGGTTTTTCACGGAGGTCAGCATCATGATCCCATCCCACAGCCCTCTTAACTTGCGTTTACTTGAGCGACATCAGGGATGTAGTGACGCGCAATCCGCGCCTCGAACGCCGCGTCCACGGTAACGAAAGGGTCATAGGTTGGGCTGTCCATGACAGTTTTCCGATCGACATCCAGATTGACCAAACTCTCTGCCCACGACACGTCCTTGGCAGAACGGGGCGAAATCAGGACATGTTTGCCCGGCCACCAGTTCTTTGTATCCACGGTCAGGAAATGGATCGTCCAGTCGGTATCGTTGATCAGAAAACCCTCGACATGACCGATGGAGCCATCGGTGGCATGCAGGTTATAGCCGGTCACAGCATCAATGCTGCGCAGATGGGGTTCATTGCCCTGATGCCGCTTGGCATCAAGCGCGTCCTGACGCCGTCGTGAATCGGCGTATTGCGTCTCTGAGATGCCAACGGTCCAGCCGCCATAGCCCCCCATGTAGAAGCCGTTTCCCCAATAGGGGCTCAAGTTGTAGTAACTATACATGCGTTCTTCGTGCTGCCGCGATACGGGTTTATGCGTGTCGATGGCAGGGCTGTCTTTGATCGATGCCATCGTCAGGCGGACTGAAAAACTGCGGGCAGACGTATCCGGGTGACCCAGAACCGAAACCGGCAGCAGCACCTTGCGCCCGGACAGCCAGGTGCCAGTATCAACGACGATCCAGCGGAGCGTCCAGCTTTCGTCATCGAACAGAAAATCAGTCACGGTGCCGATGCTGCCGTCGGTCGCGGCGATCTTGAAACCTTTGAGTTTAGAAGCTTCGATTAACATTGGATATGTTCCTTTTATTTGACCAAGTTTGGCACGCCTATGGGTTCGCCGCGCCTATGGCTGCCGCCGGTTTTGCGTCGCAGGGATAATCGCGCAAGGCGGGTTCGGAAACTGCACACAGCAAACGTTTCTTAGGAAGCCGTGTGTCGTGGCCCTACGATCAAGACCGATGTCTCATGCATATAATCGCGTGCAGCGGTGCGCCGCGCACTGATCTGTGTCAATTCGCCCGGAATTGCGATGGCTTATGCTTGGCGATGTCGGTGGCAATGGGCCACTGCCCGAACAGATAGGAATGCAATGAACCGTATCGTATATATCATCGGCCTCGTGGTCATCGTCCTGGTAATTCTGGGCTTTTTTGGCCTGCGCTGAGCGCCGAGCCGCTCCGAAACGGTCCAGACGGATTGAGTTGGGGATGCCTCCACGGATCTGATTTCCAGCGTGGTCAGGGTGTACGTCGGCAGAGTTTTTGGGTCCAAAGGCGGCTTAAATTAAGAGAGTGTCTGGCTCATCTGGTTAATTGCATTATGCGGCACGCTGGCTGTGATGCAACTGGCGTGCTTCGAGCGTCTTTCGTTTGATCCTTTCCCTTTGTTGTAGAATTGCTTTGTCGCGTCCGAAGTAGACGTCTGATGGTGTGACGTTGTTCAGGCTCTCATGATAACGCTGATGTGTTGAATGTCACTGAGAACTGACCCGGTATTTTCACCGAGATTTGACCCGC
>NZ_JBALVJ010000158.1:0-3541 GCF_036961165.1 Sulfitobacter sp. | reverse complement strand
TTGCCATGAAGAATGCAGACCGCCGAGGATCTATGTGGTCGTCCGGGATGGAACAGTTAATCTATAATTAAGGATTGCGGACTGTGTGTGGCAAATAAATGGCGCGCTGTTCAAAACAACAAAAAAGCATTTCAATCTAGAAGATCGAGCGTGCGCCGCACCTCGCTCCAGTCGATACTGAAGTTCGAGCTCGTCCCCTCACCGACAACGAATGCGTAGCCTTGATTCTGTCGGTCGGTGACAGTCTTGAGCGCCGCAACGGTACGGTCAGGTGGCTGAAACACAAGGAGCGTGGCACCTGGAGGCATTACTGCCAACCCGTGAACCAAGTGGCTTCCCTCGACCCCGGCAACTATGGCCGCATTCCCACACAGATCTGCGATCTGATCCACCGAGGCAGTCGTCGGGTCGAGCACATGAAACCCGTAGGTTTCCGCCATTTGATCTGCGATCTGGCGTTCATTCGTCATCACGCGTGCGTCGCCAGTCTTGCCCCGCAACAAGAAAACGCCATTGACGGGCTTGATGGCGCGGCCGAACAACAACTTGTCTCGCATCTCTATGGTGCGTTGGGTCTTGCCAGCGTTGTTGGCATGGTCATCAAAAAGGATTAATTCACTAAAATGAACGTTCTGTCGGCGCAATGGGGCCATTCCAAGCAACGCTTCGTAACACGGCACATGCCCAGTTGGATTGATTGAAGTGGTCACCGTCGTGCCGGCGGGATTTGTCAGAAAATAGGTCAGACAGTCATCGCTAAGCCAGTTGCCGAACCATCGGTTTCCAAGCCAACTCTCATACATAGAACCGCTCATGACGTCGCGTGGTATCGGGTATGTCACGGAACGGGAGTGTCGGGCACGCAAGTGGCGCTGCCGACCTTTGGCATACAGCACGCCGTCGACCATGTCGACATTCTCAAGCCGGTACCCAATTGTCGGATTCTCTTGTGTGTCAAACTCGCCGAGAAACGACCGGATGACCACGTCAATCGGAGCAAACTCGGTGTCCTTAATTCGCTCAAGTTGTCCCGGCAGGCAGACAGCTGCAGGCACATGCCGTTGACAACTCGGGGCCACTTCCCACGTGTCGCTGGCACCGGAAAAAATGTCCGGCATAGGCTTACCCATCAATTTGCGGATATGGCCTTGGAGGGGTCTTAAAGAAAGCATTCTTGAAATCTTGCCTTTTACCAGAACGGCCAGGGTTTCACTATAATCAAGTGAGAGTCTAAAGCTTGCCGAAATTCAAGTAAACTGGGAAATTCCAGCCAAAACAACACCTTTGCCAAAATGAACCAGAAAACCCGCATAACCTACGGTGATAGCTAAGCACGATTCCGTTGAATGCGAACACCTACAAAGCAGGTCATTTTCGCTTCCGATTTTCAGTTCGGCCAAACATCTGGCAGTTCATTGATTGTATTGATAAGTCTTTTGGCGATCATCTGATGATCCTCAAGTGAAGGGTGCCAGTGACAGGCAGTTTTTTGCATTCTTGGCAAAACAGCAAGGGCCACGCGTTTATCGCCAAGCGATGCAAAGTGTGCTTGCACAAACTGATGTGCCGCCAAATAGTCGTCGCCATAGCCTTTCAAAGCGATCAGGACCAGCAGCGCCTGAGGGTGCTGTGACCGTAGCCTTTGAAGAAACCGAACATATTGGGTTTCGAAATCATCACGAAGTGATTTCTGATCAGCCCACTGCTCGTTTTGGCCCACTTCGGCTGCGAAATCATTTGAACCGAGTGCAAGCACAATCACCTGCGGACTCCATCCATCAGCTTGCTGCATAGGGGTACCATCAAACAATGCCTGGATATATCGTGTGGTCATTGTCATCTCAGGGTTACCACCCTCAAGATTGCGAACCAGACCGATGCCGGAATACGCGTTCACTTGATAGTCAGCATTGAAATGCCGGGCAACAATTGGGCCAAAAGAGTTCAGGGTATTGGTATATAGAAATACCAGATCACCCTCGCAGTCCCGGCCAGGCGAAGTGTTTCCATATCCCACCGTGTCGGAATCACCGATGAATTCTATTTCGCGTGACTTCTTGTCGGGGGGGGCAAAGAGTCTACTTCCGGCAGATACAAAGAAACCGCGAAATTCCGCTGCCCCCGACAAGGACTCGCTGATCTTGTCCAATCGCACCGCGTGGTTCCCTGAGCCGAGACCCGAGATACGCACCGCAACTTTCCCCGGCCGAGTAACGGTGAATGCGGGTAGTTCAGCATTATCCAGCGAGATGCTGTATCGATTGATTGAATCATTGAATGCCACGATGACAGAATCACCCTCAAAGTTTGCCGTCGCGTAGATCGCAGGCCATTGATGCGTGAATGACTGAATTTCATTCTGGAAACTGGCCCGAGTATGCACCGATTCAGTAATTGAAACACTCCGCCCCATAAAGACGGATTTCAGTTGCGACAAATTGGCAAAATCGATTGTTTCCGGGTCCACAATCGCCGCCAAGGGACGTTCAGCAGATTGTAACAGCGGCTCGACGATTGGCTGTGGCCCATCGAATTTGGCCCTGTAACTTGGTGTGATATCATCCTCGGTCAGCGCCAAATTGTTCCAGCCTATCAAACCAAGAATTGTTACCAAGCAAAGTGCTGCGATGAACTTCGGATTTCGTTTCACCTGCTCCTCCATTGTCGCGCCTGAGAACCGAATTCAAATTGCTCAATCTGCGGAATTTCGAATCAATATTGCGGGTGTCTTTCGGATATTCAACTGAAAATATGCAAGTATTGAACCTTTAGATCAGGTGTGTGATGCCTTGTCATGGGCGCTGTCAGATAAATGCGAACTAGTCTGCCGTGTGTCGAGTCTGATGTGACCTCAGATGATTGTCACGCGCTATCTTAAGCATGCGGTGAAACGCCTCCCAATCATGTGGTTCGATGCCGTCACGGGTGATGCTTCGAACCTCCTCACCTATTCGTTTCAACTGCATCAGCAACGGTGTCGCCTCGGCGGATGCACTAACAAGCTTGGCCCTGCGGTCACTTGGATCGCTTTCACGGCAAACGAAACCCGCGCACTCCAGTCGATCCAGACAAGTTGTAATGCTCATCGCGCCAAGACCGGTTAGGTCAGCCAAATCACGCTGGCGCAAAGGTCCATGACGCGCCACAGGTGCCAATGTCCGCGCCTCACTGGGAGTCACTCCAAGACATGCGCTTGCTACCCTCCGCTCGAATTCGGCCCGCAACAAACGGGCGATATCAAGGATCAGAAAGGATGTGTTTTCGTTATCAATAGGTTCGGGCAAGAGCATGATCCATAATTTATATGTTATACTTATATTAAGTAAGACTTATTAAATTGTCATAGGATGGTCTAATTTTATTTCTAAAATTATTGCGGGACACACAAAGCAGTGCTGAGATCGTCGTGAAGTGACCGGGGCGAAGCAAGCAAATGGTAGGTAACTTTCGCGCATGCATACAGCCCCCCCGATCCGGCATACTGTCCCACTGAAGTGGTCCGGCAAAATTGGACAGCGTGCTAAGATGTATCCAACCCGAA
>NZ_JBALVJ010000037.1:0-40112 GCF_036961165.1 Sulfitobacter sp. | reverse complement strand
CAGATGCATCTTAGCCAAGCCGCAAAACTGTCCTAAAAAGCAGGACCACTTCAAACATGGTGCAGAGGTGAATCCCCACGTTGAAAGATACCCTCCGTAATGTCGAGGCTGGGCGGGGGGCAAACTCTGGAAAGAAAGTTAAGCGGACCGGCGCGGGTAAGAATTTTTTTACATGGGCAGTTGAAGGGTAAAAAGTGTCCTTCACGCAAAATGCGAGAACTGCGGCTTGGCGTATATAGGCTTCCCACCAGTTCCTAGCTGCCAATGCTTGGTGAGTGACGCGCTGCTTAGAGAGAGAATGGTAGTATAAGTGATCCACTAGAGTACCCAAGCGAACGTGCGAAAAGGCTTTGACGGGTACTTATGTGTTCTTCTGCGCTGAGAAGGTGCACAAACTTGCTGAGAAATAGTTGGTCTGCTTGGTTCTGGCACCACTGTATCTCAAACCGTTTGCGGTCGTAGGTGCGTTGCCACATTCCCTTTGGTTTGAACGCGATGGAATGAGCTGTAAACGAATGATTGGAAAAGAGCTGAAGCCAAATGCCTCACCAAAGCGCCAGTTCGTCTTAATCTGGAGCTATGTGAACTTTGCCGGGTAATGATGGATCAAATGACGAACGGGTTTGGTTGAACCCTCCTGTTAAGGATAGGCTGCCTCGATTGGATCGGCCTGAGGGTTTTTGCGATGAAAGTGATAGTCGATGGATGTTCCTCATGCGCATGTATCACGACGCGGCATACGGGGACTACCTTGCCCAGTCTTATCTACTCTATGCTTCTTATCAGCTTGTCGAAGAGCTTGGGGGGGACGGTCAAGTGTTTCGACGACGCGTGCATGAGGCACATTTGATAGGGTGGCCCAAGCCTAGAAATGGCTGGCCGTTCCCGTTTGAAATCAAAATGCTCTAGCGGTTGTATCAGAGGTGGTCCCAGTAATTCGACCAGTTAGTAGCCAACTTAAGGTGGAACAGAGTTTAATTCAGGTTGCTGATCTCATTGGTTCCATTTTTCTGTCATATGCTTCATCTGAAATCAATATTCCGTGCGTGGAATGCGGCCGTTCTGCGTTGTGGTATGCGATCCACTTTTCAATCCTGGCGCGTGTTTCCGAACCGGTTTCAAATGCATTGAGGTAGATGCACTCATATTTTAGGGAGCGCCAAAGTCGCTCGATCAAACAGGAAATCGGCCGTTGGCTTAACGATCGAGAAGAGAATTCCCACCAGCCCTTTCGAGGGCGGGAACGGGCCATGCTTCGCTTCAGACGCATGCGAACTTTACAGAAATTCGTTGCAGTTCATGCCTCTGTTTACAATCATTTCAACCAGGAGCGTCATCTAAATAACCGAGTCAATTTCAAGCTGAACCGTGCTGCCGCGCTGGCTGAGTGACGTGATCTCTGCGCAGCCTAATAGATTAAGGCCGCGACAGACTTAGACTGGTTCGCATTCGTCTGACTGCTACTGGCAGTGGTGTTTATGGTTGAGGGCCTTCGCTTGGCCTGTGGCCAAAGCGGCCGCGGTAGTAAGATGAAAACCGGCCGAGATGGGAAAAGCCGGTGGAATAGGCCGTGTCGGAGACGCTTGGCGTATTGCAGCGGGCCATTAACAGATAATGCGCCGTATCCAGCCGCGCGTTCCGCAATACTTGCATGGGCGTGAGACCAAGGGTCTGGCGAAAGCTCTTTTGCAAGGTGCGTATGTTCACATCGGCCGCTTGCGCGATGTCGGTGATTGTGATCGGCTCGCCTAGTTTGGCATGCATATAGTCCAGCGCGCGGCGGATATCACGGGGGCGCGCCGCGGTATCCGCACGCGTAATGATGTGGCTGATATTGCTGTTTTGCTGGGTCAAAAGGGTCTGTACGAGGTCGAATTCGACTTGTGCATCAAGGCTCGACAGCGGGCGCTGGAACAAGACGCCACGTTCGACCGCTTTTGCACAGGCCATAAAACTGCGATGTATCTTTTGCCCGTTGGAAGTTGAGAAATCCACCGACATATCAAACCGCACCGGCCCCGGCAGCGGCGCACCAGTCAGGGCGCTTGCCACTGTTTCCAGATGGGTGCGGTCAATCTGAAACAGCAGTTGGGAGCACTCGGCGTCCCAGTGCAGCCGCGTAGGGCGGTCGGGATTAAGCAGAGTTCCAGCGCGCGCATGGGCCGTAATCTCATCCCCGCGGTGCCGGATCAGCGCCTTGCCCGATAGCGGTATCTGGAACAGATAGAACGCGCCCAGATAGCCCGGATCAACCATCACTTCCGCGCCATAGGACAGATAATTCACGGATAGATGCGTCCCGCGAACCGCATTATGGGCCACGCTGAGGCGCGCGGTGCGGTCGGCCAGATCCAGACGGTGATCGCAGAATTTTTGCGAAACACGTGTGCGCGCCTCTTCCAGATCACTGGTGCGCAGGACGGAATAGTTGGAAAAATATGTCTGGTGCAGCGGGTGGATCATCGCGGGCTTAGACTCCTTTCCCCCAAACTAGAGAATGCCAAACATATTTCAAGCTTGAAATAGGCTGAGCCAAGATACGTTCGTTTTATGGATAACGGGTTTTACGGATTGCATGCACAGTGACAGCCGAAGATGCAAAATAAAGGAAACTACCGATGGAAAAAGGCGTAACATTGTCTGCGAGCGGGCTGAACGACCAGCGTTGGAGCGTGGTCGGCCAGACCTATGTCCCCAAGCTGCTGACCGAAGAGGCGTTTGTGTGGCATGCCACCATTCCCGTCGACAGTTTTGTGCCGCCTCATATTCACCCGCATCAGGACGAGTGGATTTATGTGATCAGTGGCGCGCTGGAGGTGGAGTTTATGCAAGACGTCCACAAGGCAGGGGCAGGGGACACCGTCAAGATGCCGCGCGGCGAGGCGCACGGGATTTTCAACCGCTCGGGCCAGATCGCTACCTGTATCTTTGGCGTGGCGCCCTCGCGCAAGCTCTATGATCTGTTTGTGCAGTTGGACGGTGTCACTGATCCTGCCGAGCTGACCCGCATTTCTGCCCTGCACGAAGTTGATTTCTTGCCGCCTCCTGACGCAGGTGCATGATGGCAGCTATCGTCTGGGACGATGCCTTTGCCAATATGGCGCATGTGGGAAATTCCCATGCGTTGCCGGACTTCTGGGCCAAACGTGCGGCGGGATACCGTGCGGCACTGGACCCTGCGCTGCTGGAACTGGACATCGCCTATGGCAGTGGTGCGCGGCACAAGCTGGACATTATCCGGCCTGATGGTCCGGCGCAGGGCTTGGCCGTGTTTGTGCATGGCGGCTACTGGATGCGGCTGGATAAGTCCCACTGGAGCGATCTCGCCGAAGGCGCGCGGGCGCTTGGCTGGGCGGTGTGCATCCCCAGCTATACGCTGACGCCCCACGCCCGCATCCACCAGATTACCGCCGAGATCGGAGCCGCGATCACCACTGCGGCAGCGCGCGTGGGCGGGCCGGTCTGTCTGGCCGGTCATTCGGCAGGCGGGCATCTGGTGACGCGGATGCTGTGTGATGACAGTCCGCTGTCCGATGCGGTGAGGGCGCGTATTGTGCATACTTTGTCGATCAGCGGTCTGCATGATCTGCGCCCTTTGATTCACACGCAGATGAACGAAACGCTGCAACTGGATGCGCCCGAGGCGGCGCTGGAAAGTGCTGTCCTGCACGCGCCCTTCGGGTCCAGTCCGTTGACCTGCTGGGTTGGTGGTAGCGAGCGGCCCGAGTTCATTCGCCAGTCGCAGCTGATGGCGATCATGTGGGCGGGGCTGGACGCGCAAACGCACTGCCATATTGACGGTGTGCATAACCATTTCACCATTCTGGGCGCGTTGAAGCAGGCGGATAGCCCGCTGACGGCTGCGTTTACCGGTGATTTTAAAGGAACAAGCAGATGATCAAAATGGAGCCGGGCATTGTCCGTTCGGGCGAGAGCATTGAGGGGATACGCTGGAACATACTGGGGCAGACTTACGTGCCCAAGCAGTGGACCGAGGACAGCTTTTCATGGCACGCAACCCTGCCGCCCGGTACTTTTGTGCCGCCGCATATCCATCCCGAACAGGATGAGTTTTTGTATATCCTCGAAGGGAAATTTGACTTCGTTCTGGATGGACACGCGTTGACGGGTGAGCCGGGGGATCTGGTAAAGCTGCCGCGCGGCATCCCGCACGGGATTTTCAACAAGTCGGACCGCACGATCAAGACGCTGTTCTGGGTCACGCCGGCGCTGCGGCTTTATGATCTGTTCTGGGCGCTTAACAACATGGGGCCGATGCCCAATCCGGCGGAGGTTGTGGCCGTGTCTGCCGCCCATGCGGTTGATTTCCTGCCGCCCCCAGAAGGGGGCGACGCATGACCGTATTGATTGCAGGTGCGGGGATTGGTGGGCTGACGGCCGCGCTGATGCTGCACCAGCGCGGGATCAAGGCGCAGGTGGTCGAGCAGGCGGCACAGGTGCGCGAAGTGGGCGTGGGGATCAACACGCTGCCCCACTCCATCGCGGAACTGGCCGCACTGGGTCTGCTGCCGCGTCTGGACGAAGTCGGCCTGCGCACGCGCGAATTGCGCTATCTGACACGTAGCGGGCAGGAAGTCTGGCGCGAGGCGCGGGGAATACATGCGGGCCATGATCATCCGCAGTTTTCCATCCACCGCGGCCGGCTTCAAAAGCTGTTGCTGGATGCGGTGATCGAGCGGATGGGACAAGATGCGGTGCAAACCGGCCTGCGTCTGTCGGGGTTTGTGCAGGACGAGGCGGGTGTGACCGCACATTTCAACGATTCCACCGATGGCTGTTCCTCGCGGACCTTCCGCGCGGAGGTGCTGGTTTGCGCGGACGGTATCCACAGTGTCGGGCGGCGGCAGTTTTTCCCCGACGAAGGCCCGCCAAGCTGGCCCGGTGTTGTAATGTGGCGCGGTGCTGTCGAATGGCCCGTCTGGGAGGACGGCGAGACGATGGCGATTGCGGGTGGGCTGGCGGGCAAGTTGGTGCTGTACCCCATTGCCCCCGCCAAGGATGGCAAGCAGTTGATGAACTGGGTCGTCAACGTGCGCGTGGCTGATCCCAGTGTCTCGACCCCGCCGCCCGAGAGTTGGTCCAAGATGGCGCAGCTGTCGCGGGTGCTGCCCTATGCCAAACGGTTCCATGTGCCGGGCATTGATCTGGAAGCGCTGGTGCGTGCCAGTGGTGCGATTTATGAGTACCCGATGGCCGACCGTGATGCGCTGCCCCGTTGGACCCATGGCCGTGTGACCCTGTTGGGCGATGCCGCACATCCGATGTATCCTGTGGGGTCCAACGGATCGGCACAGGCCATTCTGGATGCGCGCTGCCTTGCTGATTTTTTGGTGCAGTCCGAGCATCCGCGCGAGGCGCTGTACCGCTACGAGCTGGAGCGGTTACCGAAAACGGCCGAAGTCGTCCGCACGAACCGCCTCGGCGGGCCGGAAAGGGTGATTGACGAGGTCGAGAAACGCGCGCCTGCGGGGTTCAAACGGATCGACGATGTTCTGAGCCATGCAGAGCGCGAAGCGATTGTGAAAGGCTATGCGAAAATGGCCGGTTTTGCGTCTAAAACAGACGATCATGCAGGAAAAAACTGACAAACATCAAAGTTCTCGCAATAGTGCGGTACGCTTCGTGCATAAACAAACAGCCCCGTCAAAAAGGGGCAACCAACGGGAGAGACAAGAATGAAGAATTACCTTGGACGTCTGAAGACCGGACTTGTTCTGAGTGCCTTGATGGGCACCACAGCACTGGCCGAAGATCTGAAAATTGGGATGGTTGTCACGCTATCGGGTCCGCCAGCCGCTCTTGGCCAGCAGATCGTGGACGGCTTCCAACTGGCGCTGGACCAGAAGGACGGCATGCTGGGCGGCCGCAAGGTTGATTTGATCATCGAGGATGACGAATTGAAGCCCGATGTGGCATTGCTTAAGGCGACATCGCTGGTGGAGAAGGACGAAGTGGATTTCGTTGTGGGCACAGTGTTTTCGAACATGTTGCAGGCGATTTTCAAACCGGTTGTGGAATCCGATACGTTTCTGATCAGCCCGAACGCCGGTCCTTCGACCTTTGCGGGCAAAAACTGCAATCCATATTTCTTTGTGACCTCGTACCAGAACAACCAGAACGCCGAAGTCAGCGGGATGATCGCGAACGAGGAAGGCTATAAAAACGTCTTTACGTTGGTGCCGAACTATCAGGCGGGGCGTGACAACATCGAAGGGTTTAAACAGACCTTCGAGGGCACGCTGACCGGCGAGGTGTTCACGCCACTGGGCCATCAGGATTTCTCAGCAGAGCTGGCGCGTATTTCGACCTCTGGATCGGACGCATTGTTCAGCTTTATGCCCGGCGGTATGGGTGTGCGTCTGGTCAACCAGTTTGCCAATGCCGGTCTCTCCGACAGCATGAAATTCATGTCCGTCTTCACCACGGACGAGACGACGCTGCCCGGCCAGAAAGACGCCGCCGTGGGCTTCCTGTCCGCAGGATCATGGGCGCCCGATCTGGACAACGAGGCGAACAGCGCTTTTGTGACTGCCTTCGAGGCAAAGTATGGCTATATCCCCGGCTCTTACGCCATGCAGGCGTATGACACGGCCAGCCTGATCGACAGTGCCGTGACCAAAATCGGCGGTGATCTGGTCGACAAGGATGCCGTGCGTGCCGCCCTCAAGGAGGCTGATTTCACTTCCCTGCGCGGTGATTTCTCGTTCAGCAACAACCACTATCCTGTGCAGGATTTCCACATGCTGACGGTGGTCAAGCGCGACGACGGCCAGTTCCACACCTCTTTTGTGCGAAACGTTGCCACGGACTATGCGGACAGCTTCCATCAAGACTGCAAGATGTGATCTGAGCACCACAAACAGGAGCCTGCGCGGATATCGCGCAGGCTCCGCATTGTCCAAGATTTAGGAATTCCGATGTCGCTGACGCTTTTTCTGATTCTGTGCCTGAACGGGCTACAGTACGGTATGCTGTTGTTTTTGATTGCCGCGGGGCTGACGCTGGTGTTCGGGGTGATGGGTTTCATCAATCTGGCCCATGGGGTGCAATATATGGTGGGGGCCTATCTGATCTTTGCCTACACGCAGCTCACGGACAGCTTTGTGCTGGCGGTGGTTTTGTCGCTGGGTACGGCGCTGGTGTTCGGGCTGGTGCTGGAATACTTTGTGTTCCGGCATCTGTATTCCCGAAGCCATCTGGATCAGGTGCTGGCGACCTTCGGGATCATCATTTTCCTCAACGAACTGGCCAAGGTCCTATTTGGCCCCGCGACCCTGTCCATCGCACCGCCTGAATTCCTGTCCGGCTCCATCCAGCTGACAGAGACGCTGCGCTATCCGGTCTACCGGTTTTTCACCATCTTTGCGGGCCTTGCTGTGGCGCTGCTGCTGTTCTTCACGGTTAGCTATACGCGCATCGGCATGTTGATCCGCGCTGGGGCCACAACGCCCGATATGGTCTCGGCGTTGGGGGTGAATATCAAGCAACTTTTTATGATTGTTTTCGGTGTGGGTGCGATGCTTGCCGGTTTTGCCGGCGTGATTGCCGCACCGATATTCGCGATAGAACCGGGGATGGGGGATAACATCCTGATCGTGGCGTTTGTGGTGATTATTATTGGTGGTATCGGGTCCATCGGTGGTGCGTTTGTCGCGGCCTTGCTGGTGGGGCTGATCGACACGCTAGGCCGCAGTTTGGCGACCGAGATGCTGTCATTTGTGTTCAACCCGTCTTTTGCCAACCAGATCGGGCCGGCGCTGGCCTCAATGATGATTTATATTCTGATGGCGGCTATTCTTGTGTTCCGTCCCAAAGGGCTGTTGCCCGCAAAAGGGGTCGCATGATGGACCGCGCGTTGCTGTTTGGCGGCATTATCTTCGGTTTGCTGCTGGCTATGCCGTTTATTCTGCCGCTGCTGGGTGCGGGATATCTGGCGGGGCTGATCATTAAGGCGATGTTGCTGGCGATTGCCGCACTTTCGCTTGATTTGCTGATCGGCCACGGCGGGCTTGTCAGTCTGGGGCATGCGGCGTTTATCGGGGTGGGTGCCTATGCGGCGGCCATTGCGCTTGAAAGCGGGATTGAGAATATTCTGGTGCTGCTGGCGATCACGCTGGTGGTCACGGGGGTGGTTGCGATGATCACCGGCAGCCTTGCCCTGCGCACCAGCGGTATCTATTTTTTGATGATTACGCTGGCCTTCGGGCAGATGATTTATTTTACGCTCACCTCACTGGCGGCGTACGGCGGCGACGACGGGCTGACACTGTGGACACTGGGGACCTTTTTCGGCAGTGATGTCGTGCAGAGCGATGGCGGCTTGTATTTCGTGGTGCTGGGAACGCTGTTTCTGACGTGGTGGGGCATTTTCCGGATTAGCCGGTCGCGGTTTGGCCGCGTCTTGCGCGCGGCGCGGGACAATCCTGAACGGGCGGAGGTTATGGGCTATGCCGTGAACCGCTACCGCCTTATTGCCTATGTCATCGCCGCGATGATTGCCGGTGTGTCGGGGCTGCTGATGATGCAGCACGCGGAGTTTGTCAGCCCTGCGATTGCGACATGGCAACATTCGGGCGATCTGATTGTTGTGGTTGTGCTGGGCGGTCTGGCCACACGCAACGGGGCTATTCTGGGCGCGTTCTTTGTGGTGATCATCGAGCAGGTTCTGGGATCGTTCTTTGCCGAATGGCGGCTGATCTATGGTCCCTTGCTGGTGCTGATGGTTCTGTTCGCAAAAGGCGGGCTGAGCGATCTCTTGGTGCCCAAGCAGACGCGGGGGCAGACATCATGAGCACGCTGGAAATCCGTAAGCTGAACAAGAGTTTTGGCGCGCTGCATGTCTGCTGCGATGTTTCGCTGAGTGTGCCCGAGGGGGAGTGTCATGCCCTGATCGGCCCTAACGGGGCGGGCAAGACAACGTTGATCCACCAGATTTCCGGTGTGCTGCGCTCTGATTTCGGCCAGATTCTGCTGGATGGGCGCGACATATCGAACCTCTCGGTCTCGGACCGTGTTCAGGCGGGGCTCGGCCGGACGTTTCAGATCACCTCTGTGCTGCCCAGCTTTACCGTGCTGGAAAACCTCGCTATTGCCGCGCAGGCCAAATCCGGTTCCAGCATGCGGTTTTTCCGCGATGCAAGCCATGAGACGGCGTTGAACGATCTGGCACAGTATACGCTTGAGCGGGTGGGCCTTGGCGACCGTGCTCATATCGCCGCAGGTGATATGTCACACGGTGAATTGCGGCTGCTGGAACTGGGCATTGCGTTGGTGGCCAAGCCCAGATTTTTGCTGCTGGACGAGCCGATGGCAGGGCTTGGCCGCGCGGAAGGCACAGCACTGGTGACATTGCTGCGCGAGCTGCGCGCGAGCACTCCGATGCTGCTGGTGGAGCATGATATGGACGCGATTTTCCAGCTGGCCAATACGGTGTCTGTGCTGGTCGAAGGCGGGATTGTCGCTCAAGGTACGCCGGACGAAGTGCGCGCCAGTGCCGCCGCCCGCGCCGCCTATCTGGGAGGAGACGCCCCATGAGCGCACTTGTGGATATCAAGGGGCTGACCGCCGGCTACGGCAATACGCGCGTTCTGTTCGGCATTGATCTGGACATCACAGCCGGTCAGGTCAGCACGCTGATGGGGCGCAACGGGATGGGAAAAACCACCACCGTGCGCTGCCTAATGGGGCTTTTGAAAGCGTCTGCCGGACGGATCATGATTAACGGTGCGGATATGACTGGTGCGCCCCCCTACGCAGTGGCGCGGGCTGGATTGGGTTTGGTGCCGGAAGGCCGCCGTATCTTCCCCTCGCTCAGTGTTAGTGAAAACCTGCGTGCGACGGCGCGCGCCCAAGCGGATGGCTGGACCGAGGAACGGGTCTATGACACCTTTCCGCGTCTGGGCCAGCGCAAGAAAAACTTCGGTTTCCAGCTTTCCGGCGGAGAGCAGCAGATGCTGGCGATTGGTCGCGCGTTAATGATAAACCCGAGCCTGCTGATCCTTGACGAGGCGACCGAAGGCCTGGCGCCGCTGATCCGCGAAGAGATCTGGAGCATGCTGGGGATTCTCAAGCGCGAGGGGCTGTCGATCCTGTTGATCGACAAAAACCTGGACGAGTTGAGCCGGATTTCAGACCGCTATTTCCTGATCGAAAAGGGCGAGATTGCGTGGAAAGGCGATGCGGCCGAGTTTGCTGCACAGCGCGCCCATGTTGAGCAGTTCTTGCACCTCTAGAGCCAGAGCTGATCCGGATCGGGCAGGGGGATCGCACCCAGCAGGCTGCGGGTGTAGTCTGCCTGCGGGTTTGCAAACAGGGCGGCGGTCTCCGCCTCCTCGACAATTTCGCCGTGGTGCAGGACCAGAATGCGGGTGCACAGACGCCGGACCACGGATAGATCATGACTAATAAACGCCAGCGTTAGGCCTAATTCGCGCACCAGCTCTTCGAGCAGGTTGAGGACTTGCGCCTGCGAGGAAACATCAAGGCCCGAGACAATCTCGTCCGCCAGAATGAACCGGGGCCGCAACGCAATGGCGCGGGCGATGCCGACACGCTGGCGCTGGCCGCCTGACAACTCGTGCGGGTAACGTTGCGCAAACGTGCGGGGCAGGCCGACCATATCCAATGCCTCGTCCACGCGGGCGGGGATGCCGGCCCGTTCTTGCAGGCGCAGCGGCCCGCCGATGATGCCGCCCACCCTCCTGCGCGGATTAAGCGAGGACATGGGGTCTTGGAAAATCATCTGGAAGCGGTTCCGCAGCGGGCGCAACACATCCTCGTCCGCGTGGGTGATATCGTGGCCTTCAAATTCGATAGATCCGCTGTCCGGCTCTATCAGGCGCACCATCGCGCGGCCCAGCGTGGATTTCCCCGAGCCGGAGCCGCCGACAATCCCCAGCACTTCGCCTTTGGTCAGATCAAAACTCAAACCTTTAAGCACCTCAATGCGCGGGGCGCTGCGCAGCAGGGGCTTGCGCGCCATATCGGCAAAGCTGAGGCGCAGATCGCGGATGCGGTAAATCATGTGCGGCTCCTGATGTCGTGGAACCGGATGTCTTCTTGCACGCTGTCGATGACCGATTGTGGCACCTGGGTCAGCGATCCGGTGGGGTTTGTATAGGTCGGTGTCGCGGCCAGCAACGCGCGGGAATAGGGGTGGATGGGGCGCATGAAAAACCTGCGCATGCGCGCATCCTCGATCACTTTGCCGGCATAGAGAACCGACAACGTATCGCAGACCTTGCTGACGACACCCAGATCATGGGTCACAAATAGCAACGCGGTGCCATGGCGTGCCTGCATCTGGGCAATCAGCTTGAGGATTTGCTTTTGCACCGTCACGTCCAGCGCGGTCGTCGGCTCGTCCGCGATGATTAGTTTTGGCTCTGCGGCGAAGGCGGAGGCGATCAGGATGCGCTGGCGCATGCCGCCCGACAATTCGTGCGGATAGCTGCGCAGCACGCGGGCGGGATCGGTGATCTGCACCTCGCCCAGCAACTCCAGCGCGCGGGCGTGGGCGTCTGGTTTGGTCCAGCTCAAAATATCCACCAGCCGCCGCGTGATCTGCGGGCCGATGCGTTTGGAGGGGTTCAGCGCTGTCAGCGGGTCCTGCGGGATCAGTGCGGCATTGGCCCCGATCCATGTGCGCCGCGCAGCGGGGGCCAGCGCGATCAAATCCACATCGCCAAAGCGGATTTCACCGCTCGTGATTTTCATGGCATGGGGCAGGGTGCCCAGAACGGCCTTGCCGATCATGGATTTGCCCGCACCACTTTCACCGACCAACCCGTGAACCTGACCTGCGCCCACATCCAGCGAGACGCGGCGCAGGATGCGCGTGCCATTATTCAACGACACCGACAGATTGCGGATCGACAGATGCGCGGTCATCTCAGCACCGGATCAAAGCGGTCTTTGAGACCTTCGCCCAGTTGAGAAAAGCTGAGCACTGTGAGGAACAGGGCGATCAGCGGGAACACCAGTACCCACCACGCTTGGTGGACCGATGTGCGCCCTTCCGCGATCATGCCGCCCCATGTGGGGGAATCCGTGCTGATCGAGAGGTTCACAAAGCTCAGGATTGCTTCGACGATCACAGCGATGCCCATTTCCAGCGTCAGCAGGGCGACAATAGTGGGCGCAACGTTGGGCAGGATTTCGGTGAGCATGATGGAAAACCGCGAGCGCCCCGAGATCTGTGCGGAGGCGACATAATCCATCGCACCCTGACCCATGGCCTCGGCGCGCACCACGCGGGCAAAGCGAGTCCAGTCGATCACCACGATGGCGATGATGATGGACAGCAGCCCTGTGCCCAGAACCGCGATCAGCAGAATGGCGAACAGCACGGGCGGAAAAGCCATCCAGATGTCCACAAGCCGCGAGATGATGATATCCGGCCAGCCGCGATAATAGCCCGCGATCAGCCCCAGCGTGGCACCCACGATGCAGGTTAGCGTGCCGGCCACCAGCGCCACAATCAACGCCAGCCGCGCGCCGTGCAGCATCCGGCTGAGGACATCGCGGCCCAGTGAATCCGTGCCCAGCCAATAGCTGCTTTGCGCACCGTCCTGCCAGAACGGGGGCAGGCGGCCGGCAAACAGATCCTGCGCGAGCGGATCATGCGGGGAAATCCACGGGGCCAGCAGCGCGCCCAGCATCAGCAGCGTCAGCCAGCCACCCGACAACCACAGGCGCGCGCCGACTGGGCGCTTCAAGTCGATGCGCGCGTCACGCATGCCGCAACCGCGGATTAAGCACGACATAGAGCATGTCGACGACCAGATTTACGGCGGTGAACAGCAGCGCAAAAAGCAGCACGATGCCTTGGATTAGCGGCAGATCTCGGTTGATCACAGCGTCGATGGCCATATTGCCCAGACCCTCATAGCTGAACAGCCGCTCGATGATGACGGTGCCGCCTATCAGGAAAGTGAATTGCACGCCGACCAGCGTGAGGGTGGGCAGGATCGCGTTCGGCAGCGCCTCTCGGGTGATGACATGGCGCTCTCTATAGCCTTTGGTTCGCGCGAGGGTGACGTAATCAAGATGCATGGTTTCTTTTAGCGATTGTTTCAGCAGCTGCGCGATTATCGCGGCCAGCGGGATAGCAAGGGCCAAGGCCGGCATGAACATATGCCCCGCCAGATCGGCCAAAACGTCGAGCCGCAGGCGCACTAGTGCTTCGAACAGGTAGAAATTGGTTGTGAAATCAATGTCTAGGCTGGGGGATATCCGGCCCGATATGTGGAACACCGGCCAGAGCACGCCGAACAGCAGGATCAGGACCAGCCCCCACAGAAAATCAGGCACTGACAGGGCAATGCCCGCGCTGACATCTATGGCACCTTCCGAACGTGTGCCACGCAGGCGCGTGCCGGTCAGCGCCAGCGCGCCACCAATCACAGAGGCCATGAACAAGGCCACGATCGACAGCTCCAGCGTGGCGGGCAGGCGGCCCAGAACCAAACCCGACACCGGCTGACGTGTCGAAATAGAGGTGCCGAAATCACCCTGAAGCACGCCGCCCAGCCAGATCACAAACTGCTCGGGGATGGATTTGTCGAAGCCGTATTGTGCCTGAAGGCGCGCGATATCAGCATCGGTCGCACCGGGGGGCAGCATCATGGCGATGGGGTTTCCCGGAACCACGCGGATCACGAAAAACACAATCACCGCAACGCCCAGCAGCGTCAGGCATGTGGTACCAAGGCGGATGAGGATCGCGCGCAGGAGGGCCATAAAATTCCGGACATTAAAAGAGGAGGGGCGCACCGGACTGTGCGCCCCTTTGGGCAGCGTTACGCGCGGGTCATCAGATGTGGCAACAGCGCGCCAGAGCGGTGCGGCGTCACCTTGACGCCTGTGGCATGCACGATCGGTTGCACAAATTGCAGCAGCGGGATTACTTCGGCCTCGGCGGCGATGTGACGGTCTACGGCTTTCCAGCCCTCGATCCGTTTCTCCTCGTCCGCCTCGCCCCAAAGTGGTGCGATCATGTCGAAAGTATCCTGCCCGTCCCAGACCGAGTGTGGTGATGGGCCGAACATGGCAAAGCCCGTCGAAGTGGTCGGATCACCAACCGAGTTTCCCCAGTTGTAAAAGGCCGCCGGAGCAAGTTGATCTGCCGCGCGCAGCTCGAAATGCTTGGCGATCTCGTATACTTCGATCTCGGCCTCGATGCCGACCTGACGCCACAGCCCCACGATGGCCTGTACCATCTCGTAATCTTTCGGCTTGAACCCGCGCGTGGTCTGGATGGTGAACTTGACCGGATTGTCCACGCTATAGCCCGATGCGGCCAACAACTCTTTGGACAACTCCGGATTATATTCGACTTTGATTGAGGGATCGTATGCGACGTAATCAGGCGTTTGCAGCGTATCAATTGCCACACCGTAGCCGGATAGCAAACGCTCAATGATCAGCGGCTTGTTAATGGCATGGGCGGCAGCCTTGCGCACGTTGGGGTCCGTCATCACGTCGATGTCATTAAGGAAAATCATTGCGATGTCAGAGATGGGGGTGGTCACACCAGCCAGCCCGTCTTTCTCCTTGAGGCGGTCGTATTCCTCATAGGGGATTTCCAGCGTTATGTGGGAGTTGCCGGATTCCACCTCGGCCACACGCGAAGAAGCATCGGTCACGAATTTGATCGTGACGGTTTTGAACTCCGGCGCGCCGCCCCAATAGTTTTCGTTGGCCTTGAGGCGCACAAAGGCATTCCGCTCAAACCGCTCGACCATATAGGGGCCGGTGCCGATGGGGGCCGCCTCGAAACCGTCTGCGCCGACTTCCTCCATGTATTTCTTTGGCATGACATAGCCGGTGAGGAAGGACATCCATTTGAAGAACGTGGGCTCGTATTCCTTGACGTCTGCGGTGACGCGGTTGCCCTCGGCGGTAATGTTCTCGACCTTGCCCCAGATGAACTGGATCGGGTTGCCTGTTTCGGGGTTGGCAGCGCGCTGGAGCGACCATGCGACATCTTTGGCACTAAAGGGATCGCCGTTGTGCCATGTGACCCCCTCACGCACGTCCATCCAGATTTGGCTGCGGTCGTCGTTCCAGCCCCATGCGGTAATCAGGCCATCACCAAAGCTCAGATCGGGGTTCTGCGGGATGAAGTTGTCAAAGACGGATTGATAGAGCCCCTGAATGGTCGGGTTCACGGCGGATGGGCCGACGGTGGGGTCCCAGCTGGGCAAGTTCACGTTATAGGCGATGACTAGCTCTTCGATGTTCTGGGCAAAGCTGGGCAGACCGACAGTGGCGAGTGTTGCTGCGGCAACCGAGGTTCTGAGTAGACTGCGGCGTGTAAATGGCATGGTGGTTCTCCCTTGGGTGTTTGTTGGATTGTGTTTAACGGGCGAGCTTCTTGGCGAGCATCGTCCCCGGGCCTGCGCCCGTACCGCCACCAGGCCAGACAGCGGCACCGGTGTGATAGAGATTGCGCAGCGGCGTGGTGCCGTCTGCATAGCCCCGCGCGGGGCGGTTCATAAAATGCTGGTGCAAATGATGGCTGCCACAGATCTGATCGCCACCGACGAGGTTTGGGTTATCCGCCTCCAGCATCTGCGGTGTCACGATATGGCGGCCAAGGATATGGGCGCGGGTGCCGGGCGCATAGCGCTCCAGAATATCCAGCGCACGGTTTGCAAACGGCTCTGCTGCGGTGTCCCAGTTGGTTGCGGTGATTTGACCGGCGGCATCGCCCTTGATCACAGCGGGCGCCATGCGAACCTGAAGCCACAGGACATGTTTTCCCTTCGGCGCGCGCGTGGGGTCCACGACTGTCGGCTGGCCGCAGATAATCACAGGCTCATCCGGCAGCAGCCCCGCCTTGGCCTGCGCATAGGTGCGCGCCATCTGGTCCATCGAGGGGGCAAGATGAACATAGGCAAAGCGTTTCAATTCGGGTGCAATCCAGGTTGGCAGGGCGTCCATTGCAAGATGGATCATCATCGTGCCGGGCGCGTGCTGGAAGGTGCGCATGGCGGTATCGTGGCGCGCGTCGCCTGTGCCGCCGGTGAGGCGCAGCAGAGCAGAGGGGGCGACATTGGCGATCACCGCTTTGGTTGCTATCACGGTGCTGCCATCTTCCAGCGTGATACCTGTGGCGCGGCCCGCCGTATGGTTGATTGCAGTGACGCGGGCATTGCAGGTCACAGTGCCGCCGCGTGCTTTGATCAGGGACACCATCGCGCGGGTCACCGTATCCGCGCCGCCTTGCCCCAGCACCATGCCAAAGGCCTGACCGGCCATCGCCTCAAGGTACGGGAACACCGCGCCGCCAGCGATGTCAGGGGCGAAATCCAGATGCATGCCCCACGCCGCCAAGGTTGCCTTGATGTGGTCGCTCTCAAACGTCTGGTCCAGCCATGAGCGCGGCGATTTGAGCAGGAATTGCGCCAGATCAAGCGCACCTCCAGTGCCCCGCTTGCGCAGAGTTTTCCAACCTAAAGATGTAAATGCACGTAAATTCATAGGCGAGCCGAGGACGGCAAAGATTGATTCGGCATCGTCATGGAAGCTGTCTGTTAGCTTGGTCCAGGCAGCGGCATCGGCGGGCGAGAAGCCGCGCACACGGGCGGTTGTCAATGCGGGATCACTGGACACGCCAAACCAGCGGTCATCGGGGAATACGGAAGCAAAAGGATGCGATGTTGGTGCAAACGCCAGACCATGTTTCGCCAGATCCGCTGCATTTTCATTATTAAATGTTGAGCTTGCGAACAGAGACATATTCATCGCGGCCCAGTCATGGCGGAACCCTGGCAGGGTATATTCGCCGGTTTTAACAGCACCGCCGGGCACGGCTGCCTGCTCGTATACCGCAACGCGCCAGCCGCGCTGCGCCAGATGGCACGCACACGCGAGGCTGTTATGCCCCGCACCGATGATGACGGCATCTGAAGTGTTTAGCATGAGCCCCCCTTCCATGGTTGCTTTGAATATAATTGCAAATGCATGTAACAAAGTCTATCTGTTTTAATTATCACGCACTCGCGGAGAGAATGCCGCGTCATGATCAGGGAGAAGAAAATGAATGCATCTGAAAATCTGGCCGCTCTTGCCGGTATGCTGGCCTCGGGCGGTGTGGAGGTTGTTGACTGCTCCGGAGTGCTGGGGCCGGACACGCCGATCCTGCAACTGCCACCTGATTTTGCCAAAAACACCCCCAAAGTCGAGATCCACAAGATTTCCGAATATGATAATGACGGCCCGTTTTTCGCGTGGAACTGGATGGTTCTGGGAGAGCATTCCGGTACCCATTTCGATGCGCCGCACCACTGGATCACCGGCAAGGATTACGCCGACGGCTTCACCGATTCGCTGGATGTGCAGCGGCTGGTCGCACCCGTGAACGTAATCGACTGCTCTGCACAAAGCGCGGCGGACGAGGATTTTCTGCTGACCGCGGAGCAGATCAAATCGTGGGAGAAAGAGCACGGCGAGATCGGCAAGAACGAATGGGTTGTGATGCGCACTGATTGGGACAAGCGCGTGGACGATGAGGACAAATTTCTGAACGCGGACGAGACAGGCCCGCACAGCCCTGGCCCCACACCGGACGCAATTGAATATCTTTTGTCCAAGGGCATTGTGGGTTGGGGCACGCAATGCATCGGCACCGATGCGGGGCAGGCCGGCGGGATGGAGCCACCCTATCCGGCGCACAACATGCTGCACCGTGATAACTGTTTTGGCCTCGCGTCGCTGGCCAATCTGGACAAGCTGCCCGCAAAGGGTGCAATCCTGATCGCCGCACCGTTGAAGATTGCGCGCGGTACAGGCTCTCCGATCCGCGCGCTGGCGCTGGTTCCCAAAGGCTGATCCGGTGGTAGGTCTGGATCACATCATCGTGGGGTCGGGCATTAATGCGCTGGTTGCTGCCGCGATGCTTGCCCGCAAAGGCGACAAGGTTCTCGTGCTGGAGCGTGAGGACCGGATCGGTGGCTGTATGGCAACCGACCAACTCACCCTGCCGGGGTTCCATCATGACGTGATGGCAGCCACGTTTGTTTTGTTCCTGACGGGTCCTGCGCATGGTGCGTTAGGGGATGATCTTGCGAAATACGGGCTGGAGTTCTGCCATAGCGCACAGCCCACCGCCGTGCTGCGTCCGAATGGACATGCGCTGGTCTATAGCCAGAACCGTGATGCCAATGCCGCCGCTTTCAACGCCTTGTCGCAGGGGGATGGCGACCAGTTGCGCGGCGATATCGGCGGGATCGAGCATGACGCTGATTTTCTGTTTTCTTTGCTGGGCCAGCCCTTGTGGTCGCGCAGCGTGGCGGTACTGCTGGCCAAACAGGTCTGGAAGCACGGGCTGAACAACACCAAAGCATGGTTCGGGCAGGCGCTGGAACCTGCGCGCGGCTGGCTGGAAACGCGCTACGCGTCTGAAGATGTGCAAGCGCTTTGGGCGCCGTGGGTGCTGCATGTCGGGCTGACGCCCGAGGCCAGTTATAGCGGGCAGATGGTGCGTGTGATAGCGTTCGCGTTGGAGGCTGCTGGCGCTCCGGTTGTGAAGGGCGGAGCAGGGCAGGCGGCACAGGCGTTCCGCTCCCTGATCGAGGCACATGGCGGCGAGATCCGCACAAGCGCAGAAGTCACGCGCATCCTCATCCGCAACGGTAAGGCGGACGGAGTCGAGACGGCAGCGGGCGAGACGCTGCATGCGAAAAATGTGATAGCTAGCACGGCACCGGGCCAGCTATATGACGGGTTGCTGGGCGGCAATCACACCCCCGAAAGTTCCAAGAAATTCCGGTACGGACGGGGCAATTTCCAGCTGCATTATGCTTTTGATGCGCCACTTGACTGGGCCGCCGAGGGTCTGGACAATGTGGCGCTGATCCATCTGGCGGACGGGATCGATTCCGTTTCACGCTCGTGCAACGAGGCAGAGCGCGGAATGCTGCCTGCCGTGCCTACCATCTGCGTGGGTCAGCCGCACCGTCTGGACCCCACGCGCTGCCCCGATGGCAAAGCCGTGCTGTGGGTGCAAATCCCTGATGCGCCGCGCGTGATCAAAGGCGATGCGGCGGGCGAGATCAAGACAGACGGCACATGGAGCGAGGTCACGCGCGAAGCCTTTGCCGACCGGATCGAAGCCATCCTGCGCGCTCATATCCGCAATTTCGACGTGGCCAAACTGGCGCGGAGGGCCTATTCCCCTTCCGATCTGGAAGCGCTGAACGTCAATCTGGTAGGTGGCGATCCTTACGGCGGTGCTTGTGCGCTGGACCAGTTCTTTGTCTGGCGTCCCTTCGGAAGCCAAGTCAACAATGCCACGTCTGTCAAGGGGCTGTACCATATTGGCGCCTCCACGCATCCCGGTCCGGGATTGGGCGGGGGATCAGGGTTCAACGTGGCAAAAGGATTGGGCGCATGAACCAGTCTGGAGATGTGACCGCACCGTTGCCTCGTCTGGGCAAATTGGGGCTGGAAAACTATGCGCCCTACCTGATGAACAGGATCATGGGCCGCTATAATGCGGCGCTGAGAGAAGAAATGGCGGCGCTGGGGCTGACCACGTCACAGATGCGGGCACTGGCAGTTCTATCCGTGGTCAACGGCATTCTGATTGGTGAATTGGCGGTCTATGCTGTGGTGCCGCAAAGCACGCTTAGCCGCGCACTGGATGCGCTGGTGCGCGATGGTCTGATCCGCCGCGAAACGGATGGCACTGACAGCCGCGCCGTGCGGGTGTTTGTCACCGATACCGGCCGTGAGGCCAATGACAAGTTGTGGCCGCATATGGCACAGGCCTTTGAAGCGATGTTCCACGGCATCTCTGACGAGGAAAAGCGCGGGTTTACCCATACCCTGCAAAAGATGCTGCGCAACATCCGCAAGCACGATTTTTAAGGATAGACCATGGCAGAGAGATCATTCAAAGCGGAAGTAGAGCATCTGCGAAAAGGCGATGGCGACACCTTCACCGGCGAGGGTATTCTGGCCATTACCAAAGCGTTGTTGGAGAATGGTGTGGGCTATGTGGGCGGCTATCAGGGTGCGCCAATCAGTCATCTGATGGATGTGCTGGCCGATGCCGAAGAGCTGATGGGCGAGCTTGGCGTGCGGTTCGAGGCGAATGCCTCGGAGGCGGCGGCGGCGGCGATGCTGGCGGCCTCCGTGCATTATCCGATCCGCGGTGCTGTGACGTTCAAGGGGCCAGTGGGCGTCAACGTGGCCTCTGATGCGCTGGCCAATCTGTGCTCAAGCGGCGTGACGGGCGGCGCGCTGATCATCGTGGGCGAGGATTACGGCGAGGGATCGTCGATTATGCAGGAGCGCAGCCACGGCTTTGCGATGAAATCGCAGTTTTGGATGTTGGACCCGCGCCCAAACCTGCCCAGCATCACTAAAGCGGTCAAGGACGGCTTCGAGCTGTCGGAGGTGTCTAACACGCCTGTCATGCTGATGGTGCGCATCCGGTCGTGCCACGTCACAGGCAGCTTTCCCACCCGTGATAACCAGCGTCCGCCGCTGACCGTCTATGACGCTGTCGCCAACCCGCAGAGTGATTTCAACCGCGTTGTTCTGCCCCCGATGAGTTATTTGCACGAACAGGATAAAATTAATGTGCGCTGGCCCGCAGCCGAGAAATTCATCACTGATAATAAGCTCAACGAGATGTTCGGGCCGCGCGACGCCGATCTGGGCATCATCGTGCAGGGCGGCATGTACAACGGGTTGATCCGCGCGTTGCAACGGCTGGGGCTGGCGGATATTGACGGCACCACGGAAATTCCGATCTATGTTTTGAACGTGACCTATCCTATCGTGCGTACAGAATTCGAAGCGTTCTGCGCCGGCAAATCCCATGTCCTGATCGTCGAGGAAGGCCAGCCCGATCATATCGAGCAGCAGTTGGGCAGCTATCTTTACCGCTCGGGCGGGACAACCAAGCTGTACGGCAAGGACGTTTTGCCAATGGCCGGCGAATATACCGGACAGGTGATGCTGGACGGGATCACGGCGTTTCTAAAGTCCGCAGCACCTGCCATGTTGCCCGACCATGTGCGCGCCCCCAATATGAATCCGCCGCAGATTCCCGACCTGAGCACGACCGTACCGATGCGCCCTCCGGGGTTCTGCACAGGCTGTCCCGAGCGGCCAATTTTTGCGGCGATGAAATTGACCGAGCAAGAGCTGGGAAAGCACCAGATTACCGGCGATATCGGCTGCCACCTGTTCGGCTCGCTTCCGCCGTTTGAGATTGGCGGAGCAACGATGGGCTACGGCCTTGGCCCTGCTGCCAACGCGGCGTTCGATGGCGGCGGAGAGAAGCGCGCCATCTCGATCCTTGGCGATGGCGGGTTCTGGCACAACGGTTTGAGCAGTTCGATCGGCAATATGGTGTTCAACAAATCGGACTCTGTTGCGGTGATCGTGGACAACTTCTACTCGGCTGCGACAGGCGGGCAGGACATCATGTCGTCGCGCGCGATCAATGATACCAAATCAACCAACAATCCGATCTCCAAGGCGCTGAAAGGTGTCGGCGTCGAATGGGTGCGGCAGGTAGATCACACCTATGACGTCACCAAAATGCGCGATGTGCTGCGCGAGGCGCTGACGACAGATTACAAAGGGCCCAAGGTTATTGTGGCCTCGTCGGAATGTATGCTGAACAAGCAGCGCCGCGAAAAGCCGCTGCGTGCGAAGGCTATCAAGGAGGGGCGGCGCGTGGACGTGCCCCGCTTTGGCGTGGATGCGGATGTTTGTACCGGCGATCATGCCTGTATGAGGCTGTCGGGGTGTCCATCCTTGTCGCTCAAGGTGCTGGATGATCCACTGCGCGACGATCCGGTTGCGGCAATTGACCAGACCTGCGTGGGCTGTGGCAACTGTGGCGAGGTGGCCCATGCCGCTGTGCTGTGTCCGTCGTTTTATCAGGCCGATGTGGTGCATAACCCCGGACGTTTTGAAGCATGGCGCGCAGGTGTGCGGCGTTCAGTAATCAACCGGTTGCAACAGCGGCGCGATGCGCGGCGTCTGCGCCTTGACGGGATAGCGACATGAATTTTGTACTTCCGCAGAAAAATGTAGACGGCCGGATGGATACGATTCTGAAGCTGGCAGTGATGGCTGTGGGCGGGCAGGGCGGCGGCGTTCTGGCCTCGTGGATCGAGGCGACCGCGCGCGCGCAGGGCTATGCCTGCCAGACCACATCCGTGGCGGGCGTGGCGCAGCGGACTGGATCCACCATCTATTATATCGAAATGGCGCCTGCCACGACGCGCGCGCCGGTGTTTGCGCTTGCCCCTTCTGCGGGCGATGTAGATGTGCTGCTGGCCTCCGAGATGATGGAGGTCGGACGCGCCGTGATGCGTGGTTTTGTGACACCGGACCGGACAACCCTGATCGGCTCGACCCACCGTGCGCTGGCGGTCAGTGAAAAGACGGCACCGGGGGACGGGATCGCCAATGCCCCTGAAGTGCGCGCCGCAGCTGAGTTGGCAGCACAGCGGTTGATCCTGGCCGATATGGACCGTCTCGCCACCGATCAGGGCTCTGTTATTTCGGCTTCCCTGTTCGGTGCGCTGGCCGGATCGGAGGCGTTACCTTTCCCGCGCGAAGCCTATGAGGAAGCCATTCGTGCCGCCGGCAAAGGCGTCGAAGCCTCCCTGCGCGCGTTTGGTGCAGGATATACCGCCGCACGGGACGGGATCGCCGCGCCGGAGCTGCAGGCACTGCCGAAGCCGCGCAAGATCACCGGACCTGCGGCGCAGATGCGCGAGTGGGCGGCGCTGCTGGCGCGTGTGAAAACCCTGCCCGAACAAGTTCAGGCGATGGCTGAGGCCGGTCTGGCCAAGGTCGTGGACTTTCAGGATTGCGCTTATGGTGCGCTCTATCTGGACCTACTCGACGCTGTTCTTGCGGGTGACACTGCGGCGCGAGAATTTGCACTGGGCGCTGTTGCCGCCAAATATATTGCCAATGCGATGGCCTATGACGACATTATCCGCGTAGCTGACCTCAAGACCCGTGCGACCCGCATGGCGCGCATCGACGCGGAGATGGGCAAGAGCGGTGCGCATGTCTTGCAACTGACCGAGTATTTCCATCCCCGTGCAGAAGAAATCGCAGGTCTGCTGCCTGCCGGACTGGGCGCGCGGACCCAAGCCAATCCGGCGCGGATGGCGCGGCTGGACAAATGGTTCGGCAAAGGGCGGCGGTTGCGTACGGATTCGCTGCGCGCCTTCTTGATGCTGCACATTTTGGGCGGGATGAAGGGGTACCGGTTGCGAACCTACCGGCACCAGTTGGAAGTGGCGCATCTGGAAGCGTGGCTGCGGGCCTGCGCCGCACCGGATGATTATGCCTTGCGCATCGAGTTGTTCAAGAACCGGCGTCTGATCAAGGGATACTCCGACACACATGCACGCGGATTGTCCAAGTTCGACCGTGTGATGGAAATGTCCAAGCTGTTGGAAGGGCGTGGTGACGGGCCGGAATGGATGGCGCGCCTGCGCGAGGCAGCATTGCAGGACCCGGAAGGCAAAGCGTTGGAAGGGGCGATCAAAACCGTAGAGAGTTTTGCATAATTCACCTTGCCAATCCACAAACAGGGTTTCCTATTTTCGAATACAAGATCCGTTAAATTCACTATTTCGAACTTCTGTATCTGCTGAGGATCAATGCCAACGGCTCTTGCGGATCGGTAATAATCAGCGGGCTGCTTATAGGGAGGTGTTCAAATGACGGCCTTGGCGCATGTGCCCTACGGGTGTTGGTGGTCGACCCCATTCACAAAATGGCAGGGCAGTTTTTCTGAATTGCACAGCCTGCGGTTTGCCGCCCATGTTGCAAAAGACGCATTGACTAGGCGTCATATCGACCCTGCTGTTTTCGACTATGCGGCTCTGGGCACAACCGTCCCGCAACAGAATTGTTTTTACGGCACGCCTTGGGTGATGGCTATGCTGGGTAACGAGGCTGTCGGAGGGCCCACAATTGCGCAGGCCTGTGCCACAGGTGCGCGGATACTAGCGGCATCATGCGACGAAATCACGCGCGGTGATGCAACGGTTGCTTTGGCGATTGCTGCGGACCGTGTCTCTAACGGTCCGACGTTGCACTACCCGTCGGCGGCCAGCATGGGCGGTGCGGGTACGACCGAGTGCTGGGTGCTGGATAACTTTGATAAGGATCCGCATGCAGGTGTTGCGATGGTCCGAACAGCTGAAAATGTGGCGGCTGAATTTGGCGTGACGATGCAGGAACAAAACGAAGTAACGTTGCAACGCTATGCGCAATATGGCGCGGCGCTGGCTGATGATCGTGCGTTCCAGCGCCGGTTTATGCAGCTTCCCTTTAAGGTGCCTGATCCGAAATTTCGTGAGGTCGCCTGTGTGATCGAGGGTGACGAGGGGGTCCATATGACCACTGCTGAAGGCTTGGCCGCACGTCGGCCTGTCATTTCGGGCGGGACGGTCACCAGCGGCGGGCAGACGCATCCGGCGGACGGCAATGCGGCGATGATCCTCACCTGCGCGGACCGTGTTGCGGACATGACGCTGGACACCGTGATTTCGGTGCGGATTCTGGCCTTTGGTCAGGCCCGCGCAAAAGTTGGCCATATGCCCGCAGCGCCCATCCCTGCGGCGCGCCGTGCCTTGGCCGCTGCCGGCCTGACGATCCATGATATTGCCGCGATCAAGACACATAACCCGTTTGTGGTAAGTGATATCGTTTTCGCCCGTGCCTTCGATATTGATGTGGCTCAGATGAACAACTTCGGCTGCTCACTGGTTTGGGGTCATCCGCAGGGGCCGACCGGCGTGCGTTCGGTCATCGAGTTGATTGAGGAGTTGGCCCTGCGAGGGGGCGGCTACGGATTGTTCACAGGTTGTGCTGCAGGGGATAGTGCGATGGCCGTTGTCCTACATGTGGGCGATCCGGCATGAGCGCGCTGGGACATGTCTGGCCCACGGTGTTCGACATGCTGGCAGATGCTGCCCGCAAGCAGCCCGATCATCCGGCGATTGTCTGCGCCGACGTGCAGTTGACCTATGCTGAATACTACCGATGCTTGACCGGCCTTGCACTTGAGTTCATCGAGGCGGGGATTGGCACGGGGGATCGTGTGGCACTGCTGATGGGGAATTCAGCGGATATCGCGATTGCTATGTTTGCGGTTCAGGCGGCGGGCGCGCAGGTTGTGCCGCTCAACCCCGCCTATACCGCTGCGGAACTGGGTCCGGTTCTGCTGGACGCAGATGTATCGTTGCTAGTGCATGATGCGGGTCTTGAGCGTGTTTTTGCAGGTGTGCTGCCCGCTGGAACAGCGACCCTGTGTGTGGGTGTCGGCGCGCGTGATCTGACCGCGACGCAGTATAGCGGAGCATCGGCACCCGTCCCGCCGGAGCCGCATCTGTTATCTACGTTGCAATATACTGGCGGCACTACCGGGGTGGCCAAGGGCGTCAACCTGACCCATGCTGCTGTCGCCACAAACATCGCACAACGCGAGGCGCTACTGCCGACGGACGCGGATGAGCGGGTCCTTGCGATCACGCCGCTGTTTCACGTTTATGCGGTGTCCATGGGTCTGTATCTGGCTGCAAATTGCGCTGGCACATTGTTTATTGTGCCCAAGTTTACGGCGGCGGATGTACTGCACGACATAGAACACCACCGCATCACATTCCTGTCGGCCAGCCCAACAATCTTTCAGGCCCTGATGCGCGATGAAGGCTTTGCCCGGGCGGACCTTTCATCGTTGCGGGTATGCTCCTCCGGATCGGCGGCGCTGACGGTAGATGTGTTGCGCCGTTGGGAGGACGCGACAGGCTGCACCGTTTGCGAAGGCTACGGGCAGACCGAAGCGGGTCCGGTTCTGACCTATAATCCGCTGCACGGGATGCGCTTTGCCGGCAGTGTCGGGGTGGCGGCCCCGTTAACGCAGATTTCCATTGTCGATGTCGAGACGGGGCAGATCGAATTGCCAGCCGGTGAGGAGGGCGAAATTCGTGCAAGCGGACCGCAAATCATGGCAGGCTATCGCAACCGGCCTGAAGAGACTGCGCAGGCGCTGCGTGACGGTTGGCTCTATACCGGTGACATCGGGCGGATCATGGACGCTGGCCAACTGGCGATCTGTGACCGCAAAAAGGATATGGTCGTCACCTCAGGTTACAACGTGTTCCCCCGCGAGATCGAGGAAGTGCTGTTTGCGATAGCGGCGGTGGAGGATGCGGCGGTTGTGGGCGTGCCTGATGCCTATCGCGGTGAAATGCTGTGCGCGTTTGTGGTGGGGCAGGGCGATCTGTCCGGCGCCGAGATCCGCGCGTATCTGGCCACACGGCTGGCCAAATACAAATGGCCCCGCGATATCCATTTCGTCACGCATCTGCCCAAGACGGTTGTGGGCAAGACCGACAAGAACGAGCTGCGCAGGATGGCTGCTGCGATCCTGACGGAAGATGATCCGATTTGACTGTATCGGGGAGAAGGCGGGTAAATGCCCGCATTGAAAAACAAAAGGGAAAGAGAAAATGAACAAGAAATCAATCTTTGCGGCAGCAGTTGTTGCCACGGTCCTGATTGCGGGGGCCGCCACGGCGGAAACCGTGCTAAAGGTAGGCACGTTTTTGCAACCCACCGGAACATGGCATCGCCCGATCGAGCGTTTCATCGAGCAGGTGAATGCACGTGACAGTGATCTGCGCCTTGAACTGGTGGCAGACCCGTCGTCAATCAACCCGTTCCAGCTGGGCGCTGCTGTCCAGAGTGGCGTGATCGACATCGCTTATATCTCCGGCTCGTTCTACACCAATCTTGTGCCCGAAGCCGATGCGTTGAAAAACTTTAACCTGTCGGTGCAGGAGGTCCGTGCAAACGGTGCACTGGACCTGATGGACAAGATCCACCGCGAAAAGATGGGTACCAAGTTTCTGGGCAAGATCGTAGATGGTATTCCGCTGCAAATCTACACCGCCCGCAAACCCGGGAGCCTTGATATGACCGGCTTGACTCTGCGGGGCACGCCACTGTACCGGCCCATGATGGAGACGCTGGGCGCGGATGTGGCGCAAATGCCTGGTGGCGAAATCTACGGCGCGTTGCAAAGCGGTGTGATTGACGGCTACGGCTGGCCGCTGTGGGGCATCGGTGATCTGGGTCTGCTTGAGGTGACCAAGTACCGGCTGGAGCCGGGGTTCTTCCGCTCGGAAATCGGGCTGGTGATGAACGAACGCCGCTGGGACAGCCTGACCGATGCCGAGCGCACTATCCTGCAAGAGGAGAGTATTGCGGCAGAAAACTGGTTTGCCAGCTATCTGACAGAGGTCAACGCGCAAGAATTGGCCAAGCAGGACGCGGCCGGTATTGAAGCTGTCACGTTTGGCGCAGAAGAAAGTGCGGCCCTGATTGCCAAGGCGGATGCGGCGGCATGGGACGAGGTGATCCGCAAATCACCCGAGTATGGCGCGCAACTGCGTGATCTGACCTATAAGGCGAAATAGGGCGCAATGCGCAAACTTGTACAGACGGTCGATCATGGTGTCGGCCTTCTCATTGACGGCTTCGGATGGGTATCCGGAGCCGTTATTGCCCTCGTGACGCTGGCGATCAGCGCAGACGTTGTGCTGCGCGCGGCTGGATACCGGACCTTGGGCTGGACGCTGGAAGCATCGGAATACGGGCTGCTGATCGTGTGCTTTCTGGGCGCGCCGTTTGTATTACGGCATGGCGACCACATCCGCGTTGACGTGGTTTTGCGCAATGCCGGGCCGGTGTGGAAGGGGCGGTTGCTGATCCTGTCGAACCTCATTGCAGCGCTGACGTGCCTGTTCCTGACGTGGTTCGCCGCCCGCGAGGCGCTGACCGCCTACATGCGTGGTGCGATATTGTTTAAGGAGATTGAAATGCCGCAATGGATTGTGCTGTCGGTTATGCCTGTCGGCATGCTGTTGCTGACGTGGGAGTTTTTCAGCCGCATCATTCGCCGTCTGGCGGGCATCGAGGTGCCGGGTGAAAACGAAGGCGGGGTGGCACTGTGAGCCCTGTCGGATGGGAGCTGGTGCTGGGTTTGATGGGCGGCGCGCTGGTCATGCTGATGGCACTGGGCGTGCCGGTGGCCTTTGCGTTTCTGGCGCTTAACGTGGTTGCGGCGTGGTTTATTTTTGGCGGGATGCCGGGGATCAACCTGCTGGTGCTTAACGCGACGGAATCCATAGGCACCTTTGTTCTGGTGCCGATCCCGCTGTTTGTGTTGATGGGCGAGATCCTGTTGACCACTGGTCTGGCGACCCGCGCGATCCGTGCCATCGAGAAATCCATCGCCGGCGTTCCGGGTCGTCTGTCGCTGGTGGCCATTGCTTCGGGGACGGTCTTTGCCTCGCTGTCAGGATCCAGCATTGCGAACACGGCTGTTCTGGGGCGGGTTCTGCTACCGGATATGCTGCGGCTGGGGTATCAACCCACTGTAAGCATCGGACCTATACTGGGCATCGGCGGTGTGGCCATGCTGATCCCGCCTTCGGCGCTGGCGGTGCTGCTGGGATCACTTGCAGGGATGCCGATCAGCAATCTGTTGCTGGCGGGCATTATTCCGGGCCTGCTGATGGCGGCGCTTTATGTGGGGTTTGTGATGGTGGCCTGCACGCTGCGTCCCGATCTGGCACCGCCCGCCCCAGTCGAGACGCTGTCGCTGCGCGAACGTATGGCACCGCTGGTACGTGATGTGCTGCCGCTGATGGGGATTGTGATCGTGGTTGTCGGCTCCATTCTGGGGGGCTATGCGACACCGTCGGAATCTGCAGCGTTGGGATGTTTGGCGACACTGGTCGCGGCCGCCTATTACCGCGCGCTGAATTTTGCCGCGATCCGCGAGGCGCTGATGGGCACGGTGCGGACCTCTGCGATGATCCTGATCATCATTTCCGGCTCTATCACCTTCTCGCAAATCCTGTCGTTTTCCGGTGCAAGCCGTGAATTTGTGGACGCCATTCTGGGCTTTGGGTTGGGGCCTATGGTGATCGTGGTGTTGATGCTGCTAGTGGCTTTGCTGTTGGGCACGCTGATGGATCAGGTCAGTATCATGATGATCACGCTGCCAATTTTTATGCCTTTGATCCATGCGGCGGGGATCGACCAGATCTGGTTTGGCGTGATGATGCTGATCGCGCTTGAGATCGGGCTGATCACGCCGCCTTTCGGTTTGCTGCTGTTCATCATGCAGTCGGTTGCCCCCGAAGGGGTGACGATGCGCCATATCATGGTGTCGATTGTCCCGTTTATCCTGCTTGAACTGCTGGCCCTCGCGTTGATCTTTGCATTTCCGATGATCGCGCTCTGGCTGCCCGGCTTTTTGTAAGGATGGAGCGGGTCAACACACTGGTCGGCAGGCTGCGGATACGGCATTTCGATTTTCTGGGTCGGCTGGGCCGTAATCCCAATCTGGCGCGCGTGGCCGCAGAGATGAACATGGCCTATTCCACTGCCACCAAGATGTTGCAAGACATTGAGGATATTCTGGGCGTGGCCCTGTTCCCCCCGCAACCGGCGACGGATCTGGATCACTGCTGTGGGGGATATGATGGTCAAACGGGCGGGCCTGATCCTGTCGGATCTACGCGCCGATCATGACGAATTGGAGATGGTCCAGAAAGGCGGCATGGGGCACGCCCGTCTGCGAACGTTTCCCGTGGCCACTGCCTATCTTTTGCCCGACCTTTATGTCCAGCTACACAAGGTCTTGCCGGGTGTGCATCTGATCATCGACGAAGGTGACGAGTTGCGTCTGGCCGAGCGTCTGTCGGGGGGGTGGGGGGGGGATCGACCTTGTTCTGGGTCGGATCGACCCGCTGCGCCTGCCCCCCGATCTGGCGCATAAAGTACTCTATCACGAGGAAACAGCAGTGATCTGCGGGGCGCAGAACTCGATGGCCACCTGTCCGCCAGACCAGTTGTCCGAGCGGATGGCAGCGGCAGAGTGGATACTGCCGACCATTACAATCGGGGCCAGCCGGTTGGTGGCGACATGGCTGGTGAACCGTGGGCATAATCCGCCCCGCATTACAGTGGAGAGTATTTCACCGCTGGCCATAGTTGGCTTGCTATCGAAAACCGATCTGCTCGGGATTTTGCCGCTCTGCGTGATGCTGTCGTTCAATCACTTCTGCCAGCTGTCGACGCTGTGCGACGGATTGGCCCTTACGCGCGCCGAGGGGGCATCGGCCTGACGGCGGCAACCGTGTCCCCCCGCATATTCGCATAGCCGGTCAGTTGATAACGGCGGTGGCCTCGATCTCGATCAGGGCTTCATCCTCGACCAGTGCCGAGACAACAACCATCGTCATGGCTGGAAAATGTTTGCCGAGTACCTTGCGGTAGGCGGCGCCCACTTCGGCCTGACGCGCGGCATATTCCTTTTTGTCGATCACAAACCACGTCAGGCGCGTGATGCTTTCGGCGGTGCCGCCAGCCGCTTCCACCACATTGAGGATATTGCGCAGGGTCTGTTCCATCTGGCCGATGAAATCGCTGGTCTCGAACACCTGATCGGCATTCCAGCCGATCTGTCCGCCGACAAACAGCAGTCCGTCTTTGGTTAGAACGCCGTTTGCATAGCCTTTTGCGGGGGCCCATCCGTCGGGCGCAATAAGAGAGTGTGTCATTTCAAGCCTCGTTATTGATGTAGGGGGTAAGTGCGGCGCGCAGATCGTCCGTCCATGGCGTCGACTTTCCCTGCGCGTTGATGAAAACAAGCGTTGCGGCATAGCTCATGCGGGGCTGGCCTGCGCAGCTTGTCTCGATGGTGAAATCAAATGTTGCGCGGCTGATGCGGTGGCCTGTCAGCTTTAGCAACAGGTGATCGCCGTGGCGCGAGGGCGCGTGAAACCGCGCTTCGATTTTGCCGGTGGGGACGCCGCCGTCCTTATGCATGTTCTCGAAGGGATGGCCGATGTGGTCGAAAAATATCTCGACACAATCATTCATCATCTCGAAATACCGCGGAAAGAAAACGATACCAGCGGGATCGCAATGCTTGAACAGAACTTTCTGGGGGAAGGTAAACGTCATGTCTCACTCCTGAGGCGGAAGCGCTGCACCTTGCCTGTTGCCGTCTTAGGCAATTCGGCGATGAACTTCACCGAGCGGGGGTATTTATAGGGGGCGATGGTGTTTTTCACATGCTCTTGTAGTGCGCGCACGGTGTCCGCGTTTGGGGTATAGCCCTCTGCCAGCACCACATGCGCCTCTACGATGTTGCCACGCGCTTCTTCGGGGGCAGCGATCACGCCACATTCAAGCACGGCGGGGTGCGACAGCAGGGCGGCCTCCACTTCGGGGCCGGCGATATTATAGCCGGACGAAACGATCATGTCGTCGTTGCGTGCGGCGAAATGCAGATAGCCGTCCGTGTCCATCACAAAGGTGTCGCCGGTGATGTTCCAGCCGTCCTGCACATAGACGCGTTGACGGTCATCCGCGAGATAGCGGCAGCCCGTTGGACCGCGCACGGCCAGCCGTCCGGCGGTGCCGCGCGGCACTTCCGTGCCATCCTCGCCGATCACTTTCGCCTCAAACCCTGTTACGGGCTTGCCGGTACAGGCGGGGCGGTGATCGTCAAAGCGGTTGGTGACGAATATATGCAGCATCTCGGTCGCACCGATGCCGTCCAGCATGGGCTTGCCGGTCTTGGCCATCCATTCATCATAGACGGGTTTTGGCAGCGTCTCGCCCGCAGAGACGGCAGCGCGGAGCGAGGACAGGTCCGCGCCTTCCTCCATCGCGCGCATCATAAAGCGGTAGGCAGTGGGGGCGGTAAAGCAGATCGTGGCGCGGTATTTCTCGATGATCTCGATCATGTTGGGCGGGCTTGCTGTTTCCAGCAGGGTAGCCGCCGCACCAAAGCGCAGCGGGAAGATCGCCAAACCGCCTAGGCCGAAGGTAAACGCCAGCGGCGGGGAGCCGATGAAGATATCTTCGGGCTGCACGTCCAGCACTTCGCGCGCATAGCTGTCTGCGATGATCAGCAGATCGCGGTGAAAGTGCATCGTGGCCTTTGCATCGCCCGTGGTGCCGGAGGTGAAACCCAGAAGTGCGACATCATCACGGCCCGTATCCACAGCAGTAAAGGCCACAGTTTTTTCCAGCGCAAGGCGGTCCAGTTCCGCGTTGTGGTTCGAGGTGCCGTCAAACCCTACGACTGATTTCAGGAATTTGCTGTCCTTCGCGCAGGAGATCAACTCTTCCATCAGGCGCGTGTCACACAGCGCATGGGTAATCTCGGCCTTGTCCACGATCTTAGACAATTCGCCCGCGCGCAGCATTGGCATGGTGTTGACCACAACCGCGCCTGCCTTGGTTGCGGCCAGCCAACAGGCGACCATGGCGGGGTTATTGGCCGAGCGGATCAGCACGCGGTTGCCGGGCTTCACGCCCAGATCTTTGACCAGCGCATGGGCCAGCCTGTTGGTCCAGTCTGTCAGCTCTTTGTAGGTGCGGCGGCGGCCATTGCCGATCAGCGCGATGTTGTCGCCAAATCCGCGCGTCACCATCGCATCGGTCAGTTCTACGGCCGCGTTCAGATGTTCGGGATAGTCAAAACCGGTCAACAGGAAATCCGGCTGCTGGTCCTCGGGGGGCAGATTGTCGCGCGTGAAGCTGTCGGTGTGACCGGTGTGACCTAGCATGGTCTATCCCCCCTGATGATCGGCAATCGCCTGACGGGCAATCACAACACGCTGGACGTCCGATGCACCTTCATAAATCCGCAAGGCGCGGATATCGCGGTACAATTCTTCGACCTTCATGCCGTGTCGCACGCCGTCACCGCCATGCAGTTGTACGGCCTTGTCGATGACTTTTTGCGCCTGATCAGTCGAGAACAGCTTAGCCATCGCGGCCTCGCGGGTGATCCTAGGCGCGCCGGAATCCTTGGTCCATGCCGCGCGGTAGATCAGCAGGGCAGAGGCATCAATGTCCAGCGCCATGTCCGCAATGTGACCCTGCACCATCTGGAGGTCAAACAGCGGTGCGCCCTGAACATGGCGGGTGGTGACACGGTGAAGCGCCTCGTCCAGCGCGCGGCGCGCAAAGCCCAGTGCCGCAGCTGCCACGGTCGAGCGGAACACGTCCAGAACGCCCATGGCGATTTTGAAGCCTTGACCGCTATCGCCCAGCATTGCGCTGGCAGGGATCCGGCAACCGGTAAAGCGCAGGGTGGCCAGCGGATGCGGTGCGATGACCTGCAAACGCTCCACCACTTCAAACCCCGGCAGGTCCGCAGGCACAACAAAGGCCGACAATCCGCGCGCACCCGGTGCGTCACCCGTGCGGGCAAACAGCGTGTAGACGTCAGCGATGCCACCGTTTGAAATCCACGTCTTTTCGCCATCAAGGATATAGTCGTTGCCGTCGCGCGTGGCGGTCAGGGTCGAATTGGCCACATCAGAGCCTGATTGTGGCTCTGTCAGCGCGAAGGCCGATATTGCTTTGCCGCGTTGGGTCAGCGGCAGCCATTCGTCGCGCTGTGCTTGGGTGCCGAACAGTGAAATGGCACCCGTCCCCAAGCCTTGCATCGCAAAGGCGAAATCAGCCAGCCCGTCATAACGCGCCAGGGTCTCGCGGCTCAGACACAGGGTGCGGACATCCAGCGGGGCGCCATCGGGTGCGCTGGTGGGCATCAGCCATCCCGCATCCCCCATCAGCCGCACCAGATCGCGGCACGCCTGATCATTGTCGCTGTGATCGACCGAGGCCAGAGCGCCAGATGCCCAATCGTCAAGCTCTTGCGCGTATTCGCGGTGTCTATCTTCGAAAAAGGGCCACTTCAAGAATGATTTATCTGCCATTGCTCCGGTCTCTCTTTGTTGTTGTGTCCGCGTTTAGTTGCCTTCGAAAACGGGGCGTTCCTTGGCGACGAAAGCATTGTATGCGCGCTCGAAATCGACGGTTTTCATGCAGATCGCTTGTGCTTGTGCCTCGGCCTCGATGGCTTGTTCGATGGACATCGACCATTCCTGCGCCAGCATCGTCTTGGTCATCATGTTGCCGAAGTTAGGGCCTGCCGCGATGCGCATTGCCATTTCGCGGGCGGCGCTGTCCAGTTCCTCCGCCGACACCAGCTTGTTGTGGAAACCCCAAGCAAAGCCTTCATCCGCACTCATCGAGCGGCCGGTATAGAGCAGTTCGGCAGCGCGGCCCTGACCGATGATGCGCGGCAGAATGGCGCAAGCGCCCATGTCACAGCCCGCAAGGCCTACGCGGGTGAACAGGAACGCGGTCTTGGCCGCAGGCGTGGCAATGCGCAGATCAGAGGCCATGGCGATGATCGCCCCCGCGCCCACACAAACTCCGTCGATGGCCGCAATAACGGGCTTGCCGCAATTGATGATTGCCTTGACCAGATCGCCGGTCATGCGGGTAAAGGCCAGCAGCTCTTTCATGCTCATTTTTGTCAGCGGCCCGATGATGTCATGCACATCGCCGCCAGAGCTGAAATTGCCGCCGTTGGAGGCAAACACCACTGCGTCCACATCATCGGAATAATGCAGGTCACGGAACCAGTCGCGCAATTCGCCGTAGCTGTTGAAGGTCAGCGGGTTTTTACGCTCGGGGCGGTCCAGTGCGACGGTCGCAATGCGGTCTGCGATGTCCAGTTTGAAGTATTTTGGTTCGGTGTTCATTTGGGGTTCTCCGTAGGGTTCAAGCGCGCCGCAGCGAGCAGTCCAAGCGCGTGCGCGCAGTTATCTTCATCCAGCCCACAGAGCAACTCTGCCACCCATGCTTCATGAGCCACGGCTTGCCTCTCGAATTCGGTGCGGCCCTTGGCGGTCAGCAGCGCGCAGGCAGCACGGCGGTCACCGGGCACAGCCACGCGCAGGATCAGTCCGTCAGTGGTCAGCCGGTCCACGATGCCCGTCACATTTCCGTTCGACACCATCAGCAGGCGGCTCAGCTCGCTCATCTTCAGGCCGTTTTTGTTGCGGTAGAGCGCTGACATCACGTCAAAGCGTGGCAGGGTTGTGGCAAACTGAGTGCGCAGTCGGTTGCGCAGTTCTGCCTCCACCGCTTTGTTGATTTTGAGCAGCCGCAACCATACCCTGAGCCGCTGTTTAGAGACGACTTGAGACGGGACTCCAGCGCGCAATGTGGGTGCATTTTTCATACCTCGCCTCCCGACAGCGCGAGGGCGTGGCCATTCACGCTGAACGCAGACTGGCTGCACAACCAGATCGCAGCGCCTGCTACTTCAGAGGTCTGCACAAAGCGTTTTTGCGGATTTCCCGACATCAGGGAGGCACGGGCGTCGGAATCCGGCATGCCGGTGCTTGCGATGATCTTCTCGATGGACTTTTCCAGCAAAGGTGTCTCGATGAACCCCGGACAGATTGCGTTGACGGTGATCTTTTTGGGCCCAAGCTCCAGCGCGAGCGCGCGGGTCAGGCCCACGACAGCATGCTTGGCGGCGCAATAGTGGCTGACGTAGGAATAACCCTTGAGGCCCGCCGTTGAAGCAACCGCGATCATCCGCCCGCCGCCAAGTTTCAGCATGTCGGGCAGGGCGGCTTGCCACAGGTTAAATACACCCGTCAGATTGACATCAAGCGAGGATTGGAATGCGTCCACCGACATTTTGGAAAAGGGCGCACTGTCGGCAGCACCCGCATTGGCGATGGCGATGCTGACGGGGCCGTGCACCTCGCGAGCGCGGTCAAGGGCGGCATCAAGCGATGCGCGGTCGGTGACGTCGGCGGTCAGCGCCAGTGCGCCGGTCCTGTCGGCCACGTCTTGTAAAGGTTCTATCCGCCGGCCAAGGACAGTCACCTGCGCGCCGCACTGTGCAAAGGAAAGTGCAATCTGCGCACCCACACCTGTGCCGCCGCCCGTGATGATCACGTGTTGATCGTGCATGTCCTGCGCGGGTGCGGTTGTCATACCTTTTCCACTTCGGTTTCCTTGTCGGCAAGACGCCAGCTTTGATCGCGGCCTGCCTCATAGGGCAGGGGCCATGCCATGTCGCGGTCCCCGATTGCGGTGGCGGCATGCAGGGTCCAGTAGGGATCGGCCAGATGCGGACGGGCCAGACAGACTAGATCGGCACGCCCTGCCATGAGGATTGAATTGACATGATCCGCCTCATAGATGTTGCCGACAGCCATGGTGGCCACGCCCGCTTCGTTGCGGATGCGATCGCTGAACGGGGTCTGGAACATGCGGCCGTACACCGGCTTGCCTGTGGTGGAGGTCTGGCCGGCAGAGACGTCTATGATATCCGCACCCGCGTTCGAGAACGCCTTTGCGATCAGCACTGCCTCTTCGGGGGTCACGCCATCGTCACCGGCCCAGTCGGAGGCAGAGATGCGCACCGACATCGGCTTGGCCGCAGGCCAGACTGCACGCATGGCACTAAATATCTCCAAGGGATAGCGCATGCGGTTTTCGAGACTGCCGCCGTATTCATCGCCTCGCGTATTGGACAGCGGCGAGATGAACGAGGACACCAGATAGCCATGTGCTGCGTGCAGCTCGATCATGTCGAAACCCGCGCGCTCGGCCATTTCGGCGGCGGCGACAAACTCAGCTTTGACCGCATCCATGTCGTCGCGCGTCATGGCGCGGGGCACGGCGTTGCCTTTCGCCCATGCAATGTCGGAGGCTGACATTAGGTCCCAGTTGCCCGAGGCCAGCGGCTTGTCCATTCCTTCCCAGCCCAGATTGGTCGAGCCTTTGCGCCCCGCATGCCCGATCTGGCAACAGATTTTCGCTGCCGTCTCAGCATGCACAAACCTTGTGAGGCGCGCCCATTCGGCCTCATGCTCTGGTGCGTAGAGGCCAGGACAGCCAGGCGTGATGCGGCCATCCGCGCTCACACATGTCATCTCGGTATAGAGCAGTCCCGCGCCACCTTTTGCGCGCTCCGCGTAGTGGACAAAATGCCAATCGGTGGGGCTGCCGTTGACGGCTTTGTACTGCGCCATAGGCGAGACGACGATGCGGTTTCCCAAATCCATCTCACGCAGTTTGAAGGGGGCAAACATAGGCGCACGAACTTTGTTTGCTGTATTGCCCGCACGGGTCTGAAACCATTTTTCGGCACTCTCCAGCCATGCAGGATCGCGTAGGCGAAGGTTTTCATGGCTGATCCGCTGGCTGCGGGTCAGCAGGGAATAGTTGAACTGCACAGGGTCCAGATGCAGATAACGATGGATATCCTCGAACCACTCAAGCGAGTTGCGCGCGGCGGATTGCAGACGCAAAACCTGAATGCGGCGCTCTTCCTCATAAAGGGCAAAGGCTTCGGCAAGCGTGTCTTTTTCAGTCACATAATCAGCCAGCGCAATCGCACTTTCCAGCGCCAGCTTGGTGCCCGAGCCGATCGAGAAATGCGCGGAGGCGGAGGCATCGCCCATCAGCACGATATTCTCATGGCTCCATTTTTCGCACAACACGCGCGGGAAATTGATCCATGCAGAGCCGCGAATGTGGTGCGCATTTGTCAGCAGCGCATGGCCGTCAAGGTGATCCGTGAATATCTCCCCGCAGGTGACAATGCTTTCTTGCTGGGTCATGTCGCCAAAACCGTAAGCGTCAAAGGTGGCCTGATCACACTCCACAATAAAGGTCGATGTGGTATCGTCAAAGCTGTAGGCATGCGCCCAGAGCCAACCTTTGTCGGTCTCCTCGAAAATAAATGCAAAGGCGTCATCGAATTTCTGATGTGTGCCAAACCAGACGAACTTGCAGGTCCGCATTTCGATATCGGGTTTGAAGATGTCCTTGAACTCGGTCCGCGTAGCGGAATTGAGACCATCGGAGGCGACAACCAGATCAAATCCCTTGGCAAATTCGGCAACGCTTTCGACGTTGTGTTCAAACTCCAGTCCCACGCCCAGCACCGCTGCCCGCGCCTGCAAATCCAGCAATAGTTGCTTGCGTCCGATGCCGCAAAAACCGTGCCCTGTCGACAGCTGCTTGGTGCCGCGATAATGGACCGCGATGTCGTCCCAATAGGCAAAATGGCTTTCGATTGTCTTGGCGCTCACCGGATCGTTCTTGGCAAGGTTACCCAGCGTCTCGTCCGACAAAACTACACCCCAACCGAAGGTATCATCAGGCTTGTTACGCTCGAATATCGTGATGTCCACATCGGGCTGACGGAGCTTCATGGAAATTGCGAAGTACAGACCGGCCGGTCCACCCCCTAGACAAGCAATACGCATCGGGTCTCTCCTGATCTAATATGAAAAAGAGTCTATCGGGCGCGCTAGATATTTCAAGTCTAAAGTTTCAAGATTGAAAGTTCGGGTGGGGATATGAAATCTGCCTACGGCTCTCGAAGGCGGACTTCAGCGCCTATAGAGCGTGTTGCGTCCAACCCGATTCAGGTTTCCCAGGCTGCTTGTTCTGTGCTTTCCTCTCGATTGACAGATATGGGGGCATGAGATGGGCAGACCACATCCTTTGGCGCTTAGTGAGCGAGTTGTGGCGTTCGTGGAGGAAGGACATTCACACCGTGCGGCAGGAGCGCGGTTCAGTGGTTCAGTAAAATTCGTCAACGATATGTTGATCTTGAAGCGGGAAACAGGTGGACTGGAGCAGCGCGCGCAGGCAATGGCGGCGTAATGGCAAGCTGGCCAGCCTTCGGGGCTGGATCGAGGCGCGGATGGTGGCAAAGCCGGATTTGACCTTGGATAATCTGGTGTTGGAACTGGTGGGTCGTCACAGCATCACGATCCACCACGTCTCGGTCTGGCGCGTCCTGCGTAGCTTCGGGCTGACACAAAAAAAGGACCTCCAAGCCGCCGCGCAGAAGCGGCCTGAGGTCCAGCAGGCTCGCCATATCTGGATCACACAGCGTCAGAACTTCATGCGTAACCTATTGCCATGAATAGGATTTATCGATGATACCTCACTAAAGATAAATATGGCAAGACCACCGGCTGGTCACCAAAAGATGCGCGCCTGATCGATCACGCGCCCTTCGGCCACTGGAAAACCCAGACATTCATCGCCGCCCTGCGCCATGATCGGCTGGATGCCCCTTGGATCATCGATGATGCGATCAACGGGGAGTTGTGCGATCTCTACTTAAAGACCCCGTTGGCACCGACCCTGCAGAGCGGTGATGTGAAAATCCTGGATAACTTGTCATCCCATAAAAGCCCGACTGCAGCGGCGGCCCTGAAGGCTGTCGACGGCAGTGACAAAAGAAACTGGCTTGAAGCGGGCAGGGTGGTCTCTTAGCGTTTGTGGATGACAAAACAGAACCTCTTCCGCTACTTCAAAACATTCCCTGAGATCATCCGTTTGGCGGTTATGATGTACGTGCGGTTTCCACTTTCGCTTCGCAATGTGGAAGATCTGTTGCATGAACGATGCATCGAGGTCAGCCATGAGACGGTTCAATTTTTGTGAAACAGATTTGGCCCGCTGTTTGCCGCGGAGATCCGCAAACGTCGGGTTTTGACGATGCGTTCGAGCCGCTGGTGCTGGCACCTTGACGAGGTGTTCGCGAAGATCAACGGCGAGATGCACTACCTTTAGCAAGCTGTGGATCACGAAGGAGAAGGTCTGGGGAGCTTCGTCATGAAGCGACGTGATCGAAAGGCAGCATTGAACTTCCTCGGGAAAACCATGAAATGCCATGGTTGGGCTGGCGTTTTCGTCACCTACCAACTACGATCCTACGGCGCCGCGATGAAGGTAATCGGCAACGCAGATAAACCGGAAATCGGCCGTTGGATTAACAACCAGGCAGATACTTCCCACCAGCCATTTCGAAGGCGGGAACTAGCCATTCTGCGCTTCAGGTGCATGCGAACTTTACAGAAATCCGTCTCAGTTCATGCCTCTGTTCACAACCACTTCAACGAGGAGCGTCATCGAAATAACCGAGTAAATTTTAATCTGAACCTCGCCGTCGCTCTGGCTGAGTGGCGTGCTCTGTGCGCAGCCTAATAGATCAAGGTTGCGACAGACTGAGACTGGTTCGCATTCGTCTGACAGCGCCGGCATTATCAATGATTAAGTTATTGGTTTTAAACGTATTGGTTATGGAGTGTCCGAATGAAGTGGTCCGGCAAAATTGGACAGCGTGCTAAGATGTATCCAACCCGAAC
>NZ_JBALVJ010000036.1:0-40713 GCF_036961165.1 Sulfitobacter sp. | reverse complement strand
CACCTGGAAGTTAGAGAAAAGTAGAGCAGCGGACAACAACCCTGACAGAGGGGGGAAAGCTTCAAGTTCTCTTTCTCACAATTATTGTCGTCTGGCTGTTACCTGATTGGGACTGGTCCAAAATTAATTCACGAAACCAATCACTTCAAACTTCGATTGACGTTCCGCCATATGCAACCCGATATACCCGCGAAATGAACGATACTGCACTGGAAGTGGCAGCGCGATTCCCCGACCCGCATTCCTGCCTCGTGGCCGGAACAGAGAACCAGCAATCGCCAGAGCGGCTGAGGATAGATTGGGAACGGATCAACTGGACTACCGAAGCTGAAGTGTGCATTTTCCGGCTTCTATCCGCACTGGGAGGGATCGAAGCGTCCCGCCCTTTCATGGAAGCGCAGGGGTTTTCGATGTCGCCAGACAGTTTCAGCTCTGAGAACCCTTATGTGGAGGCTAGCGACGATGCACTTCGCATTACGGCGCAATGGTCCATTCGCAACAATGAACCAGAATTTCCCACACGCGGCGTTCTGGCTCGCGTTAGGGCAGTAGTTCCGTATTCAATGAAGGTGAATGTCTATTTTAGCCAGGACGGGAGCGCGGTGCTGGCGGTGCAAATTGGGTACAATACGCTTTGATCTGCCGAAATTCGACCTTCTGAGGAGCCTCTTGAATGCGGAAGATGAACGGAAACACTCATTCTCTCCAAGAACAACCATTGTGAGGTCACCACGATAGGTAGGCGCATTGCCCTCTCATCAGAACAGACATTGGTGCGTGATGCAGCATCCAGCACAACGGGCTCAAAGTGAACTTTCGCTGATGTCAGCTTGGATAAGCACTGGGTTGGCCGCCGCAAGGTCGCTCACCCAGTGCCGTCATAAGCGGCCATCGACCTGAATAAGAAGCCTCGAAGAAAAATTTCGAGGCTCCTTGTGTGCCCCAAAATCCGGAATGCGCCACATTTTCATGCCGAGCCTTCTGTCTACTCATCACTCCGGCACGCACTGCTGCGGGCCGTCCTCGTTAAAGCGACATTCGCACAAATTACCCAGACACCAGTTAACCAGCATGTCTCAAGAGCTACGGTTCAATCAGTTCAAAGGTTTCACTCATATCGATGAAAGGGGTCTTTAGTTAAACTAGAGCTCTGTAAGGGGCGCTGCTGCAAGGATGCTACCTGTGGGCGCACCAGTGGGTGATCCGCCCGCTGGCTCGTCCGAGATCGCGAGTGTCAGCTCACCCGCACGGTCACGCAACGCTTGCGGCAACGAGACGCGCATGGTCGCCTCCTCCGACAGTACGCCCAATGAAACAGGAGCAGCCTCCGGCACAATCGCCCACAGCTCGAACGCGCGGCTTTCGCCCTCTTTGCCTGCGACACGGCTAAGCGCCACATCGCCGCGCGCACTATCAAATACGGCGAGCACCTGAAGCGGGACGTCAGTACTACTAAGCTGGGTCGCATAAAGCGCATCCGTACCCGAGACCGGATTAACCGCAAGCTGCTGGACCCCCAAATAGGTGGCAACGGCCAAGGCGGCCACGCTAAGCCCTTTCCAAACCCACAACCGCTGTGACAGCGGCACAGGCATAGTATTGAACAAACGTTTGAGAAGGCGTTTTTTGGCGCGGCGCGGCGGTGCAACCGGTTCGATAGCATCGGTCATAGGGACAAAGCGTTCCTGCCAACCGGCTACCAAAGCGGCAAAAGTCGGCTCCGTGCGGCTCTTCGTCAGTGCATCACGCTGCTCGTCGCCCGCAAGCAGACCAAGCACCAACTCAGCGGCCAGCAGGTTATCGCCCTGCGGCGTGCTCTCATCTACCATTTCGGGTCCCTCACTCACGGCTCATGCACTCCCGCAACGAAATCAGGCCACGGCGCAGCCATGTGCGCATGGTATTGAGCGGGACGGAAACCGTCTTCGCCAGATCGGCATAGGTTTTCCCGTCAAGGTAAGCACCGCGCACCGCAGCACCGCGATCCTCGGCCAGCTCATCCAGACATCTGGTCAGCCGCCGCGCTTCACCGGCCGCCACAGCCAACTGCTCAGGTCCCGCGGTGGCGGCAGCAAGCTCAAGCCCCGGGGCGTCAATATCCACGTGGCCCTTGCGCGTGGCCCGCAGCCGGTCAATGGACGTGTTGCGGGCAATGGTGATCAGCCACGTCATCGGGCTAAGCTCGTTGGACTGGTAGCGCGACGCGTGCTTCCAAACCTTTACAAAACTGTCCTGCATAGCATCCTCGGCGGCTGATCTGTTGTGCAACACACGCAGGCATACCCCGAAAAGTTTCGCTGAAGTCGCGTCATACAGACCCGAGAACGCCTCGCGATCATTCATCGCTACCCGCCCGATCAAAACTTCTATCTCTTGACGGTCCATCCAATGACACCCTTACCATACGGTCATGAGAGTGGCGCATCCGCGTGCAAAGTCAAACAACCACACGACAAATGCCCCCGAAAGGATCACCATGAGCAATAATGTGATAGAATATTTCTACTCGGCCCATTCCGCCTATGCCTATCTGGGTGCCCCTGCCCTGACGCAGATCGCGCAGGATGCCGGATGGACCATCGCGCATCGGCCATTTGATTTCCTGCCTGTGATCGCCAGCGCAGGCGCGCCGGGGTTTAAAGGACGAAGTGCAGCGCATATCGACTATTTCTTTGGCCGCGAGCTGAGCAGATGGGCGCAGTGGCGTGACCTGCCGATCCTCTGCCATCGACCAACCCACCACGACAACCCGCTTGCACTTGCTAGCGGTATGATCATGGCCGCATCCGACCCCGACCGCCTCAGCTTTGCCATTCTGCAAGCGCACTGGCGCGATGACGTCGATATTTCCGACCCCGAAACACTGCACGCACTAGCCCAGACATGCGAAGAGGACGCGGCATCCATACACGCCGCCGCAACAAGCGCGCAGATGCAAGAGCGGTTCAGTGCCAACACCCAAGAGGCGATCGAACGGAATGTCTTTGGCTCTCCGACCTATTTTATAGGCGGCGATATGTTCTATGGGCAGGACAGGCTTGAAATGGTTGCGCGTGCCATTGCATCGCCATTTGATCCTTGATGATATCTCTGGGCAAAGCATCCGAGCCGTGGTTATCGTGCCGGTGTTCGTTCAGCAGAAAGCACTTCTATGCAGGCTCCATCCCGCTCAAGTTATGATGTATTAATCGTTGGCGGCGCCATCTACGGTTCTGCCGTAGCTTGGTGGCTGACCCAGATGGCCGGTTTTGACGGCAAGGTTCTGGTGGTCGAGCGTGACCCGACCTACGCCTTCGCCTCGACCTCGCACACCAACAGCTGCATTCGCCAGCAGTTCAGTAATGCCACCAACATTCAGGTCAGCCAGTTCGGCGCAGAGTTTATCAAGAATTTCCGCCAATTCATGGGCGGCAATCCCGACGTCCCGCATCTATCGCTGCATAGCTTTGGCTATTTGTATCTGGCCGATACGCCTGAGTTTGCCCTCACGCTGGAACGTGCGCAGGCCGTGCAAGAAGCGTTGGGCGCAGGCACCCGCCACCTTTCCCGCAAAGAGATCGCCGCCGCTTACCCCTTCTACCAGCTGGATGACATCATCGCCGGCAACCACAATCTTGTGGATGAAGGCTATTTCGACGGCGGCACGATGTTTGATTGGTTCAAACGCAGCGCGCGCGCGAACTGCGTCGAATATATCCACGGCGAAGTGACGGCCATCACCCGCGCAGGCAACGCCGTGCAAAGCGTGACCCTGAGCGATGGCACACGAATCGACTGCGGCGCGCTGGTCAATGCTTCGGGTCCTCGCGCGGCGGCGACCGCGCGCATGGCAGGGCTAGAAATTCCCGTGGTGCCGCGCAAGCGCTATACATTCGTGTTCGACGCAGCCGAACCGCTGGATCGCGACCTGCCGCTTACGATTGATCCCTCTGGCGTACATGTACGCACGGAGGGGAAATACTATCTGGCTGGCTGCCCACCGGACGAGGATGACGACGTCGCCTATGACGATTTTATCTTTGATCACAGCATTTGGGAGCAAAAGGTATGGCCTGCGATCGCCACCCGCATCCCGCAATTCGAAGCGGTCAAAGTCATCAACCAGTGGGTCGGGCATTATGCCTATAACACGCTGGATCAAAACGCGCTGCTGGGCCGCGCACAGGAATGCCCGAATTTCATCTTCGTCAACGGATTTTCCGGCCACGGCCTGCAACAATCCCCTGCCATGGGGCGCGGCATCGCCGAACTGATCACCTATGGCGAGTACCGCAGTCTTGATCTGTCGGCCTTTGACGTCAACCGCGCCACCACCGGCACCCGATTTCTTGAAACCGCTGTCATCTGACCTGCAAGGAGCCTGTCATGTCTGTCACCATCCGCCCCCTTGAGCCAAGCGATAAAGCCGCTTGGGAAACCCTGTTTCAGGGCTATGCTAAATTCTACGCCGTCGAACAGACACCGCAGATGCGCGAGACGGTTTGGGGCTGGCTGAACGATCCCGACCACGGCTCGAACTGCCTTGTCGCTGAGCAAGACGGCAAGTTGATCGGCTTCACCCACTACCGCCCCTTCGTCTCAACCTTGAGGGCCATCACCAGCGGTTTTCTGGATGATCTGTTTGTGGACCCCACCGCACGCGGCAGCGGTGCGGCACAGGCGTTGATCGACGCTGTCAGCGCTGTGGGCCGCGAAAAAGGCTGGGGCGTGATCCGCTGGATCACCGCCGAGGACAACTACCGCGCGCGCGGCGTTTATGACCGTGTCGCCACCCGCACGCCGTGGGTAACCTACGACATCAAACTTTAAGACAGGACAAGAATATGAGCAGGCAGGACGCGCGCCTCGGCGTGGATATCGGTGGCACATTCACCGATGTGGTGCTGGAAACGCGCGGCGAGAGTTTCTCGACCAAGGTGCTGACCAAATATGACGCACCCGAGCAGGCGATCCTCGACGGGATGCAGGCTGTGTGCGCCAAAGCGGGTATCACACCGCACGACATCACCCAGATTATCCACGGCACCACTCTTGCCACCAACGCCTTGATTGAACGGCGTGGCGCGAAAACCGCGCTGATTACCACCGAAGGCTTCCGCGATGTGATCGAAATGCGCACCGAGTCGCGGTTCGAACAATACGACCTCAACCTACAACTGCCGGAGCCGCTGCTGCCGCGCCAGATGCGCTATACCGTGCCGGGCCGCATTGATGCCACCGGCGCCGAGCTGATCCCGTTGGACCCCGCCGATATCGAACCTGTCGTCGAGGCGATTGCATTGGCTGGTTATGAAAGCGTCGCGATTGGCCTGCTGCACAGTTATCTTAACCCCGCGCATGAGCGGCTGGTCCGCGGCGTGCTGGCGGCACGCCTGCCGGATGTCACGATCTCGATCAGTTGCGAGGTCAGCCCGCAAATGCGAGAATACGAGCGTTTCAACACTGTTGTTGCCAACGCCTATATCAAACCGCTAATGAAAAGCTATCTGGGTCGCCTTGAGGGCCGCCTGCGCGAAACGGGTGTGGATTGCGCGATCTTCCTGATGCACTCGGGCGGCGGCATCATATCGCTGGAAAGTGCGGCAGAATTCCCTGTGCGGCTTGTCGAAAGCGGCCCTGCTGGCGGGGCAGTCTTTGCTGCGCATATCGCCGCGCGCTACGGGTTGGACAAGGTGCTGAGCTTTGACATGGGCGGGACTACCGCCAAGATTTGCCTGATCCAGAACCAGACCCCGAAAACCTCCCGCGTGTTCGAGGTTGCCCGCAGCTACCGGTTCAAGAAAGGCTCCGGCATGCCCATCTCGATCCCCGTGATCGACATGGTCGAAATTGGCGCAGGCGGTGGGTCGCTGGCCCATGTGGACAGCATGCGCCAGATCCGAGTGGGCCCGCATAGTGCCGGGTCCGAGCCCGGGCCTGCCTGCTACGGGCGCGGTGGCTTGAAACCCGCGGTGACCGATGCCGATCTGGTGCTTGGAAAGCTTGATAGTGACAATTTCGCTGGTGGATCAATCACGCTTGATGTGACAGCCTCAAAATCTGCGATTGCTGAAACCCTTGGTGCGCCGCTCGGGCTGGATGACATGACCGCCGCCTTCGGCCTGTCTGAAGTGGTGGACGAAAACATGGCAAACGCAGCGCGCGTGCATGCTGTGGAGAACGGCGAGGATCTGTCAGAATACACGATGATCGCCTTTGGCGGTGCAGCCCCGCTGCATGCCGCACGTCTGTGCGAAAAGCTGGGGGTTGAGCGGTTGCTGGTGCCACCGGGCGCAGGCGTAGGCTCTGCGATCGGGTTCTTGCGCGCGCCGTTCAGCTTTGAGGCGACCCGCTCCGTTTACATGACGCTGGACGGGTTTGACGCGCCGACAGTGCGCAGCCTGCTCTCAGAACTGCAATCCGAAGCCACCGCTTTTGTGCAAATTTGCGCACCCGATGCGGACATCATCGCGGAATACAAAGTCTATATGCGTTACAAGGGCCAAGGCTGGGAAATCCCCATCGCACTCACCCCTGCGCAGGCAAATGCCCCAGACGCCGCCCTGTTCAAAACGCTCTTCGAGGCGGATTACGCCCGCCTCTTCGGGCGCGCCGTTGCGGGTATGGATATCGAGATCACCGTATGGTCTGTTAATGCCACGACCCCGCCCCAAGACACCCCGCTGACCGAGCAAAGCGACGGTGAACGCAGTGCCGTGATGAAGGGCAAATGCACGTTCTTCGACGCCGCCTTGGGCGCGAAGCAAAACGGCTATATCTTTCCACGCGACACCCTGCGCGTTGGTGACATCGCTAACGGCCCAGCAATGATTCCCGAGGACGAAACCACGATCATCATCCCCTCCAGCAGACGCGCGATCCGCCAGCCTGACGGCTGCATCGACATCACTCCAAAGGAGCAAGACGCATGAGCACGCCGTCAACTGTCGCTTATCAAGTTATGTGGAACCGCCTGATCTCGGTCGTGGAGGAACAGGCACAAGCGCTGGTGCGCACGGCCTTTTCCACCTCTGTGCGTGAGGCCGGCGATCTGTCGGCAGGCGTTTATGACACCGACGGCCTGATGCTGGCGCAAGCCGTCACCGGCACACCAGGCCATGTGAACGCCATGGCCGATGCCGTTGCCCATTTCATCCGCCGCATCGGCCGCGAAACGATGGCCGAGGGCGACGTATACCTGACTAACGACCCATGGGAAGGCACCGGCCACCTGCATGACATCACCATGGTTACCCCGTCGTTCCACCATGGCGCGCTGGTGGGCTTTTTCGCCTGTACAGCCCATGTCGTCGATATCGGCGGGCGCGGGTTCGGCGCAGATGCCAACTCCGTCTACGAAGAAGGGCTGTACCTGCCGATCATGCGCTTTGCCGACCGTGGTGAAGTGGACCAGACCCTGCTGCGCATTGTGCGCGGCAACGTACGCGAGCCTGACCAGCTGGTCGGGGACCTTTACGCGTTGGCTACCTGCAACGAAATCGGCCACCGCCGCCTGATCGAGATGATGACCGAGTTCGACCTAGATGACCTGACAGGCATCGCAGAGTTCATCTTTAACAACTCGCGCCGCGCCACATTGGAGCGGCTCGCTGCCCTGCCCCAAACCTCAGCCACTGGCGAGATGACGGTGGACGGCTTCGCCACGCCAATTACCCTGCGAGTAAAACTTACCATCAGCAAGGATCGCATCCTGAGCGATTTCACGGGGACTTCGGGGCTGGACCCCAAGGGGATCAACTGTCCTCTGGTCTATGCCAAAGCCTATGCCTGCTACGCGCTCAAATGCGCGATTGCACCGGAGATCCCCAACAACGCTGCATCCCTTGCCCCATTCGAGATTTATGCACCGGAAAATACCATCGTAAACGCGCTGCATCCGGCACCCGTGGCCCTGCGCCACATCGTCGGTCACTTCGTGCCAGACACCGTCTATGACGCGCTGGACAAAATCCTGCCTGATGTGGTCCCCGCCGAAGGCGCAGGCTGCTTGTGCAACTTTCAGGTCTCACTGCGTCCCCTAAAGGACGCACCCGCTGATGCCCGCCGTGCAGAAGTGCTCACCTTTAACTCAGGCGGTGCAGGCGCGCGTCCGCAGGTGGACGGGCTGAACGCAACCGCCTTCCCCTCTGGCGTGATGACAATGCCAGTTGAGGCCACAGAGCACGCAGGCCCAGTGATCATTTGGCGCAAGGAATTGCGCCCCAATTCAGGTGGCGTTGGCCGAATGCGTGGCGGTTTGGGTCAGTTCATGGAAGTGGGCGCACGCGATGGCTATGAATTCGATCTCTCCGCGATGCTCGACCGTGTAGATCACCCTGCCCGTGGGAGACGCGGTGGCGGCAATGGCGCGCCCACTACAATCGCCCGCGATGACGGCACGCCCATGAAAGGCAAAGGCCGCCAATTCGTCCACCACGGCGCACGCGTACACATGGCATTTCCCGGCGGCGCAGGTTACGGCGCTGCGTCAGAACGCGATGAGGCCGCAATCAAGCGGGATTTGGCGAGAGGTTACATTACCGCAAGTTCTGCCGCCAATGACTATGGTCTGAGCAGAACAGAGATTGAAAAAGTACAAGCTTCTGTTGCTGCTGGTGAGGACATTTAGTGGATTATCCTGACAATCCCTTCACACACGCCCTACGCGCAAAGCAAAAACAACTTGGCCTATGGATCAGCTTGTCGAGCGCTTTCGCAGCCGAAGTCACCGCCCCTGCAGGTTTCGATTGGGCGCTGATTGATATGGAGCATGCACCCAACGATTACTTCAGCACGTTGGGCCAGATGCAGGCCTTTGCCGCCACAGGCACCACGACAATCGTGCGGCCCGAATGGAATGACCCCGTGATGGTCAAGCGCCTGCTAGATCTTGGCGCGCGCGGCCTGTTGTTTCCTATGATCAATACCGTGGCCGAAGCCGAGGCCGCCGTTGCCGCTACACGCTACCCTCCGCGCGGCGTGCGCGGGTTCTCTGGCGCCACGCGTGCCAATAACTTTGGCCGCATCCCTGACTACCTCTCCAGGGTTGAGGATGAGACGACCGTCCTGCTGCAACTGGAGTCGCGCAGCGCCATCGCCCAAGCCGAGGCTATCGCGGACGTTGATGGCGTCCATGGTATTTTCTTTGGCCCGGCTGACATTGCTGCTGATATCGGCAAACTGGGCAAGCCCTTAGACGCCGAAGTCTGGGACCTGATCCGTCCCTGCGCCCAAAAGCTGATCGCCAAGGGCATGCCCGTAGGCACGCTGGTCAATGATGCCACCTTCGCCGCACAGCTGTTGAACGAAGGCTTCACCTTCGTTGCTTGCGGCACCGATACAACGCTTCTGGCTCGCGCCACCGATGCGCTTCTGTCAGATGTTCAAGAACAACTGAAATAACCTACCCCGAAAGGCCTCCACATGCCCAAAAAGCTTAGTAAAATAGTCCTCACTGGTGCCGCAGGGCGCCTTGGCTCCTATCTGCGTGAGCCGCTGACCGCGCTCTGCGACGAACTCGTTTCCACCGATATCAAAGAGCAGCCAGGCACGCTTTATGCAGGCGAGCGGTATGTGCAGGCCGATCTGGCGGACTTTGACGCCATGAACGCCATCATCGAAGGCGCCGAAATGGTGGTACACATGGGCGCTTTCGTGGACGAAGGCCCCTTCGAGCAACTTTTGGGACCAAACTTCATCGGTTCCTACAACATCTGGGAAGCCGCATCGCGGCATGGCGTGCGCCGTGTTGTCTATGGCTCGTCGATCCACGCTGTCGGCATGTATCCCAAAAACGAATTCATCAACACCGAAGTGGCCCACCGCCCCGATACGTTCTACGGCCTTGCCAAGTGCTTCTCCGAAGATCTGGGACGCATGTACTGGGAAAAGCGCGGCGTAGAGAGCGTTCACATGCGCATCCTGTCCTGCGCACAGGTCAACAATGCCCGTGCTTTGGGATCATGGCTCAGCTATGACGACCTGATCCAGTTGGTCACCCGCTGCATTGAAACGCCGGTCACAGGCTTCGCTGTAATCTACGGCGTCAGCAACAACGACCGCGCGCCAGTGGACAATTCAAAGGCAAGCTTTCTGGGCTACCGCCCTACGGACAACGCCGAAAAATTCGCGCAAGAAGTGCTGTCCAACGAGCCCCCCATGGACCCGCATGATCCAAACCACATGTGCCACGGCGGACCCTTCGCAGGTGTAGAGTTGGGCAATTCCGGCCTCGCCACAATGAACGTGGTCGACGACACAAAAAAGAGCTGAGGCAGAGTGCGGGGCTAACATGCTCCGCACCCTTTAACCCGCAAGATAATCGCTCAACATCTGACCAACAGGCAGCCGCGCTTTCAGCTTTACACCCAGCAGATATAAGCCCGCCAACTTTCGCTGCACATAGAGTGCATCCATTTGAATAACGGGTGGCACAAACCCGTCACGCGCCAAGGCTTCACCCGCGCGCTGCATCTTCTGTGTGAGGGTTGTATCCGCGAAATCACAGACAGTTGTGCGCAGGCCATGAAACGCCATCTGCATAAGATCAAGCACTTGATCTCGATGCGCTCGACTTGTATTTTCACCTATAAATCCAATACTTAATGACAGTTCTTCAAGTTCGCGCCGCTGCCCACCAGCGCCTGCCATCAGTAACTTTATGTAAAGCATTGAAATGTCGCTACTTATCTCCCGCACCGCTCCAAAATCGAGTAAAACCACATCACCCGTCACTGGGCCATAGCGATAGTTTGCGAAATTAGGATCGCTCTGTATCAATTTGAATTCAAACACCTCTTTTAGAAACAACTCAATTAGCTTCTGCATGATCAGATTGCGCTGCTCCTGGCTTTCCGACGCGGACTCTTCGATCGGCTTTCCTGCGACAAAACTCATCGCGAGGATGCTTTGTGTGCTCCAGTCTGCATGGACTTGCGGCAGGGTAAATCCCTGTTCATCTGCGAGCAACTCGCGGAACCTATTGAGGTAGTAGGCCTCCCTTAGATAGTCGGTTTCTTCGTGCAGCTGCAGGGCCGCCTCGGCCAGATATGGCTCAAACGCAAAGCCCTTTGGCAGCATGCCCGACATACGGATCAACGCCCCCACATTCGCCACATCGCTGTCGATGCTACGGGCCACACCGGGGTACTGAACCTTGACCGCCAGATCGCGACCGTCACGCAATTGTGCGCGGTGGACCTGCCCGATGGAGGCAGCCGCAATGGGACGCACGTCAAAACGGGAAAATTCCCGCAACCATCCCTCTGGCCACTGCCCCGCCAGCACTTTCTTAAGCTGGGCTGGCGGCATGAAATCGGCATCCTCACGCAGCCGTGCCATAATCGCGGCAAGCTCGGGTGGCAGCACATCGCCGGCGTCCATGGAGACAAGTTGCCCGATCTTCATCGCCGCGCCGCGCATCTTGGAAAGCTGGTCAGCAATGCGCGTGACGTTCGCCGACGTGAGCAGCAGCCCTCTCCAATCAGGGCGCTCCCCGCGGCCAAGCTGCGCCATGCCGCCGATTGCCATGTTCCCTGCAACACCTGCGGTCATGAAGCCAAGGCGCGACAGGCGACCTAACCGGCTGGCCGGAACCGCAAGCCCTTTGTCGCGGGGCCGGCTCATTTGTACTGTTCCCGACGGGTACCAAAGGCATGCACGCGCTTGCGCCACGTGCGGTAGCTTCCCGGCTTCAGCTCCCGCCGCATGAGGGTTTGAACCTCTTTTTCCGACAGGCCATATTCTAGTTCTATCGTGGAAAAAGGCACATGATCGCTGAGCGCCATCTGGATGATCGCACTAACATCGGCTGCATCAAGGTCACGTGATTGCCCCATGCTATTCAACGGTAAAACCTAACGGCCGAGATGGCGATATCGGCCTGCATCTCTTGCCCATAAGCAAGAATACCGATCCGGCGCAGGCGGGCGGGATCGAGCGTCTTGTCGGTCTTGCGAGCCTCGAAGTTGGTCCACGGTAGGCGCAGGGTCCGCCAATCATCGGCCACATCAAAGGCCGCGCGAAAGGATTGCCATGGCCGCTCCAACTGATCCGTGCGCAGCCGCATCTCATAACCGGTGCCAACACCGAGCGCCTCGATCTCGATCCCCTGCCAAACGGAGGCATCCATCACATCACCGTGCGCCACATCAAAGGCCATCTGGATGAACCCGCCACTATTCTCAAGCGAGACATGGCCCGTCAAATGCGCCGCCTGCCGCCCCGCGATCAGCTCTTGCCGGACCTCACCGGTTGAAATTCCGCCCATTACCATGTCCGCCACGTATTCCCATTCCGGTGTCAGTTCCATTGCGCCCCGCCTTTCAACTATCTTGCAATCTAGCTGCCGCAACGCCGCTGACCACTGCGCACGCGACATATGGTCCAAGCGCCCCGAAATCCTGCTGGCCTTCACGCACATCTGCGATAGGACTTAGGCAGCCCACGGAGTGCCCTATGCTGCTGAATGTCAAAGCTCTCAAGAAATTCTACGCAGGTGCCGAAGGCCGCGTGCCTGTCTTGCGCGGCATTGATCTGGAGGTCGCCGCCGGAGACACCCTCGCGCTGACTGGCGAGAGCGGGTCTGGCAAGAGCACGCTTTTGCATCTGATCGGCGGATTGGACATTGCAGATGAAGGCAGCATTCTGCTGGACGGGCAAGATGTCGCGCAGATGGATGATGCGGGTCGTGCGGCTGTGCGGCGGAGTGGCGTCGGGATTATATTCCAACAGTTCAACCTAATACCCTCACTGGATGTAGCTGCCAACATTGCCTTTCAGGCGCGGTTGGCTGGCGTCTATGATCGTGAGGCTGCGGATGAGCTGGCTGCAGCGCTCGGTCTGGGCGCGCATCTGACCAAATATCCGGAGCAGCTATCGGGGGGCCAGCAACAGCGCGTCGCCATCGCGCGCGCCTTGGCGGCTAGGCCGAAGCTTGTGCTGGCGGATGAGCCGACGGGAAATCTGGACGAAGCAACAGCGGCCGAAGTGATGGACCAGATGCTGACCCTGGTACGCCAGACCGGTGCCGCGCTTGTGATGGTCACGCACTCACCCCGTCTGGCAGGGCAGATGCAGCGGCAACTGCACCTGCAACGCGGATTGCTGGCATGACAGCTGCTGCTCTTTCGGCGCTGCTGTCGCATTGGCGGCGCAATCCCTTACAACTGTTTACGCTAGTGGCTGGGTTAGCACTGGCGACCGCTTTGTGGTCAGGCGTGCAGGCAGTCAACGCCGAGGCCCGCGCAAGCTATGACGCCGCTGCCGCCACGCTTGGTGAAGGGCAGTATGACCAATTGCTGCCGCGCGCAGGCGAAACGATCCCCCAAGAGACCTTCATCGCCCTTCGCCGCGCAGGGTGGCTGGTAGGTCCGGTCATAGAGGGCCGTTTGGGGGATGTGCGGCTAGTCGGGATTGATCCGCTCACGGCTCCCGGCGGGTTGGGACCAGTGGGCGGCAGTGGTGTTATGGATCTGCCAGCGTTTCTGGCGCAACAGCCGGTGTTCGCAAATGCCGCGACAGCAGAAAAAATTGAGGGGTTGATTGACGCTCCTGTGGTGGTCCAGCCGTCAATCGCCCCGGGTACTGCCATTACCGATATTTTCGTGGCCCAGCGCCTGCTCGCCGCAAAGGGTGAATTGAGCCGCCTGATTATCGCACCACAGCAGCCTGTGGGCCGCCCCCCGCTGATAGACATCGCCCCCGATCTTATTCGCCGCGTGGCGCAAGGTGGATCCGATGTCGGGCGGCTCACAGATAGCTTTCACCTCAACCTGACCGCCTTCGGTTTACTCAGCTTTGCTGTTGGGATTTTCATTGTGCACGGCGCCATCGGCCTGGCGTTTGAACAGCGGCGAGGCATGGTGCGCACGCTGCGTGCTTTGGGCATGCCACTGCATCGATTGATTGCGCTGATGGCGGCTGAGCTTTTTGTGCTTGCTCTGATCGGAGGGCTTATCGGCGTGTGCCTTGGCTATCTGGTGGCAGCGAGCCTGTTGCCTGATGTGGCTGCGACGCTCAAAGGGCTATACGGCGCGCAGGTGTCGGGGACATTGCAACTGCGGCCCTCATGGTGGCTATCGGGCATTGCGATTTCGGTGCTTGGAACAGGGATCGCAGCGGCCGGTGCGTTGGCATCAATTGCGCGGATGCCGCTTCTGGCCAGCGCCCAGCCACGAGCATGGGCCACAGCACGCGGGTCGCGGCGGCGGCTTCAGATCGCGGCAAGTTTGACTTTGCTGGTCGTCGCCTGCTTGCTTGCCCTGCTGGGGGAAGGGCTGGTCATGGGGTTCGGCCTGCTGGGCTGTTTGCTGGTCGGGGCGGCACTGGCCCTACCCCTGCTGCTGGACGCCACCCTTCGCCTGTCGCAATCCCGCGCCAAAGGGGTCACCGCGCAATGGTTTTGGGCTGACACCCTGCAACAGTTGCCCGGTCTGAGCCTCGCTCTCATGGCGCTGCTACTTGCGATGGCTGCAAATATCGGGGTGTCCACGATGGTCTCAAGCTTTCGGCTCACCTTTACCAGCTTTCTCGATCAACGCCTTGCATCAGAGCTTTACGTGAGCACCGAAAGCAGAGAACAGGCCGACGCGCTGGAGGTCTTCGTCGCCCAACGTGTGACCGAGGTTCTGCCTTTGCTGTCGGTAGAGGCCGAGCTTGCAGGCCTACCTGCAGAGCTTTACGGCGCGCGGATCGGTGCGACCTACCGCGAGAATTGGCAACTGCTTGATGAAATGCCCGAAGTCTGGGACCTGATTGCCGACGGCACGGCTGTGCTGGTGAATGAACAACTCGCCCGTCGCGCAGGGATTTGGGTAGGTGATAGCCTGACGATCGCGCCGGGCCTTGCGCTGCCCATCGCAGGCGTTTTCGGGGACTACGGCAACCCTATGGGGCAGGCTATCATCGCAGAGCCTTTGTTTGCCGAACTGAACCCACAGATACGCGCAACGCGTTTTGGCCTGCGCACTGTGACACCGGATGCCCTGCGAACGGCGCTTACTACCGAATTCGGGCTAACCGCACAAAGCATCACGGATCAGGCCCAGATCAAGGCGTTTTCTTTGTCGGTGTTTGAACGAACATTTACCGTGACAGCGGCGCTTAATGTGCTCACCCTCAGCGTGGCCGGCTTTGCCATTTTCATGAGCTTGCTAACGCTGGCAGGCATGCGGCTGCCGCAATTGGCGCCCGCGTGGGCTCTGGGGCTAACACGGCGGCGGTTGGGGCAGCTTGAATTGATACGGGCAGTGGTGCTGGCCGTGCTAACAGCAATGATGGCTCTCCCACTTGGGCTTGCGCTGGCATGGGTCTTGCTGGCGGTCGTGAATGTCGAAGCTTTTGGCTGGCGCCTGCCAATGTATGTGTTTCCGCGCGATTACGCGGTGCTGGGCCTGTTCGCTTTGGTCGCTGCGGTTGCGGCGGCGGCATGGCCTGCACGCAGACTGGCACGCACCCCGCCAGCTGATTTGTTGAAGGTGTTTGCCAATGAACGTTAAAACCGTACTCCTTATTTCATTCTTTGCCTTTGCTGGCGCCTTCCCAGTTGTAGCCCAAGGGTTCGCCGGCATGGGCAGTGAGGCTGAGGGCTTCGCCACGCCTGAGCCCGCACCGCAGTTTAGCTTTCCCGCCGATCATGGTCCACATCCCGCCTACCGGATCGAGTGGTGGTATCTGACAGCAAATATGGAAGGGCCAGACGGTACCGCATACGGGCTACAATGGACGCTGTTCCGCTCAGCGCTTGCGCCTTACGGCACGCAAGACTGGGACAGCCCGCAAATCTGGTTCGGCAATGCCGCTGTGACGACAGCCGAAGCTCACTACACCTCGGAGCGTTTTGCACGGGGCGGGACGGGACAGGCAGGCGTCACCGCTGACCCCTTTGAGGCTTGGATTGACGAATGGCACATGCGCGGCGATAGCTTCGATGCCCTAGCGCTGCGCGCAGCAGGACCAGACTTTGCCTATGATGTGTCCCTGCAATCGCGCGGACCGCTAGTGTTCCATGGCGCAGACGGCTATTCGGTCAAATCCCAGCAGGGGCAGGCAAGTTATTATTACTCCCAGCCGTTTTTTGAGCTGACTGGCACGCTAACCCTGCCCGAAGGCGACATCCCTGTCACCGGCACCGCATGGCTGGATCGTGAGTGGTCCTCCCAACCGCTAGCGGCAGACCAAACCGGCTGGGACTGGTTTTCGATCTCCTTTGATGCGGGCGAAAAGCTGATGGGTTTCAGACTGTGGCAGGCCGACGGCAGCTATTACACGTCAGCCACATGGATATTGCCTGACGGCACAACGACCACGCTGCCCGATGGCAGCTTTGACGCCACCCCGATAGCGACCTCGGATGTAGACAGGCGCAAAGTTCCAACCCGCTGGCAGGTCCGTGTCCCCGAATACGGCGTTGATATCACCGTGGATGCGCTGAATCCGCAGGCATGGATGGACATGGCTGTGCCCTATTGGGAAGGGCCAGTCCAAGTCAACGGCAGCCACAGCGGACGGGGCTATCTAGAGATGACTGGCTACGACTAGGACAATGTGACCCTAAAATCCCCCCGCGAAAACGCACTGCTGATGGGTCAGGCGGCGTCATATCGGGAAAGCGGCAAAGCCGACGAAGCAGTAGCACATCCTCCCGCATGGACAGATCATTCTGAGATCATACGGTCTGTATTTGGCAAACCGCAATCCATGCGTGGCGTGCAAAAAGCACACAGATGTCGATTGCAGCCAAATCTTCCGCGATACCGCTGAGAGGGACAAAGCTCTTTGCTAGAGCAGCCAACGTGGAGGCTCGCGCCTCGAGGGCGTCTGCGCGCACCCTGATATGGGTGAGCAACAAGCCGCACCCCCCTACCGATTTGGCCATTCTGCCAATTTCGCTTGGGGTGGGCATGAGCGCCTGCATGGCCGGATACGCGCCCTCCCCGTCCAAGCGATAGCACCAGTGCAGCAACAAATCCGCGCCGGCACACAGCGCTGTCAGCGCATCGCACAAACTGGCATCACCGGAATAAACATACTTGCGGCCTTCGCTTTCAACTGAAAAATCAAGGCAGTCCAGCGCGGGTCGGGCATGGGGCACCACGCAAGATTACACTCCCCATCCCGCGCCTGAACATACAAATCCGGGGTAGATTTCAGTCACATCCGGCATGGCCCACGGGCGCGGCAGCTTTCCGTCGCGGGCTTTCCAGACTTCCTGACTGGGCAACAAGCCCGTTCTAGCATGCAGATCGTGCATCAGCACACCGCTTGAACCGAAATAGCCGTCCGTGATCCAGGCAATGGGTGCAGGGCGGTCTTCATCATCTGCAATGCTTCTGAATAAGCCGGATCACCAGTCAGATCGACCAATTCCTCCGTATCGATAACAAGATTGGAAAATCCGGGTGCAAAGTCAACGTACCAGTTGAGCTTCCACCGCCCCTCACGGAATATCATCCCACCAGAAACCGCGCCAACAGCGTGATCCTTGCTCTGAGCCTCACACTGTTGGCCCACAGGTTTTTGCGCAATTTCGGGCAATGACCTGCAATCACTATCAAGGGCGAAAAGCGCGGGGATCATCGCCGCCACATCCGGTAACGAGACAGGCGTTTCAGACACCCCCACAGCGATTTCGGGGCGTGCCATGATCATGGGGATGCTAACGCTTTCCTAATAGAGCTTGGACTTGCCTCAAAGCCCGCGCGCGCCCAAATTATCGCCATGATCGCACGTATAGACGATGCTGGTATGTTCGCCAAATCCGGCTGCATCCAATGCGCTAGCGATCTGCCCGATATTGTGGTCAAAAAATGTGCACCATCTGTATTAGGCCGCCATGGCGCGCAGACGCTCTTACGCGTCCTCGAACTGAGCCGCATAGTTCAGCGGCGCATTCTGGTTTTCCACCCAACGATCACGCACACAGCCATCGTCGGGATGCAGCTTTGCCTGTGGCGACTGGTTTAGCGGATAGAGATTGGAATACTTCTGCGGCACCTCGTGCGGGAAATACCGGGTGACCATGCCTACACTGCCCACCACCGACACCAGATATGTTCGACATTAGATTAGGCAGGATCTTCGGCATCGCGGTAATGCAGCTTGCAGATGCTTTCGACCGGCAAGCCGGAACCCTGCAACGCATAGCCCCAGCCACACGGTGCGCTGGTGTAGGGCGTTGCATGGCCCCACAGCCGCGTCTGGCGCACTTGTCGTCTAGCGACAAAGGTGGCGCGGGCCGGTACGCAGATGGGCGAAGGGGTGTAGGCATCGTTAAACTGCATGCCATGCGCCGCCAGAGCATCCAAATGTGGCGTCTGAACAAAGGGATACCCCGCGCATCCCACGGCTCTTTCCGGATACTCGTCCCACATGATGACGAGCAGATCAGACTGTGTCACGTTGGACACTCCTATTCTTCCGAAGCGACCTCAAGCTTGTCTAGAACTGTGCGGAAGACGGCGATTTGATCCTCTGACAGGTCAGCACGCAGCCTGCATTCGCGCGCTTGAGTAATCGGTAGCGCGCCCTAAACGTTCTTGGCTCTTGGTGGTCAGGCTCAGGTCTGGACCCGGTGATCTTTTTGATCGGTTTCGGATTGTAGCAACCCGCCTTCGATCAGCGTCTTGATGTTACGGCTCGACAACCCCTTATCGAACGCGGTTTCTTGCGCCAGCCCAGAGAGCTTTGTACGTCCTGCCGCCCCCACCAATGCGATCACACGCCATTGCGACAGGGTTTTTCCAGCTCTCGCTTCAGCAACCGCGTGGCTTGAGTGTTGAGCTTCGCCTGCACGCGCGAAATCCGATAGGTCAGGCACTGGTGCAATGGCTACTTTTTATTTTGGATCAACTGCTTATTCAATCTCGGTTTGGTCTATTATCATAACTCTCAGAACCTCCTCATCACGCGCCAGAATAACTCTTAATCATTCTAGATCACCCCTCAACTTACGCCGATTTCCTAACAAAAACTGAGGGAGAGAACGTGAAACACTCTATCAAAGCTGCCGCTGCCTCTTTCGTAATGACTGCATCCGCGACTGGCCTCAAGGCTGCCGGCTGGACCCCACCCGGCCCAAGCAACCTGATGATCACCTCTGCCGCGGGCGGAGCTGCTAAACCCCAAGCACGCATAATCGCAGAGAATCTAGAAGCAACGTTGGGTTGGCAGTGCATCCCTGAGCAAATTCCGGCAACGACGAGATGAATCTTCCCATGGCGATCAAGGGCATGCCCAATGACAGCTCCGTCATTGGAATGGTTGTGACAGAAACGCTGGGCTACACTACGCGCGCAGCGGATGCGGGTATTTCCCCTGATAACTTCACCGCTATAACCACAACCGCCAGCTTCCAGATGGGTATTACGTCCAAATCCGACAAAGGCTGGGCTACCATCGTAGATACCGTCGCTGCAGCCAAGGCGGGCGAAAATCTGCGGTTTGGTACCATGAGCCGAAAGCTGGGGATTTGGCGTATCAACGGGCAAGGCACAGGGTGTTGATTTGAAAATCATTTCTGTCAAAAGCGGCAAAGCCGTTATGAACGGTGACATGGAACCAGGATTTACGGACGGCGTTGGGGGCAAAGGTGTCACAGCGGGTGAGCTGGTCGATATGGCATCTGGCTTGTCTATCCCGCCAGACGCGCCGAAGTTAACCGATCTGGGCATGCCATTCAGCTGCCGCCGAATGGGGACGTGTAACTGGCCCGTTCGATTGCATCTGGATGGGGTTTCAGGGGTCTGTCGCCTTCCACATCGGCGGATGGTCTGCGCGATGACACGCATTCAAAAACATGTGCTGATGCCAGTCGTGCTGATGCCAGTCGTGCTGCCGCTCACTCTCACGACGCCCTATGTCGAAGCGTAGCAGATGCACACCATCTCGTTTGCCTTGGTGTTTGGAGTATTTGGTTATTTTGTGCAGCAAGTGGGCATGTCTCCCCTGCCCTTCGAGATTGCCTTCATTCTAGTTGGCAATCTTAAATGCAAGGCGCAGCAGGCCTTCTCGGCCGCAGGCGGAGACCCTTGGTCCCGGTTCATCAGCCCTGTTGCGGTGCTGTTCATGGCGCTCACCGTTCTGGTCGCGACCCAATCCTTGCGCAGATGTTTGGAAAAATGAAAATGACACGCCCTAGACTGCTGACCGTGCCATCGAATTGCTGCGTCATCGCCGTGACGGGGATATACCGTTTTGCATCTGAATGTCCGCCCCCGATCCGCACCAGCCCACAGCCGCATTCCACCGCAAACCGATGAGCAACTTCGCGAGGTCATCGCCAGCACCTATAGTCAGCTCGCTTTTATCGACCACCAGGTGGGCCGTCTAACGAATACGCTGCAAGAGCTTGAGCTGGATGATAATACCATCGTGATCTACGTCTCGGATCACAGTGAATGGCTGCTACGGGTGCAAATGATCGTCAAAGGCGCGGGTGTCGCGGTTGATGAACTTGTCGCTACCCTGGATCTGGAGGGCTACCTTGCAACCCGCCCTAGGGACACACAGCCCGACCGTGTGCCTGTCAGAAACGGCTGAACTTTTAGAGGTCGACCTCGATCACGCCGCCTTCTTTCGCGGCGCGGGACTGACACAAGATCACCGTGTTTTCGCGCTGCGCTTTGGACAGCACGAAATCGCGGTGTTCTACCTCCCCCGAGATCAGCCCGCATTTGCACACCCCGCATAGGCCATCCGCGCATTTGACGTCCAGATGAATCCCGTTTTCCGCAAGCACATCTGTTGCCGCGCGGTCAGCGGGTACAAGTAGATCGCGCCCTGATTTGGCCAGCCGTAGCGTGAAGTCATGGTTCACATAATCAGGTACTTCGGGCACCGAGAAATATTCAAGATGCAGCGCTTCGTCTGGCAATCCAGCCTTTGACGCGGCTTGCATGACGGCGGCCATGTAGACTTCTGCCCCGCAGGTATAAACATGGGTGCCCTCGGGCTGCTTCGCAAAAAATATCGATAAATCCGCGCGGCTACCTTCATCTGAGACGTGCAGCGTCACCCGTGACGCCCAGTCAAAACCGGTCAATTCATCCAGAAATCCCATCGTTCTGCGCGATCGGCCCGAATAGTGCAGCTCGAACGAGCGGCCCTTGGCGGTCAGCTCGTGCGCCATGGCGATCATCGGTGTAATGCCAATCCCGCCGCCCATCAGCACCGTATGCGTAGCCTCATCCACCAGACCGAAATGGTTGATCGGACGAGAGATGAACACACGCCGTCCCTGCGTAAAGATCCGGTGCATCAGTTTTGAGCCACCGCGCCCCTCATCTTCGCGCAGTACGGCGATCTGATAAATGCTCCGGTCCGCTGGGTTGCCTGACATGGAGTATTGGCGCAAGAATTCAGGGGCAACGACGATATCCAGATGCGCGCCAGCCTCCCACTCCGGCAAATCGCAGCCATCAAGGGCGCTGAACTCGTATTTGGTGACCCCTTCGGCAATGAGCTCGACCTTGCTCACCTGTGCGTGGATGACCGGGCTTTCGCCGTCGGCGGTATAGATATGGGCGACCTGATCAACGGTCCCGTTTTCCAGATGCGCTATGTATTGCTCTGCTGTGATCATGGCCTGATACGCTTCGATCCCTGCCTCGCGGTCCATCGGATAGGGATAAGGATAGGGCGGCGGAGCCAATGGCGCGGGATAGACCGCCAGCGTCTGGTCCTCGTATTTGAGATCAAGGTCCTTTTGCAGCTCGCGCGTGTTAACGGGGGCTTTTGCTGGCTGATAACTGCCGCTATCGTCCAGCTCCAGATCCCACCACCACTTCTTGACTGGGTTGAGCCCGCCATTGCCCACCGCATCGTCAAGCTTTGCCAGCAACGGTGCGGCGGAAGGGATGTTCATCGCCGCCCAGCGGAATGGCTTTTCCGCGAACAGCCCTTCCAGATTCCACGGACAGGTTTTCATGCAGCGTCCGCACATCGCCCCGCCTTCGGTGGTGATCCGGTAGGTGGCGCATTTCTGACTGTCCGATTTCCAAATTTCGTAGCCGTTGAACATCAGCTTTGGACCAGCGGTGATTGCCCCCGACGGACATTCACGTGCGCATTTATTGCAGGCTTCGCAGAACTTTTGCAGGCCAAAGTCGATGGGTTTGTCATGGGCCATGGGCAGATCTGTCGTCACAACGCCCGACTTCAAGCGCGGACCAAGGAAGGGGTTAAGGATGACCTCTCCGATCCGGCTGACCTCTCCCAAGCCAGACAGCAACAACAGCGGCGGTTGCAACACTTCGCCGTCCATCACGGTATGTGCCTTGGCGCTATAGCCCAGATTGCGGATTTGCTGTGCAATCACCCCGCCCAACAATGAGAACCGAAGATAGGCGCGCATGGATTGAGCGACACTGATCCAGTCGTCGCCGCTGGCCCCCTCCATCGTCTCATAGCCTTGATCGATGACTACGCTGATCGCCTGATCATGCGGCGGATTAATCACATCGCCACGTGCATCGTGGCTGTACCACGTCCAGCCCGGACAGGCCGAGATACCCACCGCATCACAACCCAACCAATAAGCTGTCGCCTTAACCAGTTCCGCCGCTTCTTGCGGGGGTAGCTCCACCCGCTGCTTTGCGGGTGGGCCATCTTGCAGCAGAACAAAGGCGCCCAGCGCACGGCGTTGCGCCATAGAGGGCGCCGCCTTGCGCGCATAATGGCCGCCCGCCGCTCCCTTCTGCACCGCCTTGCCTAGGTCGCCGAATTGCGCGCGGGCGAACATATCCGCCCGTTTCGGCACCCGTGCCACCCGGGGCGCGTCGATGTAAGTTGTGGGGTTATCGACCCGTTTAAGTGTTTCAAAAGGATGTGCGCCATCGACAAAGCGCCGCTTGGCAAAGGGCACCGCGTTGGAGGCATTGCGCGCATAAGCTCCGCCAAACCGCCACTTCACGCCAAAGGCAGACGAAGGCTGCTGCGCCATAGGCTTTTGTGGCAGATCGGGCTGGACTTCAAACGTGGTTGTGATCGCCGCCAGACCGAACCGCGTGCCTATATATGGATGGCTCAGAACGCCATCCTCTAGCGTGGCTAGGCCGGCGGCAACCGCGAGTTGGTTGAGATCAACATCGGCATCAGCGCCCGTATGGGCGCGGGCATCATAACCCAGAAGGCGGATGTATTCGGCGACGACCACCGCCGTTTCCGCAGCTAAAAGCCCTGCCCGATGACCTTGCGCCTGATGTATCCAGCCAGTTCCTGCTTCGCCTTCCTCTGGCGCGCGGGGGTTTTCATAGAGGAAAACGATTGCATGGGTATGCCCGTCTATCGCGCCCGGAGGTGATTTGATGGAATCCTTCAAATCCGCCATGATCACATCAATGCCAGAGGCCAACGTCTTTGTCTGGCGCGTGCACAAAGTTTCTGCCAGTCGCGACAACGCCGGATTGCGGTGCGGTTTATCCAGCATCGCAGAGCTTGGCAGCAGACAGGTGCCCACCACAGCCGCGTCCGCGAAATAGCCAAAGGACTTCAGATGCGTTGCACGTTCTGCAGGATCATCCGGACAGGCAGCAGGCTGCGCGTTGGTGTTGCCATGGCGGATGGCGTCCAGCATCGCATGATATTCACCCATCGCGTTGACGATGCTGCGGGGGTCTTCGAGGCGTTCAAAAACCAGCTGTGGATGCTTAGGCACCATGGATAAATCCGGGACATCAATGCACCTTGCCAGCAGTTCACAGGGATAGGGACCTTTATGAACCGGCCTGTTTTTGCTTGAAAAAACTTTCATCTATCCCACTTCCTAACGACCTAGACGGCCAGCCTAATACAGTGCTCCAGCAACATCACGACAACCAATTACACAAAAAAGCTTTGCCCGCTTTCGGATTGTCGCACATGACGACAAAGGCCGCCTCCCAGCTTTAGAACTGAGCTGAAGTCGGCATGACATACAAGCAAATTGGTGACAGATGTTGGAGCTCTTGCGTAGCGCACATCATCACAGGTTAAGGCAGAACCCCAACCTGATCAGTTCTGCGCTACCAGCTGATATCCCGGGGCCGCGACGGCCTGAACGGTCGTGATAGGATCATGACCAAGCCATGTAGTACGCTCTATCACCAACAGCGCGGCACCAGCATTGGTCGCGAGGTACTCGGCGCTCTCGCCCTCGGCGCTCATGGCATAGAACCGCACATCAAGGCGGCTATACGGCTTATTGCGCACCAGCCATTCGTTGGCGCTTTCGCTTTCAAGATCGACATCCAGAATATCGGGGTTTGAACGGATATCGACCCAGCGGTCTTCAAAGATGTAGGGCCGGTTGTCGGCCAGATGTAACGCCTTGACCCGAAGCATCTTAACCGGTTGGCGAATGCCGAACCGCGCCATCACCGCTGTGGGAGCGTCTGCCACCGTTCGGCTGATCAACTGGTAATCGTACTTGCTGCCACGCTGTTCAACCTCGCGCCGCGTGATGGGGATGTCAAAGGTGGCGCGGGTGACCGGATCGGCCCTGACGTGTGTGCCGCCTTTGCGCTTACGCTCCACCAAACCGATCTGGGAAAGATCTTGCATGGCACGGTGGACAGTGGGCCGCGCGCAGCCCAACTCGGCTGCGATATCTTCATCCCGCGGCAGTTTATCGCCGGGGGCGTAAGTTCTGCTTAGGATACGGTCGCGGATGGTATCGCGCACATCAGTCCAGGAAAGCCGCGTCTGCCCAGTCAAATGTTAGTCTCCAGTTGTCGCATCACGGTTTTGAAGTTTGAAACTATGGCATCGCGTTTGAAATGGCGACCCTCTTTGACCACACGGCGGCCAGCGCTCCAGACATCGCGTACACATGATTGACCGCCGCCCCCGAAGATCAGGCTGTCCAAGGCTGCATCACCTTGCCGGTTACAGAGCCACTGGTTGTCATCGTCCAATCCTACAAGATCAGCCCATGCGCCCATCTCGATCCGGCCACTATTGCGCCCGCCCGCCTGCGCGCCACCTTTTGCCGCGGCCTCGAACAGGACACGACCCGTCGAGCGACCTTCCGTTGCCAGCGCAGCCCGCGACAGATCGCGCAGGCGCTGCGAGTATTCCAACGTCTTGAGCTCTTCGAACAGTGAGATATGCACATTTGAGTCAGAGCCAAACCCCAAGGTGCCGCCCTGCCCTAAATAGGTAGTGCCGTTAAAAATCCCATCCCCGAGGTTCGACTCGGTCAGCGGACAAAGACCGGCAACGGCACCTGTCTTAGCCAGGGCCGCAGTCTCGGCTTCGGTCATCTGGGTGCAATGGATCAAGCACCAGCGCTGGCCTACGTTGTGGTTGTCCAGCAGCCACTCAGTCGGGCGCGCGCCCAGGTGGGCAAGAACTTCGTTAACTTCCGCCACCTGCTCGGCCAGATGCATGTGAACGGGGCCAGACCCCGCCTGATCAAGGATCGCGGCAAGACCCGCAGGATCAACCGCCCGCAAAGAATGCGGCGCGAGCCCTGATGTATAATCGGTTGGCCCCGCAGCAGCAGCCCTCACGGCATCTGCGTGCAGGCGTAGGAAACGCTCGGGATCATTACCGAAACGTTGCTGCCCGCCGTTGAGCGGGCGCAGGTCGCAGCCGCCATATTGATACTGGACAGGCAGCAAGGTCAGCCCGATGCCACTGGTCATGGCAGCCGAGACGACCCTCTCAGACATCTCAGCAAGATTGTCATAGGGCATACCCCCAACATCATGGTGCAGGTAATGGAACTCTGCGACAGCGCCATAGCCTGCCTCCAGCATTTCCATGAACACTTGTGCGGCAATAGCTTCCACCTGATCCGGCGACAACTGGTCCAGAAATTTGTACATCAGCCGCCGCCAGCTCCAGAAGCTGTCGCGCGGATCAGGGCCACGCGCTTCGGTCAGGCCGGCCATCGCGCGCTGGAACGCATGGCTGTGCAGGTTCAATAGCGCAGGCAGCAGCAGCGCTATGCGGTCTGTCGGAGCGTGCCGCTGCGGCCCCACATCGGCGATTCGACCACTGGCATCCAAGGTAACTTCAAGATCGCTTTGCCAACCATTTGGGGTAAGCACCTGTTTCGCGTGAATTATCTGCACCAAACAACTCCGTTGACTTTATTAAGTACATACATATTAATTTTATGTAACTCTCAACACAAGGATTCTTGATGCCCCCTTCGCAAGTTATGACCGGCCTGATAGCCGCAACGATGGACTCGGACGCCGAAGGGTACGGTCTAATCAATGATGCCGCGATTGTTGTGTCCGAGGGCATAATCGACTGGGTTGGAACCGCCACAGCGCTTCCCAAAAGATACGCCGGACTACAGCGTCAGGACCTTGAGGGACGGCTGGTCACCCCTGCCTTGATCGATTGCCACACGCATATCGTCCACAGCGGCAACCGCGCGCGCGAATTCGAGATGCGCCTGAATGGCGCGAGCTACGAAGAAGTGGCGCGCGCAGGCGGCGGGATCATCTCGACCGTCACGGCAACCCGATCGGCAACCGAGGAAGCGCTGCTAGCGAGCGCTCTGCCGCGCATCGATGCGCTGATCGCCCAAGGGGTCAGCGTGGTCGAGGTCAAATCTGGATATGGATTGGACGTTAAAACCGAGCTTAAGATGCTGCGTGTGGCACGCCAGCTTGAACAACAGCGGCCCGTTCGCGTCGTCACCAGCTTTTTGGGTGCCCATGCGGTTCCCGCAGGCATGGGCGCGAATGCCTACATCGATACCATCTGCTTACCCGCACTAGAGGCGGCCCACGCTGAAGGGCTGGTGGATGCAGTGGACGGGTTTTGCGAAGGCATCGCCTTTGACACAGCCCAAATTGCCCGCGTTTTTGACAAAGCGCGCGCGCTTGGCCTTCCGGTGAAGCTGCACGCCGAACAGCTTAGTCACATCGGCGGCACGGCTTTGGCGGCGCAGTATGGCGCGCTTTCTGCCGATCATGTGGAATATGCCACCCCCGCGGATGCCGCAGTTTTGGCAGCAGCCGGTACGGTTGCCGTGATGCTACCCGGCGCGTTCTACACCATCCATGAAACGCAGGCCCCGCCGCTTCAGGCCTTCCGCGATCACGGCGTGCCGATGGCTGTGGGCACCGACTGGAACCCCGGCTCCTCTCCCATGGGATCACTACTGCTGGCGATGAACATGGCCTGCACCTTATTCCGAATGACCCCCGCCGAGGCACTGGCTGGCACCACACGCAATGCGGCCCGCGCGCTGGGGCTGACAGATTGCGGTGTCATCGCAGAAGGCATGCGCGCCGATCTGGCAATCTGGAACATCAGCGATCCGGCAGAATTATCTTATGGCATCGGGATCAATCCCCTGCATGCCCGCTTATTTGGAGGCGTCGTATGACCGTTAAACTCTACCCCGGCGCGGCCACGCTAGCGGAACTTGAAACGCTGTGGCGCGGGAGCGATGCAGTGCAGCTTGATCCGGACGCACGTGGTGCGGTTGAGGCGTCTGCGGCAACCGTTGCACAGGCGGCAAGCGGCGACACACCCGTTTACGGCATCAACACCGGCTTCGGCAAACTTGCCTCTGTACGGATCGCGCCAGAGGATACAGAAACTCTGCAACGCAATCTGATCCTGTCCCATTGCTGCGGTGTGGGCGAAGCACTGGAGCCTACCACCACCCGCCTGATGATGGCGCTTAAGCTGCTGTCGCTGGGCCGTGGCGCTTCGGGCGTGCGCTGGGACATCTGCGCGCTGATCGAGGCGATGCTGACACGCGGCGTATTACCAGTGATCCCCGTGCAAGGGTCGGTCGGCGCTTCGGGCGATCTGGCACCTCTGGCGCATATGGCTGCGGTGATGATCGGTGAAGGTGAAGCGGTATTTCAGGATAGAACCATGGCAGGTGGTGCGGCCTTAGATGCGGCGGGGCTTCAACCCGTCGTGCTGGGCCCAAAAGAAGGACTGGCCCTGATCAACGGCACCCAGTTTTCGACCGCCCTCGCGCTGGCCGCCCTTTTCGATGGTTGGCCCGCTGCGCGTGCTGCAGTTGTTACATCGGCTATGTCCACGGACGCCATCATGGGCTCTACCGCTCCACTCAATCCTGCGATCCACAGCCTGCGCGGTCATCAAGGCCAGATCGAAGTGGCCGCCGCGATGTCGCGCCTGCTGGACGGAAGTGTCATCCGCGAAAGCCACCGCGAGGGCGACGCACGCGTTCAAGACCCCTATTGCATCCGTTGTCAGCCACAGGTGACGGGCGCTGCCATCGACCTACTGCGCTATGCTGGGCAGACGCTCCAGATCGAGGCGAATGCGGTCACCGACAACCCGTTGGTGATCCCCGAAACGGGCGAGATTCTGTCTGGCGGCAACTTCCACGCGGAACCGGTGGCCTTTGCCGCCGATCAGATCGCATTGGCGCTGGCTGAGATCGGAGCAATTGCCCAGCGCCGCGTGGCGCTAATGGTGGACCCGACGCTGTCCTTCGACCTACCGCCGTTTCTGACACCAGCACCGGGATTGAATTCTGGCCTCATGATCGCCGAAGTCACCACCGCCGCGTTGATGAGCGAGAACAAGCACCTCGCGAACCCCTGTTCGACCGATAGCACGCCGACCTCGGCCAATCAGGAGGACCACGTGAGTATGGCAGCGCATGGCGCACGCCGTCTGGGCCGGATGACGGCGAACCTTTCGGTCATCTTGGGCATCGAGGCGATGTGCGCCGCGCAAGGCATCGAACAACGCGCGCCGCTGGTCACATCAGCGCCTCTGCAATCTGCAATGGATTGCCTGCGCAAGGTCGTGCCGAGCTTGCAGCAAGACCGCTACCTTGCCCCCGACATCAGAGCCGCAGCCGATTGCATTTCCACTGACAGCCTCGCCACGGCCGCCAGTCTGGAGATGATGCTGTGAGCTTGATCGACGTCGCCCAAGGTGACAGCCCGCTGGTGTTGGGCTTGCCACACACTGGCACGCAGATCCCTGAAGATTGTCGCGCGCGATTGAACGAAACAGGCCGTGCCATCGCGGACACTGATTGGCACATCCACACCCTCTATGAGGGATTGGTACCGGACGTGACCACTGTACGCACGACCGTCCATCGCTATGTGATCGACGTCAATCGCGACCCGTCGGGCGCAAGCCTGTACCCCGGTCAGAACACCACCGGACTGTGCCCGTTGACCGATTTCGACGGGGTGCCTATCTACCACGATGACTTGGAACCCGACGACGCAGAGATCGAACGCAGACGCGCCACCTATCATGCACCTTACCACGCGGCCTTGTCGGCAGAGCTGGAACGGGTCAAGACGATCCACGGTTTTGCGCTGCTTTATGACTGCCACTCGATCCGGTCGCGTATCCCGTTTCTTTTCGAGGGCGTCTTGCCAGATTTCAACATCGGCACAAATTCGGGCGCAACCTGCGCGCCTGGCATTGAAGCTTCAATTGCAAGTATCTGCTCTAAATCAGATAATTACACCGCAATCTTAAACGCTATTTTTAAGGGCGGATGGACCACGCGGCACTATGGCAAACCTGCGCAAAGCGTCCATGAGATCCAGATGGAGTTGGCCCAATCCACCTACATGCAAGAGGCCCCGCCGTGGGCCTATGAAACCGTTCGCGCAGCGCGTCTGCGTGTGCACCTCAAAACCATTCTCGAAACCCTGTCTGACTGGAGGCCATCATGAGCGATCCCCGCAAGAATACCCGCGACATCTATCCGCCCACTGGGCCTGAGCTGAACGCCAAAAGCTGGCAAACCGAAGCGCCGCTGCGGATGCTGATGAACAACCTGCACCCTGATGTCGCCGAGAACCCGCATGAGCTGGTGGTATATGGCGGCATCGGGCGCGCCGCGCGGACGTGGGAGGATTTCGACTGCATCGTTGCCAGCCTGAAAGACCTTGAAGCAGACGAGACGCTGGTGGTCCAATCGGGCAAACCGATCGCGATTGTCAAAACCCACACAGACGCGCCCCGCGTTCTGATCGCCAACTCCAACCTTGTGCCGCACTGGGCTACTTGGGATCACTTCAACGAACTCGATAAGAAGGGTCTGGCGATGTACGGCCAGATGACCGCTGGATCGTGGATATACATTGGCACCCAAGGCATCGTTCAAGGCACGTTTGAAACATTCGCTGAGGCGGGCCGTCAGCACTATGGCGGAGATCTTACAGGTAAGTGGATTCTGACCGGCGGTTTAGGGGGCATGGGCGGCGCCCAGCCATTGGCGGCGGTCATGGCCGGCGCCTGCTGTCTGGCCGTGGAGTGCGACGAGACCCGCATAGATTTCCGCATCCGTACGCGATACCTCGACGCCAAAGCTCAAACGCTGGACGAGGCATTAGCGATGATCGCCGACTGGACAGCCAAGGGCGAGGCAAAGTCAGTAGGCTTGCTGGGCAACGCCGCAGATGTCTTTCCCGAACTTGTGAAGCGCATGAAGGCAGGCACAGTCCGCCCCGACATCGTCACCGACCAGACCAGCGCCCATGATCCTCTTCACGGCTACTTGCCCCAAGGGTGGAGCGTGGCAGACTGGCGCGCCAAGCAAGAGAGCGATCCCAAGGCAGTAGAGAAAGCCGCCCGCGCCAGCATGAAGGCACATGTCTCGGCGATGGTGGACTTTTGGAATGCAGGTGTGCCGACGCTGGATTACGGCAACAACATCCGGCAGGTCGCACTGGAGGAAGGGCTTGAGAACGCCTTTGCCTTCCCCGGTTTTGTGCCCGCCTATATCCGGCCGCTGTTCTGCCGTGGCATCGGGCCCTTCCGCTGGTGCGCATTGTCCGGCGATCCCGAGGACATCTACAAGACCGATCAGAAGATGAAGGAGTTGTTCCCCGACAACACCCACCTTCACAACTGGCTGGATATGGCGCGTGAGCGCATCGCCTTTCAGGGCCTGCCTGCGCGTATTTGCTGGATTGGATTGGGGGACCGCCATCGTGCGGGGCTCGCCTTTAACGAAATGGTCGCGAGCGGAGAGTTGAAGGCCCCCGTTGTGATCGGGCGTGATCACTTGGACTCTGGGTCGGTCGCCTCCCCCAACCGCGAGACCGAAGCGATGAAGGACGGCTCTGACGCCGTGTCTGATTGGCCGCTTCTGAACGCGCTAGTCAACACCGCAAGCGGGGCCACATGGGTCAGCATCCATCATGGCGGCGGTGTTGGCATGGGATTTTCACAGCACTCCGGCGTTGTCATCTGCGCCGACGGTACGCCAGAGGCGGCAAAACGGATCGAGCGTGTGTTGTGGAACGATCCGGCCAGCGGCGTCTGGCGGCACGCGGATGCAGGCTATGAAGACGCCGTCGCCTGTGCGCGGGAAAACGGCCTGCGCCTGCCGCGTATTCTGGGGAACTGAGCAATGCCCTGCACCTCTTGAACTAATGAAAGTCGGTGGCGCCGTTCAGCAAGAGTTCGGCGCCACAATAAACGAGCGGGAATAAAAACCACCCGCCCCTAAACCCAACAAGGAGAATTCAAATGGACAGACGGAAATTTCTAGCATCAGTCGGCATTGGTGCTGCAGCCACAACGCTTGCAGTCCCAGCCATTGCGCAGGACGTGCGTGAGTGGAAACTGGTATCGGCGTGGGCGAGCCTTCCTCGGCAGAGGAATGCGGCGTGAACGCGGAAGTGTTCGCGGAGCTGCCGGATGATCTGAAAGAGGTCGTCACGCAGGCCTGTCAGGGTCTCTATAACCCTGTCTGGACTGAATACATGACCAAACATGCACAGTCGCTACAAACACTGGTGTCCGAGCATAACGTTCAGGTGCGCAAGCTGCCCGACGATGTGATCGCAGCCATGGGTGTGGCCGCGCAAGAGATCATGCAGGAATATCTGGCTGATGACGATGAGCTAGTGGTGCGCATCACCAAAAGCTTCATCGCGTACCGTGATTTGGTGGGCGGTTACATGACCTACGCCGACAACGGCCAGATGAATGCCCGCGCGGGCGTGCTCAACTATTGATGCACTTGCGATGCGCGGCTGTTGTGCTGCGCATCGCACTTGAAGCCATGGGGGCGAATAGGCTTGTGATCGCTGATGCAATCGACCAGATGAACCGCGCTGTCGCCAGCGTTGTGCGATGGCTCGCCCTGATTATGGTGTTGGTGCAGTTCTGCATCGTCATCGGGCGCTACGTTTTCGGCTACAACTCCATCGCTGCGCAGGAAAGCGTGCTGTACATGCACGCCGCCCTTTTCATGCTGGGCGCGGGTTTTACCCTGCTGGTGGACAAGCACGTCCGCGTTGACGTGTTTTATGCGAAGGTCAGTGATGCCGCCCGCAGGCGTATTGATATTCTGGGCCACCTCTTCCTGCTGATCCCTTCAATGACGGCCCTGCTCTATTGGTCTTGGCCGTCGGTTCGCAATTCGTGGAAGATTCTTGAGGGGCCAATTTCTGTTGGCGGGATTGAGGCTGTCTTCCTGCTCAAATCCCTCATCCCTGCCTTTTGCATCCTGATCTTGTTGCAATCAGTATCGCTGCTGGTGCGCTTGTTTCATAAAGAAAGCACCACATGACCGAATATCTTGACCTGATCATGTTTGCAGCCCTGATGGCCGCAGTGCTGTCGGGCTTTCCCGTTTCCTTCAGCATCGCTGGTGTGGCCATTGCCTTTGCCTATCTGGGCTGGATGCTTGGGGTTATGGATGTCTCGCTGCTGGGTGCTTTGGGGCAACGTGCGTATGGGCTGATTGGCAATCAGGTGCTGATCGCCATTCCTGTGTTTGTGCTGATGGGCGCGATCCTGGAGAAAAGCAAAATCGCCGAAGAGCTTTTGGACACGATGGGTCGCTGCTTTGGGCAGCTGCGCGGGGGCTTAGGCATTTCTGTCGTGCTGGTTGGTGCCCTGCTGGCCGCCTCGACCGGCATTGTTGGTGCAACAGTGGTGGCAATGGGGATGATCGCCCTGCCCTCTATGCTGCGCGCGGGATACAACCCTGCCCTATCCGCAGGCATCGTCTGTACCGCCGGCACGTTGGGACAGATCATTCCCCCGTCTACCCTGCTGATCATTCTGGCGGACGTGATGTCCAATGCCTACCAGCAGGCGCAATACGAACAGGGCAAATTCGCCGTCGAGGCGTTGTCGGTCGGTCAGTTCTTTGCGGCTGCGATGATCCCGGGGCTGCTGCTCGTCTCGCTGTACCTTCTCTATATCCTGATCCGCGGCGTGCTGCGTCCTTCTGACATGCCACCCGCTGACATCGGCCTTGCACGTCCCGACCGGCACGAAATTATCGCCGCCATAGTTCCACCTGTCTTGCTGATTTTCGCGGTCCTCGGTGCAATTCTTGGCGGGGTCGCAACCCCGACCGAGGCGGCCTCTGTCGGGGCGATTGGCGCGCTATTGATGGCCGGGCGCCGAATAGGGATCAATCCAAAGCTGATCCTGACGGGTGCCGCCGCGCTGGTTCTTTTGGGCTTGCTTGCTGGGGCCTACCCTGTGCGGTTGCAACGAAATGACAACGGCGCGCTGGAATACGTGATCGGTGGCTTCTATGCGCTACTCGCGATGGTGGGGCTTGGGGCTGTCGTGCTAGCCCTACGCGCCGCCATTCGCACAAAAATCATCCATGACGCAGTGAGCTCAACGCTGACCATGACCGCGATGATCTTTGCCACCATCCTTGCCGCCGGTTTCTTCTCATTGGTGTTTATCGGGTTGGGCGGAGAAGAACGCGTGGCACATCTGCTTGAGAACCTGCCAGGTGGCGCCAATGGCGCGCTGCTGTTTGTGATGCTCTTTGTTTTCGTCCTCGGGTTCTTTCTGGATTTCGTGGAGATCTCAGTGATCGTGCTGCCGCTTGTGGCCCCTTCCCTGATCATCATGGGGCATGATCCAATCTGGTTGGGCGTGCTCTTGGCGATCAACTTGCAAACCAGTTTTCTCACGCCGCCTTTCGGCTTTTCGCTATTCTACCTGCGCGCCGCTGCGCCCAAGGAGATTACCACGGGCCACATCTACCGTGGCGTAGTACCTTTCATTGCACTGCAGGCGGTCGGCATCCTTCTGGTCTGGGCTTTACCTTCCCTCGCAACTTGGCTGCCGTCCGCCCTTTTCTAAGCGCGCGACAAGACATCGGCAGAGCACCGTTGATACGCTGGCCACAAGAGCGTGCATAGCTGCACAGATCACGTGATTGCCGGTGCAGAATAAAAGTGAACTAAACGGTTTGCTTTTTTCAGAAAGCGATATAGGTGACCATTACATATTCTTGTCTATGGCCGAGGAACGACACATGCGCAGTCATTGGTTTTTCACTGGGGTTTTAGCCCTCATTATCCCGTTTACAGCAATGGCTCAGGAAGAGGCGGTGCAGCCTGCCCCGAAGCCGGTCAAGCTGATGGAGCTGTCAAACCGGCCAGTTGTATTGCAACGACAGTTCTTTGGTCAGGTCGCAGCGCGTCAGACCGTAGATCTGGCCTTTCAGGTGGGTGGTCAATTGCTGGCACTGAGCGCCGAAGAAGGTGCCACCATGCCATCTGGCGCATTGATCGCGCAGCTTGATCTTGCGGGTTATCAACGCGCCGTTGCTCAGACTCAGTTGAATTATGACAAAGCGCAGCGTGATGCGAAGCGGCTTGAAAGCCTGCAGGGACAGGCTGTCTCGGCCGTTCAGGTGCGCGATGCGGAAACCACGCTGAGACTTGCGGAAATCGCGTTGGAGAGTGCGCAGGACAATTTGGGCCACGCGACACTACGCGCGCCATTTGACGCGCTGGTAGCACGCCGGTTGATCGCAAACTATCAGACCGTCACCGCAGGCACGCCCGTTGTACGCCTCCATGACATCTCCGAATTGCGGGTGGATATCGAGGTCCCCGAAGTCTTATTCCGTCAGGCCGGCGCGCGCGATCAGGTGGAGTTCTCTGCTGTCTTCCCCGGAGACGACAGGCGCTTTCCCCTGAACATGAGGGAGTTCGAGACCGAGACCTCCAGCGTTGGTCAATCTTACACGATCACGCTGGCCTTTGCCGACAACCCGGGTGCATTCGTTTTTCCGGGTGCGTCTGTGACGGTATATACCAGCGCCGAAGGCATAGCCCCCAACGGCACCGTCGTGCCCAAAACTGCGCTGATCTACGGCCCCGCTGGTGAGGCTTTTGTGATGGTGTATGAAGATGGAACCGTTCGACAGACATCGGTCGAGATCGAGATGCATGAGGACGGGCTGCTCTATCTGATTGAAGGCCTCTCTGACGGCACGCAGATCGTTTCGACCGGTGCATCACAGCTGCGTGACGGCCAGCCGGTGCGTCCGTTCACCCGTATCGGGGAGTAAGCCGATGTCCATCGCACGCGCCTCTATCGACAAAGCGCTGATCACCTGGATCCTCATGCTGGCCTGCCTGTTGGGCGGCATCTGGGGTTTTGCCACGATCGGCCGCCTTGAAGACCCGTCATTCACGATCAAGAACGCCATCATCATCACGCAATACCCCGGTGCCAGCGCCGAACAGGTGGCGCGCGAGGTATCGGAGCCGATCGAATCCGAGATCCAGAAGATGGGCGAGATCGACTTTATCACCTCGTCCAACAAGCCCGGCATCAGCCGCATTTCGGTGAACATCGAATCAACTTTTGACGGCACTGAACTGCCTGCCATCTGGACTAAACTGCGCAACCGCGTGACCGATGCCCAACGCAACCTGCCCCCTGAGGCAGGCACTCCGATCGTCAACGACAACTTCGGGGACGTGTTTGGCGTCTTCTATGCCGTCACCGCGCCGGGGTTCAGCGATGCCGAAGTGCACGGAATCTCGGAATACCTCCGGCGTGAACTGCTGGCCGTAGAAGGCGTGGCAGACGTTGCTGTTGCAGGCCTGCCATCCGAAGCGATCTATGTGGATGCCCGTACATCTATTATGAATAACCTCGGCATCGGCCCCGCCGCAATCGGCAGCGCGCTGGCCAACACGGATTCGCGCACAACCTCGGGCAGTGTCTCCCAGAACGGGCAAGACATCCGCATTCAGGCGCCGGAAGGCTCTGACACAGTGGACGAAATCGCCAATCTGACCATCGGTATCGGCGGCGACATAATCGACCTTCTGGACCTTGCCGACGTCAAACGCGACCGCGTGGAAGAACCCACCGAGATCGTCCGCTTTCAGGGCGAGGAAGCATTCACGCTGGGCATCGCGGGCAAAGCAGACTTGAACATTGTGGACGTTGGTCAGCGCGTTGACGCGCGTCTGGCAGAGATCATGCGCGACGTGCCAGCGGGCGTAGAGATGCACCCGATCTATCAACAGCACGTGGTTGTTGACGAAGCGTCCAACGCCTTCCTACTGAACCTCGCCATGTCGGTCGCCATCGTGTTTATCGTGCTCGCCCTATTCATGGGCTGGCGCGCGGCTGTGGTCGTGGGCGTCACGCTGTTGCTGACCGTCGTGGGCACCATCTTTATGATGGCTATTTTCGGCATCGAGATGGAGCGGATTTCGCTCGGGGCGTTGATCATTGCCATGGGGATGCTCGTAGACAACGCAATCGTGGTGGCAGAGGGCATGCAAGGCGACATGGCGCAGGGCAAAAACGCACGCGATGCGGCTGAAGATGTTGCGAAAAAAACGCAAACGCCACTTCTGGGGGCTACGGTCATTGGTATCATGGCCTTTGCGGGGATCGGTCTCAGCCCCGATGCGACAGGTGAATTCCTGTTTTCGTTGTTTGCCGTGATCGGCATTTCGCTGCTGTTGTCATGGATACTTGCCATCACCGCGACGCCATTGCTAGCACATTACTTCTTCAAGGTCGGGACAGGTGAAGGCGGAGACCACTACGGCGGCCCGCTGTTCCGCGCGTATCGCAAGGTGCTCTCGGCAGCGTTGAACCTGCGTTATCTCGTGATCCTCGGGTTAGTCGCGATTACTGTTCTTTGCTACATCGGCTTTGGTCAGGTGAAGCAGCAGTTCTTCCCCGATAGCAACACGCCGCTGTTCTATGTGCACTACAAGTTGCCCCAAGGGGCGAGCATCCACCGCGTATCCGAGGACATGGAGGCGCTGGAGGACTGGTTGGCAGAACGCGAAGAAGTCAAATCCGTTGCTACCTTTATCGGCGGCGGCGCGACACGCTTCATGCTTACCTACGCACCCGAAGAAGCCTTGCCCACTTACGGCCACCTGATCATCCGGACAGACACGCTTGAACAAATTCCGGACCTGCGGGCTGATCTAGAAACCTTTGGCCGGTCCACGCTGACATCTGGCGAATTCCGAACCGAGCGGTTGGCCTTTGGCCCCGGTGGCGGTGCACCTATTGCGGCGCGATTATCCGGCCCTGATCTGGTTGTGTTGCGGTCATTGGCAGAACAGGCCGAGAAAACGCTAAGGGGTGCCTCTGACCAGTTACAGGACCTGCGCACCGATTGGCGCGAGCGCGAGCTTGTCATCGTACCTCGTTTTGCGGACGAGCGGGCAAAGGCTGCCGGCGTTGGCCGCGATGATCTGGCCCAAGCTTTGCAGTTTGGTACGGACGGCCTGCAAGTTGGCTATTACCGTGAGGAAGATCGGCTGATCCCGATCATCATGCGTTCTGACAGTGCAGAAATCGAAGGCGGCGCGCACCTTGCTGATCTGCCAGTCTATTCAGAGGCTGCAGCCACCTACATTCCGGTTTCTCAGGTCATGGACGGGTTAGGATGGGAGGCGCAGAATACCTTCCTTGTGCGCCGTGATCGTGTGCCGACCATCACCCTTGAGGCCGATGTGCCCGCTGGTGTGAACGCCTCGGCTGTGTTTAACCAGATCCGAGGCGCGATTGAGGCGATTGATCTACCCGAAGGCTACACGCTGGAATGGGGTGGCGAATACGAAAGCTCGACCGAGGCTCAATCGTCTCTGGGCAAGCAGTTGCCATTGTCTCTTATCATCATGGTCCTGATCTCGGTTTTGCTGTTTGGCACAATCCGGCAACCATTGATCATCTGGCTGCTTGTCCCGATGAGCGTGAACGGTGTTGCTCTGGGCCTTCTCGCCACAGACCTGCCGTTCTCCTTCACCGCACTGCTTGGACTGCTTAGCCTGTCTGGCATGCTGATCAAGAACGGGATTGTCCTTGTGGAAGAGATCGACCTTGTGCGGGCCGATGGCGTACCATTCCGTGATGCCATTCTGGATGCGTCAACTTCGCGCTTGCGCCCTGTGATGCTAGCAGCAGCAACGACAATTCTTGGGATGATCCCGCTTCTGTCAGATGCGTTCTTTTCATCCATGGCCGTCACGATCATGGGCGGTTTGGGCTTTGCATCGATCCTGACACTGATTGCGGCTCCTGTGTTCTATTACAGCTTCTTCCCGACTGCGCGCAAAGAAGACGCCTTGGCGTCCAAAACCAAGGCAGCCGCCACAGCGTAATCAAACAATGGATCGGCCCTAATCCGGGCCGATCCTCCAGATCAGCTGGCACGATCAACAAACGCGCAGAAACTCCCCTCAAGACCAGTTATAGCTAAATCGCAGCTTCTTCACGGGCGCTGAAAAAATGCTAAAGTGCCGCGAAGGCTTGCGCTTTGGCGCAGCGCTTGGCACGCATTCATTGGCAGGCAATGCGCGTTGCGCACGCCGGATGGAACAAGAGACTTAGCAAGGAAATAAACACATGAAACTATCGCGTTACGGAGACCGCTATGGCGCCAAAACCCCCTGTATCATAGATACTGATGGTGTCGCGCGCGACGCGTCGTCCATTGTCGCCGATTTTGGCCCGCGCACCTTGTCACCGGACCTTATGGCGCAACTGTCCGCTACCGATCCCAAAAGCCTGCCCGTCGCTGACATCAAAGGCAAACGTCTGGCTCCACCAGTCGCACAGCCCTTCAACATCTGGTGCGTCGGGCTGAACTACTCGGACCACGCAAAAGAGGCAGGCCTGCCCGTCCCTGAAGAGCCAATCCTGTTCAACAAATCAACCGTCACCTACTGCGGGCCTGACGACAACATCCTCAAATCCCCCCAGATGACAAAGCTGGACTGGGAGGTCGAACTGGGCATTATCATCAGCAAACCCACCCTGAACATTTCCAAAGCCGAGGCAATGGATCACATCGCAGGCTTCGTGCTGGTCAATGATGTGTCCGAGCGTGCCTGGCAGATGGAGCGATCAGGCCAATGGGTGAAAGGTAAGAGCTTTCCAAACTTCTGCCCGACAGGCCCGTTCATGGCGACGAAGGACGAGTTCGCGGATATCCAGAACCTTGAAATGTGGCTTGATGTGAATGGGGAGCGGATGCAGGACGGCAATACAGCCACCATGATTTTCGATGTGGAAACCATCGTCAGCTACATGTCTGAATTCACCCGTCTGGAACCCGGTGACCTGATTTGCACCGGCACACCTCCGGGCGTGGGTGCTGGCAAGACCCCACAAGTCTGGCTGAACGAAGGCGACGAAGTACGCCTTGGCATCGACGGGTTGGGCGAACAGCGGCAAAAGGTTGTCGCCCTCTAGCCGTATCAAATGTTCATGACCGAGAAGTCGGCATAGCCTTTTTCTTCCCTAGTGACCTCCCAGTGCGTAGTGCACAAACCCACTGGGGAAGAATGGATGATCCTGCGATACTGGGCCCATCCACTTGGCGCGACTGTTTTTGCGTCTACGTTTCAGAGTAGCCACAGCCATTCGCAAATGTGTGCACTTTCCGCCAATTATCCAAAAGGATACCTGCGCTGCCCTTTCGGGATGGACGTCGCGCGTTGTAAAGCAGACCAAAACCGACGTTCTCCTAATCCTAAGAACGCTTGAAATGTATTTCAGCAAGGGCGGATAACGGAATGTCGCTTTAGCCTGAGCCAAGGTCTACTACCCGTAGCTGGTGACCTCCGCAAAGCAAAAATCTCCGGCTCGTCGCCACTAGGATGAGCGGCCCATCAAACAGCTCCAATTAGGTGACGAAACTTTTCCCTCCTCCCGCGCGTTGGATTGCAATCGCTGTGAGCACCGCTCTCGGAAACACATAATTTTTAACCGCTTCACTCTTGGAGCAGGAAGAACAGAAAATGACCAACTTGGCACAGGGAATGATCGCGGGCTCTATCGCCACGGCTGTACGGTTGTATTGACGATTATGATGCTTATCAAAGGCTTTTTGGGCCTTGTGACGGAGCTTGAACCGGTAGGCATGATCTCCGGAATGATCGGCGCTCCCGAGATCGTAGGTTGGATCGGTCATTTTGTTATTGGCACAATCGCATGGGGTGGTGGGTTCGCGATCCTGCACTCGTATATTCCTCCTAGCAACGCGATCATTAAAGGCATCGTCTTTGGTGTAGGAGCGTGGCTCATCATGATGGTTATTATGATGCCTCTGGCAGGTGCCGGCCTGTTCGGAATTAACCTTGGCATCGGCGCGTTGGCTGCAGCCTTGGCATCGATGCTGCATGTCGTATTCGGGGCAGTTCTCGGATTGGTCTATTCAAAGGAGATAACCGGCAAGTGATGCATTACACGTCTATTGAAACTTGATTTCACTTTAGTAGACAGAATTCTATAAAGGGTCAAATTTAAAGGATATGCATATGTCCACTGTAGGCTAACGCAGGGTAAGCACCGTCGACCAAAACTTTGATCGGCAAGATTTGAGGGCGGTTGATAAATCATTCGAAGAAGAACTGTCAGGCAAGAACTCTAAAGATCGCCCCGCGCTCATATCAATGTTGGATTGGGTGAGAGACCGAGACACTGTCGTTGTTCATAGCATTGACAGAGGTGGTCCCAGTAATTCGACCAGTTTGCAGCCAACTTAAGGTGTACCAAGGT
>NZ_JBALVJ010000002.1:0-242302 GCF_036961165.1 Sulfitobacter sp. | reverse complement strand
AACGGCTTCACCGAAGCCGACATTGGCGCAGTCGCAGCTAAATGTCACTATGTCCCGCATAGCAGGCCTTAGTTCTCTCAGCTTAAGCCAAACACCCGCTCTCTTCCCATCCTCCCACACTTCATGTACACGCCGCACTATCTGAAAGCCTTCGCTCAGACCCCAGCGGCGGCCAAAGCAAGATGTAGGGGTCAGAGGGAATACGCCCTCTATGCAATGGCCAATGGGCCAACAAGGAAACGATGATGTTTAACGAAGTTAAGAAAAGCATGCAGTGGGGCGAAGAGACGCTGACACTGGAAACAGGAAAAGTTGCCCGTCAGGCCGACGGTTCCGTCATCGCCACATATGGTGAGACATCCGTGATGGCAAACGTCACATTCGCACGATCACAAAAGCCGGGTCAGGACTTCTTTCCTCTGACCGTACACTACAACGAAAAATACTATGCTGCCGGTAAAATCCCCGGTGGTTTTTTCAAGCGCGAAGCGCGTCCTACCGAAAAAGAGACGCTGACATCCCGCCTGATCGACCGTCCAATCCGCCCTCTGTTCGTCCCCGGCTTCAAAAATGAAGTTCTGGTGATGTGTACGGTTCTGTCCCACGATCTAGTTAACGACCCGGACATGGTTGCGATGATTGCGGCTTCCGCAGCGCTGACCATTTCTGGCGCGCCGTTCATGGGCCCGATCGCGGCTTGCCGCGTTGGCTTCACGGATGGTGAATACATCCTGAACCCTGAAATCGACGACATGCAGGACCTGAAAAACAACCCTGATCAGCGCCTTGATCTGGTAGTTGCCGGTACAAAAGACGCCGTGATGATGGTTGAATCCGAAGCATACGAGCTGTCGGAAGAAGAAATGCTGGGTGCGGTCAAATTCGCCCATGAGCATATCCAGCCTGTCATCGACCTGATCATCGAGCTGGCAGAGACAGCAGCGAAAGAGCCGTTTGACTTCCAGCCTGTCGATTACTCTGATCTGTCTGCTGCTGTTAAAAAAGCAGGCGAGAAAGAAATGCGCGCGGCATTCGCGATCCGCGACAAGCAAGAGCGTACCGCCGCTGTTGCTGCCGCCCGCGAAACCGTCAAGGCTGCTCTGACCGAAGAGCAACTGGCAGATGCGAACCTTGGTTCGGCTCTGAAAGGTCTTGAGGCCTCCATCCTGCGCGGTGACGTTGTCAAAACCGGCACACGTATCGATGGTCGCAAAACAGACGAGATCCGCGATATCGTATCGCAGACTGGCATCCTGCCCCGTACACACGGCTCCGCCCTATTCACACGTGGTGAGACTCAGGGTCTTGTGGTTACGACATTGGGTACCGGAGACGACGAGCAGTTCATCGACGCGCTGCACGGCAACTTCAAATCCAACTTCCTGCTGCACTATAACTTCCCTCCCTACTCGGTTGGTGAAGTTGGTCGCGTGGGCCCTCCAGGCCGCCGCGAAATCGGTCACGGCAAACTTGCATGGCGCGCCCTTCAGGCCGTTCTGCCTGCCGCAACAGATTTCCCATACACGATCCGTGTTGTGTCCGAGATCACTGAATCCAACGGTTCCTCTTCAATGGCATCCGTTTGTGGTGGTTCCTTGTCGATGATGGACGCAGGCGTACCACTTAAGGCAGCTGTTGCCGGTGTTGCGATGGGTCTGATCCTCGAAGAAGACGGCTCCTACGCGATCCTGTCCGACATTCTGGGTGATGAAGACCACCTTGGTGACATGGACTTTAAAGTAGCGGGTACCGAAGCAGGTATCACGTCCTTGCAGATGGACATCAAGATCGCGGGCATCACGCCCGACATCATGGAAAAAGCATTGGCTCAGGCCAAAGCGGGCCGTCTGCACATTCTGGGCGAGATGGGCAAAGCGATCTCCGGCGCGCAGGAATTCTCTGTGCACGCACCACGCATCGAGACCATGCAAGTACCAACGGATAAAATCCGCGAAGTCATCGGTTCTGGCGGTAAAGTAATCCGCGAGATCGTCGAAGTGTCCGGCGCAAAGGTCGACATCAACGACGAAGGCATCATCAAGATCGCGTCACCAAACGCAGACTCGATTAAGAAAGCCTACGACATGATCTGGTCCATCGTGGCCGAGCCTGAAGAGGGTGCAGTCTACACCGGTACTGTCGTGAAGATCGTCGATTTCGGCGCCTTCGTGAACTTCTTCGGCAAGCGTGATGGTCTGGTACACGTCTCCCAGATCGAGAACCGCCGCCTGAACCACCCTTCAGATGTTCTGAAGGAAGGTCAGGAAGTGAAAGTGAAGCTTCTGGGCTTTGACGATCGAGGCAAGGTTCGCCTGTCCATGAAAGTGGTTGATCAGGAAACCGGCGAAGAGATCAAAGAAGAGAAAGCTCCCGAAGCGTAACGCTTAGAGCTTTGTTATTTCAAAGGCCCCGGTGAAAACGCCGGGGCCTTTTTTGTTTCTGGTTCTCAACGACCTTACATACGCGCCTCTGGCTCTACTCAAATTTGATTGGCAACGATCATGATAATGTTGTCATTTTTGTCGCCGAACGCGCGTGCAACATGCTCTAAGCTTTCGAAAGCAGGCAGGCAAAATTGAGGTGATCGTTGTCCGCCAATGCAGCGCAATGAAACAGTGCGCCGCACAAAACATAGGCGCCTGAAACGCGCGAGTTCAGGCGTAGATTTCAAAAATCTACCAGCTCATTCATAACCTTAGAAAGTATTGAAACCGCTTTGCGTCTAAAAACTCTTGGCCAGTCAGGCAAACCCGACTCTGATTTTGGCAACTTTTACGTTAGCTTAGCGTTGATTTGTAGAATCAGTAAATTTTCTGGAGACACTGCCATGTCACTTTTCGACCGCCGCACACTTCTATTCACTGGCGCAGCCGCGTTGATCACGCCGCCTGCGTTTGCTGCGGCAAGCACCTATCAGGTGCCAACCGAACTTCAGCCCCGCATTGTAGAAATCAAGGACGAATTCAAAGCCCACGAAATTCACGTCGATCCGGGCAACTTCGCACTTTACTGGACACTGCCAGACGGAAAAGCGATTCGCTATACGATCGGCATCGGCACGGCAGGCCGCTACACATCCGGCGTCTTCCATATCCGTCGGAAAGCCGAATGGCCCAGATGGACCCCCACCCCCGCAATGATCCGCCGTGAGCCGGAAATCTACTCACAGCACGCCGCTGGTATGAAGGGTGGTGGCATGAACCCCCTCGGCGCTCGTGCGCTATATCTTTACAGCGGGAACCGAGACACCTATCTGCGGATTCACGGTACGCCAAAGCCGCAAACTGTGGCCGCGCGCGTTTCCAACGGGTGCGTGCGCATGATCAATGAGCATGTGATTGATCTTTATGATCGCGTGCCGATCGGGACGCGGGTTGTTCTGCACTAAAACAAGACGACCAGCCTCTAGCTGGGAGCTCGTGCTGGCACTGCGATCATTTCTCGATTAAAAGTCACATATGAAAGATAGCTATCCTATTTTCCTCATCAATTTGGATGGCTCCTCTGAAAGGTTGAGCGCAGCTCATGCTGCGCTTGACCGACATGGTATGAGCTTTGAGCGCATCTCTGCCTTTGATGGCCGCAAACTGGATCCGCTGACAATTCCTGAATACAATTCGGCAGAAGCACGCCGCTACATGGGGCGTGATTTGGTCGGCGGCGAGATCGGCTGCTTTTTCAGCCATGTTCGCGCGGCGGAAGCTTTTGTAGCGACAGGTGCTCCTTTTGGCCTCGTACTTGAAGATGACATGCTGCCCCAACCTGATGCTTTTGAACTGGTTCAGAAGGTAATCGACTGGCAAGAAGCTAGAAACACCACCGATTGGTATCTGGCCAATCTCGGGGCCCAGCGCATTAAGATCACCACTGCTGTCGCAACGTTATTAGGCAGCAACGGATCTGCAACGATCTGTCGCGCACACTATTTCCCCATGCTGACAACCGCATTGCTTTGGTCCCGAGAGGGCGCCATAGCGTTCCTTGCTGCGTGGCAGCCTATCGTATGCCCGATCGATAATTATGCACGCAAATGGCTGATTCAATCGGACATGGGCATCGCCGTTGTGCCTTCCCCCTTTACCAGCTCTGGCGCCCAGAGTGATATTGCACCCACTGGCCCAACAGCTAGCCGCAACCTGACAGGCAGAACGCACAGCTACCAATGGCGTAGAAATATCCGCCTCATTGGCGCCAAACTTAAAGCGCTTGGACACAAACGTAAGTTTGCGTCTCGCGGACCAGAGGAAGAGAAATGACAAGCCCAACCGTGCATACATTCTATCAATCCAATATCCCCGACCGCATGGTTGAAGCGCAAGCGCAGGTTTTCGCGCATCTGGGCATCCCACTCAAGCAGTGGAAGGACGACAACGCGACCCATTGCGACTGGATCAACACGTTGCTTCGCGACGAGACTCTTGATGAAATTGTAATGATAGCCGACATCGACGCTTTTCCGCTTTCGCGAGAGGGGTACGAAAACATGGCTGCGCAAGCAGCAAACGGCATGGTGGCTGGCCTAGCTCAGGTATCGAACCACAAAGACCCCGACCGCATCTATGCAGGCCCCATGTTTATGGCGGTCCGGCGAGAAAATTACAAAGCGCTTGGCGCGCCCTCAATGTGCAGGACGAAAATTGGTGACGTTGCCCAAATCCTTACAGACAAAGCGCATGACGCAGGTATTGAAGTGGCCCTAACCTACCCCACATTCGCCCTCCAACCCCGCTGGGCGCTTGCAGGGCATGGCGTTTATGGCATCGGAACGTTCTACGGCGACAATGCTTTTTTTCATCTGTTTGAGTCTAGACTCAGTAGGTCGCAAGACCTTTTCTATGCCGTCGCTGAAGGCACCATTTCGGGCCGCCATGACTGGCAACGATATCTCGATATTATGGATACTCAGGGCCCCACAAAGAAGAAAAAGAAATTTCTCGGTCTATTCTGAGGTATCTCAACGTAGAAAGGCAGACCGTTTGGGCCTGCCTTTCTCTAGGTCGGGTATTATAGATCAGCTAGGTAGTTTTGCCGTACGAAGATAAGGCAAAACAGTGGTGAACGAACCAAATTTCGCCTTCGCATCCTCGTCAGACACGCTTGTCGGGATGATCACGTCGTCGCCCACATTCCAGTTGGCAGGGGTTGCAACGCCCTGATCCGCTGATGTCTGCAACCCGTCCAGCGCGCGCAGTACTTCTGCAAAGTTCCGGCCAACGGTCATCGGATAGGTCATCGACAGCTTGAGCTTTTTGTCTGGCCCGATGATAAATACAGACCGCACTGTGGCGCTGTCAGCAGGCGTGCGGCCATCGGGCAGATATGCCTCGGCTGGCAGCATATCAAATGCTTTTGAGAGCGACAGATCGGTATCCGCTACGATAGGGAAGCCCGCCTTAGCGCCGCCGACTTTTTCGATATCGCCTTTCCACTTCTTGTGGTCTTCAACACCGTCTACCGAAATACCCAACACCTTTGTGTCGCGCTTGGCCCATTCATCGGCCAGCTGCGCCACGGCGCCAAATTCGGTTGTGCAGACAGGGGTGAAGTCCTTCGGGTGAGAGAACAGAATTGCCCAGTGGTCACCGACAAACTCGTGCAGTGTCACAGTGCCCTGATCTGTCTCAACCGTTAGATCGGGGATCGTATCATTAATGCGCAAACTCATTTCAGTTCTCTCCTTTGAAATTTCTATACTCGTTACTTAATCATTCGTGCCGCGACTTCCATAGCCATCTTGCAGGCAAGCATCTGCGGTGACACAGTACACCATAACTCAAATCAGGAGCATGACCAATGCTGGAGAAACGCAACTTTTACATCAACGGCGCGTGGGTCGCCCCCGCCGCCGCAAACGACTTTGCCGTGATTGATCCGTCCACTGAAGAACAGTGCGCAGTGATTTCGCTGGGTGGCGAAGCCGATACAAACGCAGCTGTTTCCGCCGCGCGCGCAGCTTTTGACAGCTGGTCCCAGACATCCAAGGAAGAGCGTACCGCGCTGATCCGCAAGCTGGCCGAAATCTATGACGCGCGTCAGGAAGAAATGGCACAAGCGATGTCCATGGAAATGGGCGCACCGATTCTTCTGAGCCGTCAGCAGCAGGTTGGTGCAGGCAGCTGGCACATCGACGGTTTCCTGAAAGCCTTTGAGGACTTCTCATTCGAGCGTGACTTCACCTCCTCCGAGAAGACCCTGCTGGAACCAATCGGTGTCTGCGCGCTGATCACACCTTGGAACTGGCCAATGAACCAGATCATCCTCAAGGTGATCCCTGCGATGGCAACGGGCTGTACCGTCGTGTTGAAACCGTCCGAGATCGCGCCGCTTTCCGGCCTGCTGTTCGCAGAGTTCGTTCATGAGGCAGGTTTCCCTGCAGGTGTGTTCAACCTTGTTAACGGCGATGGTCCCGGCGTGGGCAGCCAGCTTTCTGCACACCCCGAAGTCGACATGGTCAGCTTCACCGGCTCCACCCGCGCGGGCATCGCGATTTCGAAGGCCGCGGCCGATACACTCAAGCGCGTCAGCCTTGAGCTGGGCGGCAAAGGTGCCAACATTATCTTTGAAGATGCCGATCCAAAGGCTGCCAAGCAGGGCGCGATCCGCTGCTTCCGCAACTCTGGCCAGTCGTGCAACGCGCCGACACGGATGCTGGTGCACAAATCCCGCTATGACGAAGCCGTGGCAAGCGCGTCCGAAGTGGCAACGAACACCCACGTTGGCCCCGCGTCAGAAGAAGGCAAGCACATCGGTCCTGTTGTCTCAGAAGCGCAGTTCAACAAGATTCAGGGTCTGATCGAAAAGGGCATGAGCGAAGCACGCCTAACCGCAGGCGGTCTTGGCCGCCCTGACGGTCTGAACCGCGGTTACTATGTCAAACCAACTGTCTTTGCCGATGTCACCAACGATATGACCATCGCCCGCGAAGAAGTCTTTGGACCTGTGCTGTCGATCATTCCGTTCGAGACCGAAGAGGAAGCAATCGCAATCGCCAATGACACGCCTTACGGCCTGACCAACTACATCCAGTCCAGTGATGCAGAGACACGTCGCCGCGTGGCACGTCGCCTGCGTTCTGGCATGGTGGAAACCAACGGTCAGGGCTTTGCACAAGGCTCACCATTTGGTGGCTATAAGCAGTCTGGTAACGGCCGCGAGGGCGGTGTCTTCGGACTGGAAGAGTTCCTCGAAGTGAAAGCGGTTTCCGGTTGGGCTGCTGAGTAAGCTACCCAAGACGTTTCGGAAAAGGGCTGCCTACGGGCGGCCCTTTTTCATTTCCAGGGGGGGGACGATTCAGAATGGCGCCTTACTGCGCACTTTAGTCGATTGACCCCCGTCGGGATGCTTGAACCGCAGCTCTTCGGAATGCAGCATCAGGCGCGGGAAATCCCGTGCAGGGCCTTCGGAATAGAACGGGTCGCCAAGGATCGGGTGACCGAGGCTCAGCATATGAACCCGCAACTGGTGGCTGCGACCTGTATGCGGGGTCAGGCGGACCCGTGAGGTTGTCCCTTCATCCTTGAGAACCCGCCAGTCGGTTTGCGCCGATTTGCCTGTCTCATGACAGACCATCTGGCGCGGCCGGTTTGGCCAGTCGACGATCAGCGGCAGATCAACGGTGCCTGTCTTCTCTGTCGGAACGCCCCAGACGCGCGCGACATAGGTTTTCTTCGTCATCCGCTTTTCGAATTGCAGCCCCAAATGCCGTTGCGCATGTGGGGTGAGAGCAAAGATCATCACGCCGGATGTGTCCCTGTCCAACCGATGCACCAACAAGGCGTCCGGAAAAGTAGCCTGCACCCTCGCGAGAAGGCAGTCTGCCAGATACGGACCTTTGCCCGGCACAGACAGCAGACCCGCAGGTTTATCAACCAGCATTACCTCGTGATCGAGGTGCAACACTTCTAAGGGATCAGTCGGGGGAGAATACGTTGCGTCCATGACCGCCTCAGTCCCATGTGCGCGATTGGTTTTCAACCCGTCCCATGTCAGGCTTTGACAAAACGGGAGGAAGACAATGCATCCAACAGTTAAGAAATTTCACGATCTTGTACTGGCCAACGACCACAGCGGAGTGCCCGCTTTGATGGCCGATGACGTCAAGTTTCAGCCGCCAACCTACTGGGCAACCTGGAATGGACGCGATGCAGTCGCCGCCGTTCTGGCCCACGTGAACGAGGTTTTCACTGACTTCGAATATCGCCGTGTCATGGGCTCGGGCAACGATTGGGCGCTGGAGTTTCAGTGTAAGGTTGAAGGGCTGGATTGCGTCGGCGTCGATCTTATCACTCTGAATGATGAAGGGCTGATGCAGAATTTCGAGGTTGTGATGCGCCCGTATAAGACCATCGGTACCCTGCGCGCCGCAATGAACGAGCGTGTGTCGAAAGATCCAGCGTTCCTCAAGCACAAGTCAGCATTGGCCTGATCCGTCGCCAAAATAGATCACCTGCCGAGGTCCCGACTATTTGCGGAGCCTCGGCCTGGATCGTCCAGCGGATCGCTATGAAACGCGTCTTGCGCGCATCTGGCGTACCATGGCAACCGTATAGATGATCAACGCCAGCCAGATCAGCGGCAGGGCAATCGCCCGTGCGCGCCCGAACGGCTCTCCGAAGATGAACACTGCGTTGAGCATGATCATCGTAGGCGCGACATATTGCAGGATACCGATGGTGGACAGCCGCAACCGCTTAGCCCCGTTTGCGTAAAAGAGCAGCGGAACAGCGGTTACAACACCGCAGCCCAAAAGCAGCCACGTGTCATAGGTGTTTCCGTTCAGAAAATGCGCGCTGCCTGTCGCATTGGCATAAACCGCATAGGCCAGCGCTGGTGGCAGCAGGATCAGGACCTCCATCAGAAACCCCTGATTGGGCCCGATGGGCAGGCTCTTTTTCGCCAGTGCGTAGAACCCCCAAGACAGCATCATACCAAAAGCGAGCCACGGCGTGCGTTCGGCATCAAAGATCAGCACCAGCACGGCAGCACCCGCGATCGCAACGGCAACCAGCTGCGCCCGGTCAAGCTTTTCTCCAAGCAGCACGGCCCCCAGAAAGACGCTGAACAGGGGATTGATATAATAACCGATGGCTGCATCCAGCGCGTGATCAGAGACCACAGCATAGACATAAAATCCCCAATTGAGTGTAATCAGGGCAGCCGTCACACATCCCATCGCGAGCATGCGCGGATTGCGGAATGCTTCACGCAAGGTAGCCGTGCGGCCCAATAGGATCAGCACAAGCGAGGCAATCGGTACGGACCAGATGATGCGGTGCGCGATAACTTCAGCAACCGGAACATGGCTCAGCAACTTCATATAGAGCGGCAAGAACCCCCAAAGAATGTAAGCACCACCGGCAAACAATAGTCCCTGCGGCGTGTCCTGATCTTGGGTCTTGGGGGCGGTGTCAGCGTGGCGCATATCGTTCTCCTACCCCGGCAGGGGTAGGACATGCGATTGAGGAGCAAAAGAGTTAGATTGTACCCCTTACACCTTAACCCGTTCGGACGCGGGATCGTACATCGGCTTCAATGAGACCTCCGCGCACACTCGCGCGCCCATCACATCGATCTCATAGGTTGAGGCCAAAGCATCTGCCACTGTCTCACCCTCACAGGGGACATAACCCATGCCGATGGCGCCACCCAAGGTGTGCCCGTAGGCGCCAGAGCTTAGGTAGCCCACGATTTCACCGTCCCGAAGTACCGGCTCATTGTGATACAATAGCGGCTCTGGATCGGTGAGCCTGAACTGGACGAGACGTTTGGTCAGGCCAGTTTCTTTTTTTTTCAACACCGCATCGCGCCCGATGAAGTCAGGCTTGGCGGTTTTGACGGCAAAGCCGAGCCCCGCTTCCAGCACGTGATCTTCCGATGTGATGTCATGGCCAAAGTGACGGAAGCCCTTTTCGATCCGGCAGGTGTCCATCATATGCATGCCGCACTGCTTGAGATCAAAGTCCTCCCCTGCCTGCGCCAGTGTCTCGAATACGTGGGCTGATTGATCGGCGCTTACGTAAATTTCCCAGCCAAGCTCGCCCACGTAAGTCACGCGGTGTACACGGGCCAGCCCCATGCCGATCTCGATCTCCTGCGCAGTGCCGAATGGGTTGGTCGCATTGCTGAAATCATTTGGAGAGACTGCTTGCAGCAGATCACGCGCGCGGGGCCCCATCACAGCCAACACACCTTCGCCAGCAGTGACGTCGGTAATCACGACGCTGAAATCTCTCACATGGCGACGCATCCACGTCTCGTCCGCCAGCCGCGTCGCGGCAGGTGTCACAACCAGATAGGCCGTCTCAGACAGGCGGGTGACAGTCACATCCGCCTCAATGCCACCGTTGAGGTTGAGGAATTGGGTGTAGACGATCTTGCCCACCGGCACTGCATAATCACCGCCACCAATGTAGTTGAGGAATGCAGTCGCATCGCGTCCCTCAACACGGATTTTGCCGAAGGACGACATATCGTACATGCCGACATTCTCGCGCACCGCGCGGTGTTCATCGGCCACGTTGTCAAAGAAGTTCTGGCGCTGCCAGCTGTAGCGATACTCGCGCTCTTGGCCCTCACGCGCGTACCAATTGGCGCGTTCCCAACCGGCGAGTTCGCCCATCACCGCGCCACGTTCAAGCAAGTGCGCATGGAAGGGCGTGCGCCGCACACCACGCGCCGTGGCTTTCTGGCGGTAGGGGAAGTGATCGGCATAGAGCAAGCCAAGCGTCTCTTTGGAGCGCTCGAACAGGTAGGTCTTGTTGCCCTGAAATGGCTGCATACGAGAGATGTCTACATCGCCCAGATCAAAAGGTTTATCGCCCGCATCCATCCACTGGCTCAGTGCCATGCCGGCACCGCCTGCGGATTGAATACCGATCGAGTTAAAACCCGCCGCGACCCAGACGTTATCCATCTCTGGCGCAAGACCAAGGTGGTAGGCGTCATCGGGGGTAAAGCTTTCGGGGCCATTGAAGAAAGTGTGAATGCCCGCTTCGGCCAGCATCGGCATGCGGTTCACCGCCGCTTCAAGGATCGGCTCGAAGTGGTCGAAATCTTCGGGCAGTTGGTCGAACTCAAAGTTTTCTGGGATGCCCTTCATCGCCCATGGCTTTGCATTTGGCTCAAACGCGCCCAGCAGTATCTTGCCCGCGTCTTCCTTGTAGTACGCACATTCATCCGGCACCCGCAGCACGGGCATCTGGGTCAGGCCCTTGATCGGTTCCGACACGATGTAGAAATGCTCACACGCGTGCAGCGGCACATTCACGCCCGCCATTTTGCCAACGGCGTGGCCCCACATGCCCGCGCAGTTCACCACCATATCGGCGGTGATGTGGCCTGTCTCTTCGCCCTGCTGCCAATCAACGCCAGTGACTCGGCGACCTTCGCGTTTGATCCCCGTCACGGCGGTACGTTCCAGCACCAGCCCCCCCCGCTGGCGGGCACCTTTGGCCAAAGCCAGCGCGATATTTGCCGGATCACCCTGCCCGTCCTTATCCAGATAGACACCGCCTGTGACGTCTTCGGTGTTGAGGTGGTTATAGCGATCCTTAACCTCTGCAGGAGATATCTCCTCAACATCCACTCCAAAGGCGCGGGCCATGGCGGCCTGCCGGAAAATTTCCTCCCGCCGCTCGCCGGTCAGCGCCACGGTGATTGAACCAACACGCTTGAACCCTGTGGCGACGCCAGTTTCGGTTTCCAGATTGCCGTAAAGCTCTTGGCTATATTTCGCGAGCTTGGTCATGTTGGCCGTTGCCCGCAACTGAGCAATCAAGCCCGCCGCGTGCCATGTGGTGCCAGAGGTGAGCTGCTTGCGCTCCAGCAGCACCACGTCTTTCCAACCAAGCTTGGTCAGGTGATAAGCGACTGAGCAGCCAATGACGCCACCCCCGATGATAACGACACGCGCGTGAGCGGGAACAGCAGCCATGGACAGACCTTTCTAAACGATTGTGTGACCCGCATCGCGCAAGCGGCGGGCAATTTCAGCGATATGTTCAGGGCCGACTTCACAGCAGCCCCCTATGATGGTGGCCCCTGCGCCAACCCACTCCATCACCTGATCCGCATATTTCTGCGGCGTCAGGTCTGTGCGGGCACTCAGCGCGTCCACGGTTGAGGCGTCCTTCTTGAAATCGTCTGTGATCATGGTGAAGCCGTTGGCGTAGGCGCCAAAGGGCAAGCCACAATCGGTAAGGATCGGCAGGCCTTGGGTGATCGCTTCGGGCATGGAGCAATTGAGCAGAACCGCCGCGGGTTTATAGTGCGCCATCATTTGGGTCACGATCATCAGCGGCTCGCCCGAGCGCAGCTTGGTTCCGCCTTCGTCATCGACGGAAAAGGAAATCCACAGCGGCTTGTCGGTGCCAGAGGCGGTGTAGCCCTGAAAGATGCCTTCGGCTTCTTGCAAGGAGCTTACTGTCTCTGCCAGAATGATATCCACGCGGTCGCCCAACATCGCGATTTTTTCGGCGAAACGTTCCTTGGCCACGCCGACATCGGGCATCAGATCGGGTCGAAAGCTTGCCAGTATCGGCCCCAAAGCGCCGGCAATGCGGCCGCTGCCATGCGCATCGCGCGCAGCGACGGCCTGATCCACGGCCGCCGTTATCAGGGCCCCCTGTTGCGCAGCAAGGCCCACACGCTCAAGACGGTTGCGGTGCACGGGGTAGGTGTTGGTGGTGGCAACGCTTGCGCCAACGGCGAAGTAGTCGCTGTGCACTTGGCCCACCAGTTCCGGCTGCTCCATCATCACACTGGTTGACCACAAAGGGGTCGCAGGGCCGCTGCCGCGCTTGACCAGTTCCTGCCCGATAGAGCCGTCCAGAAGGGTGATGTTTGTCATGCTTTTAATCTTTCATTCTCGGGATCCCACAGGGGCTGATCCGGTTGTACAGTTGCCTTGCACATACGCCCGAAAATGTTGATCTCCAACTCGGTTCCTGCCACCGCCAGATCGGCGCGGATGGTGCCCAACGCGACGGACTTGCCGATCCGGTATCCCCAGTCGCCCGAGGTGGTCTCACCCACAACTTGCGTCCCGTGATAAACCGTCGACATATAGGGCGCGTCCTGATCACCGGCTTCGACCAGCATGGTCACGAAGCGCTTCTTCACGCCCTGCTGTTGCTGCGCAGCGAGCGCGGCCTTGCCAGGGAAGTCCTGCGGCTTGTCGAGCTTCACCCAACGTTCCAGCCCCGCTTCCAACAGGGTGTAGTCAGTAGACAGATCACCTTTCCAGGCGCGGTAGCCTTTTTCGATCCGCATGGAGTTGAGAGCATACATCCCGAACGGCGTAGCGCCTGCGCTCAATACGGCAGCGTATATTTTTAGAATATCGACATTTGCTGCATGAATTTCCCAACCCAACTCACCTGCAAATGATACCCGCGCCAAGGCGCAATCGATCCCCGCGACTTTGGCTGACTGGATAGAGAGCCATGAGGCGCCCAGATCGGCTTCGGTTCCGATCTCTTCAAACAGCGCCCGTGACTTAGGACCGCTGACAATCAGGGTAGAGTATTCGTCGGTGTGGTCAGTCAAGCTCAGACCTTCTGGCAGGCCGTTGTCCAATGCGTCAAAGTCGTGCCATTGCGCAGTGGCGGCAGTGATCAGGGTAAAGCTGTCCTCGCCGTGGCGCATAATCGACATCTCGGTCAGGATACGCCCGCGATTGTCGGGGAAATACGCAAGGTTCATGCGGCCAACCTTAGGCAAGCCACCTGAAATCAGGCCGCGGAGATATTCTGCGGCGCCCTCTCCAGATAGATTGAAACGCGAGAAACCCGGCAGGTCCAGTACACCCACGTTGTCACGCACGGCTTCGACCTCTTCGCGAATACGCGGCGCCCATGGGCCTTCGCGGTCCCACGTCTGGGTCGATTTCTCTGAGGTGTCATCGCTCGGCTTGGCAAACCAGTTTGCGCGTTCCCATCCGTTGTAGGCACCCATCTGGCCGCCCAGTTCCAGCACTTTGGAATGCACTGGCGACAGCTTTTTGTCGCGGCCTGCGGGCCATGCGTGATGCGGGAAGTGCATCGCGTATTCGTGGCCGTAAGTCTCTAGCACCTTCGCAAGGGTATAGTCGTGATCGGCAAAACCCGTGTAGCGCCGCGGATCGACCGCCCACATATCCAACTCGGTCTGACCGTGCATGATCCATTCGCTTAGCACCTTGCCTGCACCGCCGCCCTGCGCGATCCCGAAGGTAAAACTGTGGCCCTCAAATGCATTTTTGACACCAGGCATCGGGCCGATCATGGGCAACCCGTCGGGGGCGTATGGTATCGGCCCATTGATGTTGCGGCCCACGCCAGCGGTACCAAGGATCGGCACCCGCGCCATGGCGTCTTCGATATAGTACTCCAACCGCTCCAGATCATCAGGGTAAAGCTGGAACGAGAAATCCTCAGGCATCAGATCATCGGGCGTGACCCAATGCGCCTTGCAGTTCCGCTCATACGGGCCAAGGTTGAGACCGTATTTGTCTTGCCGCAGATAGTACGAGATATCAACGTCCCGCACCAAGGGTACCTTGTGGCCCACTTCCTTGGTCCAAGCCTCCAGCTCTGCGATCGGTTCGGTCAGGAAATATTGGTGGGACATGACCACCATCGGCACGGTGCGCCCGCCGAAGGGTTTAAACATCTCACCCACACGCTGGGCGTAGTAGCCCGCACAGTTGACCACGTATTGCGCGCGGATATCGCCTTTCTCTGTTTTGACGATCCACTCATCACCATCACGGTCGATGCCAGTAACAGGGCAGAACCGCTCAATCCGGCCACCCGCTTCGCGTGCCCCTTTTGCCATCGCTTGCGTTAGCTGGGCAGGGTCAATGTCACCGTCAAGCGGATCCCACATCCCACCCTGAAGGTCATGAACCTCCATGAACGGGTTATATTCCTTGAGCTCGGCAGGGGTCAGCATCCCCATCTCCAGCCCCTGATACGCACCCATGGAGGCAACGCGTTCAAACTCCATCATCCGTTCTTTGCTGTGCGCTAAACGCAACGAGCCGGTGACGTGGTAGTTCATGGGATAATCCACGTCCTTGCCGAGGGTGCGATACATCTCCAGCCCGTAGCGCTGCATGTTCATCACCGCCCAGCTTGAGGAAAAGTTGGGGCAATTGCCTGCAGCGTGCCAAGTGGAGCCTGCCGTCAGCTCGTTCTTTTCCAGCAGCATGCAGTCTTTCCAGCCCGCTTTGGCCAAGTGATACAGCGTTGAGGTGCCGACAACACCGCCGCCAATGATGACCACGCGAACTGTGGTTGGGAAATCATTCATGTTTCTTGCTCCTCTTGGGGGACGGCGCCCAGAATTTCGTAATAGTCGCCCTTGTCTTCGGTAAAGATGTGCCGTTCGAGCCGCAGTCCGGTGGCGCCGTCCAGCGCGCCCAGCGCGCCCAGCGCGATGCTGATGTCAGGGTCGTTCACGCCCCTCCAGAATAGAAAGGAACCACATGTGGGACAAAACCCGCGCTTTGCGGTGAGGCTGGCAGCGAACCATTTCGGCTTGCCTGTGATACGTAGCTCATCGTCCATCACCTTGACCGAGGCCCAGTGATAACCTGACTGCTTGCGGCATTGAGTGCAGTGGCAGGCAGCCGGATCACGTGCGGGGCGCTCTGCCGCGAAATTGATAGCGCCACACAGACAGGAGCCACTAAGCATTATCCCCTCCCTGGCGTCGCGGCGCTGCCCAGCAGCAGACCGTAGATGATAAAACAGGCCGCCATTACGCGCCGGAACCAGACATTGAACACAGCGCCAAGGGCTGCGCGGCCCAGCCCCGCGCCAAGAGCGGCAAAACCGGTATAGCTAAGCGCTGTGAGCGTGAGCGCCGTGGGCATGATCACCAGCATCTGATCCCAGATCGGTACGTCTGGCTGCACAAATTGCGAGAAAGCAGCAAGATAGCCTGCAACGCTTTTGGGGTTGATGGTCGCGATGGCCAGCGCCCGCAGATAGATTGATCCCGCTGGGCGCGCCTCGATCTTGACGGGCTTGCTTGCTTGGATCCAACCTCTGACGCCAAGATAGATCAGGACACCTGCGCCAAGCAGTTTGGCAGCCGTGACCGCCGTAGGAGAGGCCGCGATGAGAGCAGTAATACCCAATGCAGAGAGCAAGAGAAACAGGCTTGCCTGTGTCAGAATTCCCAGCACGCCGACCATTGCGCGTCTAAGGCCCAGCGTCATGCCATTGTTAATACAATTGACCGCATTTGGCCCCGGCGTGGTGACGAACACCAACCAGAACAGGGCAAAAACGGTCCATGCTTCAAAGCTCATATCAATACACCGGTGGAGCTATCACCCAGATCGCAACGGCGGGATCTGGTGTACGGTTGGCCCAGCGAAACGGCTCTCCGCGAATGCGAAAGCTGTCTCCGACGCTGAGCTTGTGGGTGGTTCCATCAATCTCGATCTCTAGTGCGCCTGAAATCACATAGCCGACTTCCTGTGTCGGACGGCTGACTGGGTCTTTGATCCGACTGTGAGGCTGAAAGGTTGAATGAACGACCTCGAATTCGTCTGTAAGGTCGGGTGAGAGCAACTCCTCAACCAGCCCCGCCACCGATGATCCGATAGGGCGCCGCGCCGAGGCGCGCACGATGTAGCCCGCCTCTTCCGCCGGTGCTGATTCGTGACGGAAAAGGATGGAAACGGGGACCTCGAAATGGGCGGCGATCTGTCTCAGGTCGGTGATAGAGGGATCGGACTTGTCCCGCTCTACCTGACTGAGCCAACCAACCGAGCGGCCCAAAGCCTGCGCAGTCTGCGCCAGCGTTAACCCACGCGCCCGCCGCAAGGCGCGCAAATCAGCGCCAAGCGTGTGGGACATTTGTGGCAGGTTGTGGTGCATGATGTCCCTGACAAGAACGCGATTAAGAACCACCCCAATTCAGCAAGACCCAGGGTGACTTCAAAACTCTGCCAAAGTTCGTGAAAAAATCCAGTACTATTTCACGAGATTGAAAGTTTCATTCAAAATTTTTGTCATCGCCTTGGCATCCACTGCCGTAAACGCATCAGGTTGGTTGCTGTCGATATCGAAAACGCCCAACAGTTTACCGCCCGCACCGAACACTGGCAGCACCAGTTCGGATCTCGTAGAGCTGGCGCAAGCGATATGCCCGGAAAATGCGTCAACATCCGGTACAAGCTGCACTTCTCCGGTCCGCGCAGCTGCTCCACAAACACCGCGTGAAAAAGGAATCACAAGGCAGCCATGACCGCCCTGATAAGGACCGATTTTAAGCAGTTCCGGTGCGGTGACGCGGTAAAATCCGGTCCAGTCAAACCGGTCATCGCTGTGATGAACTTCGCAAGCGACTGTTGCCATCAATGCGACGGCATCATCTTCGCCTTCGGTCAGCGAAGCAATGGTTTTAGCGAGATAATCATAATCTAGGGACATAGGAGTATTTCATCTTTTGAGGGCGGCCTGATGGACCGCGCTAAGTGAGCAGACTATTCGGTGATGATTTTACGGTATAGGTCAGGCCCGCTCAATCGCGATGGCAGTCCCTTCGCCACCGCCGATGCATATTGCCGCGACACCGCGTTTAAGCCTGCGCTTCTCAAGCGCGTTAAGAAGGGTCACCATGATCCGTGCGCCGGAGGCACCGATGGGATGGCCAAGCGCACAGGCCCCGCCGTTGACGTTAACTTTGTCATGATCAAGACCCATCTCATGCATGAAAGCCAACGGGACAACCGCGAAAGCCTCGTTTACCTCCCACAAGTCTACGTCTTCTTTTTTCCAGCCGATACGTTCCAGTAGCTTTTGCGCGGCAGGAACAGGTGCTGTCGCGAAAAGGCCCGGCGCTTGGGCGTGGCTGGCGTGCCCGACCACATAGGCTCTGACCGTAAGGCCCTGCGCTTTAGCCGCGTCTTCCGATGCAAGCACAAGAGCGGCAGCGCCATCCGAGATAGATGACGAATTAGCCGCCGTGACTGTGCCACCTTCGCGGAAAGCAGGCTTCAGCTGCGGGATTTTATCGGGACGGGCTGTTTTGGGTTGCTCATCTGCGTCCAAGGTCTCTGTGCCCTTACGAGAAACCACGCTTACGGGGCTGATCTCATCTGCAAACGCACCGCTTTCTTGCGCCTCAAGCGCTCGGTTGAGCGACGCAAGCGCGTAGTCATCCTGCACCTGACGGGTGAATTGATAGGTTTCTGCGCAGTCTTCGGCAAAAGTGCCCATAAGGCGGCCTTTGTCATAAGCGTCTTCTAGACCGTCGAGAAACATGTGGTCGATAACAGCGGCATGACCTAACCGCGCACCACCGCGCATTTTGGGTAGAACGTAGGGCGCGTTTGTCATGCTTTCCATGCCGCCGGCGACCATGACATCCGTGTGGCCCAGGGCAATCTGGTCGTACCCGATCATCGCTGCCTTCATGCCGCTGCCGCACATCTTGTTCAGGGTGGTTGCGGGAACTTCTTCACCCAGACCGGCCGCGAAGCCTGCCTGACGCGCAGGTGCTTGCCCTTGCCCTGCGGGCAAAACGCACCCCATAAGCACCTCTTGGACTACGGCGGGACCAGCGCCATCCAAAGCCCCACGAATAGCCACGCCGCCCAGCTGAGATGCTGTCATATCCGCAAAAGCGCCCTGAAAGCCCCCCATTGGTGTGCGTGACGCACCTGCTATCACCACTTTGCGCATATCAACTCTCCTTTTCCGAGCATACTTACAACTTCTTAGCCATTTGGTTCTAAGAAGGAGTCGCACGCAATGTTTGCAGGAATATATCATGGAACTTACCAGCTCAAGGGAACCGGGGATACAGATCGTAACCGTTCAGGAACAGCGCATCGATGCCGCCGTGGCATTGGCCTTCAAGGACCGAATGCGTGAGATAACGGAGGAAGGCACGGAGCCAGTGCTTTTAGATCTCAACCATGTTCAATTTATCGATTCCAGCGGCCTTGGTGCTATTGTTGCGTCGATGAAGAACCTTGGACCGGACCGCCGACTAATTCTGGCAGGGCTAACTACGACCGTGGCTAAGGTATTTCGTCTGACCCGTATGGATAGCGTCTTTGGCGTCTTTTCGACAGTTGAAGAAGCTTTGGCGGAGATAAAGGCATGATTCTGCCCCGACCGGACCCATGCGATGGCTGAGCGGTGCAAAATTCAGCCCTTCAGTATCGTAATCGCGGGATCGCAAGATGCCGTACGTGACGGGATTGCACAGACGATGGCACGCTTGGCATCGCTGGACCTTCCACAAGACAAGGCAGGCTCTGTGGAGCTGGTGCTGGCAGAAGCGCTGAACAACACGGTGGAGCATGCACTGGCAACGGTAACACCCCAATCCCGAATCGAGATCAGGGGAAGTTACAACGCGGCTTGCCTGCGTCTTACAATTATCGATCAGGGCAAACCGATGCCACACGAAGCGCTGCCAACAGGGCATGCCCCCGAACTGGATGTGGAATTTGAGAACCTGCCCGAAGGTGGTTTCGGCTGGCATATGATCCATGCGCTTGCTCGTGATGTAGAATATGTGCGGGTCAGCGAAGCAAATCACCTAAGCCTGCACTTCGATATCACGTCGTAGCGCCTTCTTCCGCTTGGCATGAAAATGGCACCGCAAAACCTTGCCATTGCCCCATCACCATCACATTCTTGTCACTCTTGGACGGCATACATGGTCTTGTAGCTGCATATAGCTTCCCTCGGCGTCGCGTTTCATTGCCCCCACCCAGTACGCGGCGCCGGGGCACTAACCTCCCGCAAATCATATACGTGTCATTCGCATTGGCACGCCTGCATGAACACACTAGGTTCAGCGTGAACATATGACTCAACGAGGTTTTTTCTGATGCGTGACTTCCAATTCCCCGGCCGGTCGCCGGTGCTGGCAACAGGCGGCATGTGTGCCACGTCCCACCCTTTGGGGGCAAAAGCAGCCATTGACGTGCTTGAGCAGGGCGGCAACGCGATGGATGCCGCCATTGCAGGCGCTGTGCTGCTGGGAATTTGCGAGCCGCAGATGACAGGTATTGGCGGCGACTGCTTTGTTCTGTGGTCAGAAGGGGGCAGCAACAAAGTTCATGCACTCAATGGGTCTGGCCGCGCACCAGCGGCCCTGAACGCAGCCATGTTGCGCGATGCAGGAGAAAAAAAAGTCCCGCTCCGCTCGGCCCATGCTGTGACGATACCAGGCGCAATTGACGCATTTTGTCACCTGTCCGAGACAGTCGGCAAGCTGGGCCTTGATGCTTTGCTTGCGCCCGCGATTCGCTATGCGGATCAGGGCGTTGTCGTGGCGCCTCGTGTTTCCTTTGACTGGAGCAACGATGCGGACACGCTTCAGGGCTCCGCGCGGGATCATTACTTGGTGGGCGGCAAACCACCGAAAGCGGGTGATATCTTCCGCGCACCCGGTCAGGCAGAGGTGCTACGGCGCATTGCCAAAGACGGCCGCGACGCCTTTTACACCGGTGAAATCGCAGAGGATATGCTGGCCGCGTTGAACGCCATGGGCGGCGTACACACGACCGAGGATTTCGCTGCTGTTTCCTGCACACCCACTACACCCATTGCGGGGTCCTACAAAGATATCGAGGTGGTCGAGCATCCGCCGAACGGCCAAGGCGCAACAGCCCTGTTGATGCTTAACATTCTGTCCCAGTTCGATATTGCAGGGATGGACCCGCTGGGCGCCCAGCGTGTCCATATCGAGGCTGAGGCGACAAAACTGGCTTACGATGCGCGCAACCGCTTCCTTGCAGATGCCGACTATGCCAGCCGCGCCGACTATATGCTGGAGATGGATACAGCCAAACGGCTTGCGGCCTTGATCGATCCGTCTAAAGCAATGCAAAGCCCCGCCGCGCTGACAGAGGCCGTTCACAAGGACACGATCTATATCACTGTGGTGGATGGTGATGGCATGGCCGTATCGCTCATCTACTCGATCTTCCACGGCTTCGGCTCGGGCATCGGTACAGACAAATTTGGCCTGCTTCTGCAAAACCGTGGCGCCGGCTTCACACTTGAGGAAGGTCACCCGAACGAGCTTAAGGGCGGCAAAAGGCCCATGCACACCATCATCCCCGGGATGATTCGGGAAGGTGGCCGCGTCACCATGCCGTTTGGCGTGATGGGTGGCGCATATCAGTGCTGCGGACACGCCCGTTTTGCGACCAATCTGGCTGATTTCGGCATGGACCCGCAGGCAGCAATTGATGCGCCGCGCGCGTTTACTGACAAAGGCGTTCTCAACGTCGAGCGCGGTTATTCCGACGCAATCCGCGCCGAATTGTCAGACATGGGCCACAAGGTGGAAATTCCGCGAACCGCAATCGGCGGTGCGCAGGCGATCAAGATCCACGAAAGCGGCGTTCTGGAAGGGGCATCCGATGCCCGCAAAGATGGCTGTGCGCTTGGATTTTGAACAACGTTGCGGGGGCGCTTCTGGCGTCCCCGCAAACCTTCTTAGTTTAGTTGGAAGTGTAGCGGATAGGCGCCGTTTTCAAACGGGCCAAACAGATCACCGATGTCAGGATGGTCGACAGGCTCACCTGAATAATCCGCCACAAGATTCTGTTCAGAGACATATGCCACGTAATAGCTTTGATCATTTTCGGCCAGTAGATGATAGTAGGGCTGGCCTTTGATCGGGCGGCTTTCTTCAGGGATCGACTCGTACCATTCTTCGGTATTCGCGAATTGGGGATCCACGTCAAAAATAACCCCGCGAAACGGGTGCTTCTTATGACGGACAACCTGTCCCAAGTGATATTTTGCGCGCGTTCTGATCATAGCAATGCGCTCCCTACCCTTGGTTTCTACCCGAAACAAGGGCATTTTGTCCAATCAATGCAGCTTAGTTAAAGGAAACAGTCTGTGAACTTGACGCTAACCGTGCTTGAGATCGTCGCACCCGTTTTTTTACTGGCTGCGGTTGGTTTTTGCTGGGTGAGGCTGGGATTTGAGTACCGCATCAACTTTGTCACACAGTTGGCAATGACCCTTGCGATACCTTGCCTAATCTTCACATCCCTCATGCAGACCCAGATTGATCCGGCCGCTCTTACAGCGCTGTCGCTTGCCACGATCGCGGCCTATCTGGCGCTTACGGTTGCGGCGGCGGTTTTCCTCTGGGCTGCGGGCCTGCACCGCCGGACATATATGGCCCCCATGATTTTTGGAAATACCGGAAATTTGGGTTTGCCGCTCGCCCTGTTTGCCTTTGGCCCAGAAGGGCTCAGCTATGCTGTGATCGTCTTTGCAATCATGGCGATCTGGACATTCACCTTTGGCATTTGGTTGGTCGCAGGCACGGGCAGCTTCGGCAAAGTGCTTCGTGAACCGCTGGTGTGGGCCACACTTCTAGGCGGGGTCTTCTTGTGGCAAGGTTGGCAGACACCGACCTTCGTGACCAACACGCTAGAACTGATCGGGCAGATGGCCATACCGCTGATGCTGATCACGCTTGGCGTCGCCGTGGCGCGACTCACCCCCGGCGGGATCGGGCGCGCAGTGTTGCTGTCGGTGGTCAAGCTCGCCCTGTGCGTGGGAATTGCGTGGATTGCAGCGCTGGCTTTTGATCTGGAGCGGGTCGCCTTCGGCGTGCTCGTGTTGCAAGTAGCGACGCCTGTTGCCGTAACCTCTTATCTGTTGGCCGAAAAATATGGTGCCGACGCACAAGCGGTCGCGGGCCTTGTGGTAGTATCGACCCTGATCTCGGTCGGCGCATTGCCGCTTCTTTTGGCAGTATTATTGTAGGTTTTCTCTGTAAATCCGACCCTATCTACGCTATAGTTGCTCCAAATATAAAAACGACATTTGAGGCGATAGGCAGATGAAAACACCCCTTCGCGCTATGATACTCGTGCTGCTGCTGGCAAGCTGCGGCGGTTCGTCCAGCAACCCGCCGCGGGATCTGGACAATGCCTGCACGATTCTCAAACAGCGCCCTGAATATCACAGAGCTTTCAAAGCGGTTGAGCGGAAATGGGGCGTTCCTATTCACGTGCAAATGGCCACGATCCATCAGGAAAGCAAGTTCGTTGGCGATGCGCGTACACCCTTTCGCTATGTATTGGGGGTGATTCCAATGGGCCGCCAATCCAGCGCCTACGGCTACAGTCAGGCGTTGGACGCCACGTGGGGTGAATACCTTAGTGCCGAAAGACGGATGGGCGCTAAGCGCAATAGAATCAAAGACGCCACCGACTTTATGGGTTGGTATATGAACATCAGTCGTCAGCGTAACGGCATTCCGTTGACCGATGCGCGCAACCAGTATCTGGCCTATCATGAGGGCCACACAGGCTTTAACCGCGCCAGCTATAACAGCAAGCCGTGGCTTGTAGGTGTAGCCAGTAAGGTCGAGGCCCGTTCGCTAATGTATCGCGACCAGATCGCAGGATGCAGGCTTCGTTAAAGAGCTATCAATAGACAGTAAAAAGGGCGCGCACAGGGAACTGTCCGCGCCTTTTCGCACTTATCAGTATCGGTTAGCGGCCGTCCTTGCTGGTATCAAACAAAGTATTGGGCAGGCTTCCGCCCTTCCTCAGATCGCCCAGAACAACTGTCGTCTGAGAGCCGTTTCCGTCATTGATAATCCACTGGCGCAACTCCGGCGTTGGGCCGGTGAACTTCATCTGGATATTGCCGTATTGCGGATTGTCGGGGTCTTGCGCCGTGACCGTTGTGGCCTTGCCATCATACGCGTGTCCGGTGACCATCTTGGCCTGCCCAAGGTTCACGTTCCGCGCCAGAATGATCGACAGCGGTGTGCGCGACAGCGGATAGGTTTCAGGCGGCTGGTTTGACTTGGTGTCGTAGATCACAACCGTATTGGAACCTGCGATCACAAGGCCAGTATCAGGGGCGTTATATTCAAACCGCACACGGCCCGGACGTTTGATATAGATCGTACCGGTCGAGATGGTCCCGTCGCCGTTGATCTGGGTGAACTCTCCTTTGGCGGTCGTCAGGCTGTTCAGATAACTACTGATACTACCCAAGGGCAGCTTGTCAGCCCATGCGCCAGTTGCTGCAAGGACTAGAACTGCGCCCAGCGTGATGGTCTTCAGAAATCGCATATGGATCTTCCTGTGCTCGTTTATTTTGCGTTACCCTCAACATAGGCGGGGACGCATTGATATGCGATATCAACTGCACGGCTTGCGCATATGTTCCGCCGTTTCCCCCCGAATGGGCGATCAAGCGCCAACCCGAAATGCAAAATGGCCCTCCTCTGAGAAGGAGAGCCATTTCTACGAGGATGCCGGTGGGGGAGGTTAGCCCTGTTCCGGCACGAGTATTTCGCGTTTACCGACATGGTTGGCTGGAGAGACAAGTCCCTCCTCCTCCATCTGTTCTACCAGTCGGGCGGCTTTGTTATAGCCGATTGCAAGCTTTCGTTGGATGTACGAGGTGGAACACTTCCGATCCCTGATCACTACCTGAACAGCCGTATCGTAAAGCGCATCCTCGCCATCGGTGTTCCCGCCCGTGTTAAGGCCAAGCACCGTGTCGATGTCCGCTTCCTTGTCTTCCGGCGGGCCTTCTACCACGCCAGAAACGTAATCAGGTTCGCCGAATTGCTTGAGGTGGTTGACGATTTCCTCAACTTCCTCATCGCTCACAAACGGACCGTGGCAGCGCACGATTTTGGAGCCACCGGCCATATAAAGCATGTCCCCCATCCCCAGCAGCTGCTCGGCACCCATCTCACCCAGAATGGTGCGGCTGTCGATCTTGCTGGTGACCTGGAACGAGATCCGAGTCGGGAAGTTAGCCTTGATCGTACCGGTGATCACGTCCACCGACGGACGCTGCGTCGCCATGATCAGGTGGATACCAGATGCCCGCGCCATCTGCGCCAGACGCTGGATGCAGGCCTCGATCTCTTTGCCGGCAACCATCATCAGGTCTGCCATCTCGTCCACGATCACGACGATATAGGGCAGTGCCACGGGCGTGTTTTCTTCTGTCTCGAAAATCGGCTCGCCGGTATCCTCGTCAAATCCGGTCTGGACTGTGCGGCTGAACAATTCGCCTTTGGCAAGCGCCTCTTTCACGCGGCCGTTGTAGCCTTCGATGTTACGCACGCCCATTTTGGACATCTTGCGATAGCGGTCTTCCATCTCGCCCACCGTCCATTTGAGGGCCACAAGCGCCTTCTTAGGGTCGGTCACCACCGGCGACAGCAGATGCGGGATGCCATCATAGACGCTGAGTTCCAGCATCTTGGGGTCAATCATGATCATCCGGCATTCTTGCGGTGTCAGTTTATACAGCAGGCTGAGGATCATGGTGTTAATCGCAACGGATTTACCTGAACCCGTTGTACCCGCGATCAACAGGTGAGGCATCTTGGCAAGGTTCGCCACAACAGGCTCGCCGCCGATGTCTTTACCCAACGCCAGCGGCAGGTTCTGATTGCCATCGCCGAAATCACGGCTACTGAGGATTTCGCGCAGCACGACCTTCTCACGGTTTTCATTCGGCAGTTCGATCCCGATGACCGAACGGCCCGGCACCGTAGAGACACGCGCGGAAAGAGCGGCCATTGACCGAGCGATATCATCGGCCAGACCGATCACGCGTGACGCTTTAAGACCGGGAGCGGGCTCAAGCTCATACATGGTGACAACCGGACCGGGGCGCACGGCGACGATCTCACCCTTAACGCCGTAGTCATCCAGAACGGTTTCCAACATGCGCGCGTTCTCTTCCAACGCCTCGTCACTGAGGTGGAGGCGTGGCACGTCATCCGCAGACTCCAACAAGCTCAACGGAGGCAGTTCAAACCCTGCATGCGTCTCGTCGAATGAGAGTGCGGGCTGCGCTTCGGCCTTGGCTTGTTTGCTCTGCGGAACAGGCTTGCGCATCATTGGCATCACAACGCGCTTCGGCTCTGCAACGGGAATCTGTGGCGCCTGGGCAGCAGAAACGACAGGGGTCGGTTCAACGTAGGCCCACTCCTCCGCCATGTCCGGCTCAACAAAGATGTTCGTCTCGTCTTCGGCGTAATTCTCAGTCAGCGCGTCATAGCTATCCATCGGGGCTGCATCCGCGTAATGGGGTGCCGGTGGGGCTGCCGGGATCGCACGCGCAGCAGCTGTCGCGACCGCACGCGCAGCAGCTGTCGCGACAGCATTGGTGATCCGTGCAGTCAATTGCGGCTCCACAGGCAGAGGCGTTGGGCTGGCATGCGCGGTCAGCGGCGGTTCGGCGCGGCTTGTTTTCAGGATCAGTGGGTCCGGTCCGCGACCACGTCCGCGTGTCAGGGGCGCAGTTGCGGGCACATGTACGGCGTTTGTTGAGCGAACACGGTTCTTGATTACGTCGGAAATCTTGGTCTTGATCCGGTCTGAGTCCGGTGCATCCTCAAGAACAACGTCCTGATAAGTATCCACAAGTTCTAGCTCCGGCAAGGCATCCGGGCGCTTGATCAACGCCGGCATACGGGCCAGCAACCCAGTTTTTGTTTCTTGAACGCGCGCATAGTCGGCACTTTCGTTAGCCCAGTGGCCCTCGGCTGGTGCTGCGCGGCTCGCAACAAGCGGTGATCGGCGTGCGGCAGCTGGGGCAACCTGTGCCTGTGCGCGCGCCTCGGCGGCGACTTGCTCCACTTCCGAGCGGCGATGCTCGCGACGATCTGCCTGCTTGGACTGCAGGTTCTGCGCCACACCCACAGCGCCAGAGGCACCACGGCCCAGAGTGTTCATCAATGCAGCGTAGGCCATGATCGTGCCCACAAGCAGGAAGCGCGCAAACCGCGAAAGCTCGGACCGAGTGAAGCCAAGGACAAATGCGCCCATCCCCAGAATTACCAGCCCCATCAAAAGCGACATCAGCTTGATCGTGAAGGTAGAGCCGATGGGCAGCACTGTCAGGATCACACCCATAACTGTATCACCGAATAAACCGCCCAGACCAAAGCTATGCGTTTGCAGCCACTCCGTACCAGGCGTCAGTGTTGCGGCGTAGATGGCGCCGAAAGCGACAGCAATTGGCGCGAAAATCAGGCGGGCCATGGCACGATCCTGCCCACGGTGCAGGGCAAAGCGCGCACCCCAGACCAGCAGTACAATCGCCAGACCCCAAGCACCCCAGCCCACAATCATAAACAGCGGCGCAGCAAGCGAAGCGCCCATCCGGCCAAGCCAGTTCTGCGCAGGTGCATCTGTGGCAAGCATCCAGTTAGGATCGTCGGGCGTATAGCTGCCGATCATCATTGCGGCCATCACGCCCAGTACAACAAGCACAACGCCCAGCAATTCCTTGCCACGCTTTTCAATAGCTTCCGCTGTTGTGCTATCTAGCAGCGGCTCGCGCTGTCGTGTGTGATATGCCATAACTCGTCCCTCTTATACCGGATAAAGACAGTCACGGATGGCCGTGAGGCCGCGCTCTGTCTCTTCTTTCGGGGCCACAAGAGCCACTCTTATATACTTTTTGCCGGGGTTATCGACGCCTGGCACATCCTGTGCCAGATAGCCGCCGGGCAGCACTTTGACCCCAGTCTCGCGCCACAGCTTGACCGCGGCTTCTTCATCATCTTCAACGGGCAGCCACAGGAAGAAACCTGCTTCGGGGCTGGTGTAGCCTGCGACATTGCCAAAGACGCGGTCAGCAATCTCGAACTTCTCTGCATAAAGCGCGCGGCTCTCGATCACATGTGCTTCGTCGTCCCACACGGCCGCCGAAGCCGCCTGCAGTGGCAACGGCAAGGGCGCGCCTGAATAATTGCGCAGTTGTTTGATCTCACGAATTGAGTCCGCTCCGGAGGCTACAAAGCCCGACCGCAACCCCGGCAGGTTCGAACGCTTGCTCAGGCTGTGGAAAATGACCACGCGGTTCAAGTCGGCGCCCATTTCGTGCGCTACTTGAAGCGCGCCGACCGGTGGTGCGTCACGGTAAATCTCAGAGTAACACTCATCCGCGAAGATGAGGAAATCATGCTTTTCAGCCAGACGGATCAGGTCTTCCCAATAGCTGCGTGTCGCGACAGAGCCCTGAGGGTTGGCGGGAGAGCAGATATAAACCGCAACTGTGCGGTCCAGCGTCGCCGCGTCCACGGCCTGAAAATCGGGCAGATGGCCTGTAGCTTCGGTAGCGTTGACCATGACCGGATCGCAGGCACCCGATATCGCAGCAATCATATAAACCTGATAGAAAGGGTTCGGAATCAGGATCGCAGGCTTCTGGCCATTCTTCGTCTCAGGGCAAAGGGCGATCACCGCGTTGTACAGCCCTTCACGCGTACCATTGAGCGCCATCACTTGCGTGTCTGCATCAACTGGCACGCCGTAGCGTCGATTAATCCAGCCCGCAATCGCACCGCGCAGCGCCGGAGAGCCGTCATTGGGCGGATAGCTGTTAAAACCGGCAGCATTCTCTACGATCACATCAGTAACCCAAGCCGGAAACGCATGTTTCGGCTCGCCTATGGTCATCTGGATCAGCGGACCACCCCCCTCGTGCACGTCTAAAAGAGCACGCAAACGGGGCCACGCATGAGCAGGAAGGTTCGAAAACCGCTCAGGAAAATTCATCAAAACTGCCTCGGATCGGGGTCGTTATCGCCCCGTTTGTCCCAAGGTAGCTTAAACCGCTGTCTGCCGTCTAGGAAAAACCCCATGTATCGGTGGCGCTTGTGGCTTTTTGGTCCCTTATTTCAGGGCCGCTTCGGCGGCAGCACCCAATCGAAGCAACGCATAGTCCAGATCCGGCGCTGCAAGCATCATCAAACCACAGCTTGGCGTACCCGTAGGCAGGGTAAGCCCACATAGCCCCAACAGGTTGCCAATCCGTGTGTTGCGCAACGCCATCAGGTTCTCGGACGCATAATAGTCGGCGTCGGCGTTCAGCCGCTCCAGATTGGGCGGCAACACAGCCGAGGATGGCGCGAGGATTGCGTCATACCCTGCCGTAGCCTGATCATAGGCGTGACGCGCGGCGTCCAGTTTAGCCCACGCCGAGACATAGTCAGGGCCGGAATAGTCACGACCAAGCCGGAAGCGCCGCAGAATTTCCGCGTACATTTTCTCTGGTGCCGCTTCGATTACTTCCATCCACAGACCGTAAGCCTCGGACGTAATGAGAGGGCCGGAAATGTCCAACGCTTGCTGGGCAGCAGGCACCTCGATTGTGTCAATCACCGCACCTGCCGCTTCAAGTCGCGCAACCGCGCTCACAAATGCTTTCTTCGGTGCGTCCCGCAGGCCCTCCATCATCACCGTCTCAAGAATGGCAAAGCGCCGCCCCTTCAGCGATGCACCACGCAAGTCAGGGGCTTTGCTGCCCTCTAGCGCAGCAGTCAGCAGGGCTGCATCCTCGACTGAACGGCACAGCGGCCCGATGGTATCAAATTTCAGCGCAAGCGGCACAACGCCTTCAAGGCTAAGCCGCCCGTGAGTGGTCTTTAGCCCCACCAGATCATTCCACGCCGCCGGAATACGCACGGACCCGCCTGTATCAGAGCCGATGCTTGCTGCAGCCAATCCGAACGCGACAGAGGCGGCAGAGCCAGATGAAGACCCACCAGGCACCGCATCCGCATCGTTCACGCAGGGCGGTGTGGCCGTTGACGGGTTGTACCCCAGACCGGAAAAAGCAAGCTCGCTCATGTGGACTTTGCCCAGACAAACAAGGCCTGCGGCGGTCGCATTCTGCAAAACAATCGCGTCATGATCAGGGATGCGGCCAGCCAGCAATTTGGTGCCGGCTTCTGTCCCGATACCTGCGCTGTCAAACAGATCTTTCCAGCTGATCGGCACACCATCAAGCGGCGAAAGCCGCCGCCGTGCCTTCGCCCGCGCCGCAGCTGCTGATGCTTCGGAGCGTGCACGATCTGTGGTGACGCGCGCATAAATCCGGTCGCGCAGGGGGTGTTCGTCAATCGCTTTCAGGTAGGTGTCGCACAATGCGACCGGATCAATTTCGCCTGTCGCAATGCCACGGCCAAGGTCTGCGGCTGTCATGTTGAGCCAGTCTTGCATTTTGCTCTCCCTATCTTGTTGGACGTGACGGTAGCGGCGCTTGGGCGCATGGACAATCCCCCGCTGACGGCCATATTGGACCACATGAAATTTGATACAGATATCGCGATTGTTGGCGGGGGGCTGAACGGCCCTGCCCTTGCCCTTGCTCTGGCAGAGAGCGGCCTCAAAATTACAGTTATTGATGCGCTGCCAAAAGCACCGCGCGCGGCAGACGGGTTCGATGGTCGCTCTTATGCGCTGGCGTTGACGTCGGTGCGGCTGCTCGAAGGAATCGGCCTTTGGGACGCCGTTGCTGACCATGCCCAACCGATGCTTGAGATCAAGGTTACGGACGGCCGCGCCGGTGAAGGCCCGTCGCCGTTCTTTATGCATTTCGATCACGCCGAGATCGAAGAAGGCCCCATGGGCCATATGGTTGAGGACCGCCACCTGCGCCGCGCCTTGATGGAGGCGGTAGAGGCTTCCAACCAGATCGAAGTGCTGAACAGCACGGAAGTATCCGCGCAAGACGCCGATTTAACGGGCATTACGCTCACCCTTGCTTCAGGCAAACAGCTTCGGGCGCGGCTGTGCGTGGGTGCGGATGGGCGCAGTTCAGGCACTGCGGCGCGTGCGGGTATCAAACGGACAGGTTGGGCATATGGCCAAACCGCCCTTGTCTGCGCTGTGGCGCATGAGTTGCCCCACCACGGCATTGCGCATCAATTCTTCATGCCCCCCGGCCCGCTTGCCATCCTTCCGCTCACCAGCAACCGCAGTTCGATCGTCTGGTCCGAAAGCGCCGAGAACACCGCTCGGATTCATGCGTTAGACGATAGTGCCTATCTGGATGTCTTACGCCCTCGCTTTGGCGATTTTCTGGGCGAGATCTCACTGGCTGGCGCGCGCTATACTTATCCGCTGAGCCTGTCGCTGGCGCATGAGATGGTTGCACCGCGTATCGCACTTGTGGGGGACAGCGCCCACGGTGTGCACCCCATCGCAGGCCAAGGCCTGAACGCCGGTTTCCGTGACATTGCCGCTCTTAGTGAGGTTATTGTAGATGCACAGCGGCGCGGAGAGGATTTCGGTTCTGGCGTCGCGTTGGCGCGCTATCAGGAGTGGCGTCGATTTGATAACACTTCGCTGGCGCTTGCCACGGACAGCTTTAACAAGCTGTTCTCGAACGATAATATCTTTGTTCGGATTGCCCGCGATATTGGCATGGGGATTATCAGCGCCCTACCCGGATTGCGACGGACTTTCATACGTGAAGCTGCGGGATTGAATGGCGACCTACCACGGCTGATGCGCGGCTTGCCACTTTAAAGCCGTATCACTCCAACACACGCGCCTCGTCAATCAGCATTACGGGGATGCCGTTTCGGATTGGATAGGCCAGACCTGCGGATTTTGACACCAGTTCTTGGCGCTCTGCGTCATATCTTAGCGTTTCGTGGCTGCGCGGGCATATCAACGCCTCAAGCATCCGGCGATCAAATTCTACAACTGTATCGCTCATTGCATCAACTCGCTGTCTCCGCCCCCGCGCAGGGCGTATTCTATCAAAGTTACCAAAGTCTCGCGCCGCGTGCTGAGCGAGGGTGCTTCAAGCAAGGCCTGCTTATCCTCGGCATCAAAGTCCAGCATCATGGAAAGCGAGTTAATGAGCAACTCGTCATCGGCGTCTTTGAGCGTCTCCCAATCTGCCGACAATCCTCTCTCGTCGAAGTATCGGCTTAGGGCATCCAAAAATACCTTACGCTTGAAGCCAGGATCGGTTTCTTCACTTTGCAGATCCTGACCAAATCCGTCCCAGGAAACTTCGCAGCGACGGTAAGGGCTGAAGCCCTCTACCTCCTTCACCACGCGGTAGCGTGAGAACCCTGCAAGGGTCACCATGTACCTGCCATCCTCGGTTTCGGAGAATTGGGTGATCCGTCCGGCGCAGCCAATCGTTTGAAGCCCGGGGCCATCACGGCCGGGGACAATGTTTGGCTGGACCATCCCGATCAGGCGGGTGGAGGTTTTCAACGCATCCTCGATCATCTGCAAATAACGCGGCTCGAAGACATGGAGCGGTAAGCGGGAACGCGGCAATAGCAACGCTCCGCCCAGCGGGAAGATCGGGATCGTGTCAGGTAAATCAGCGTTTTTTATCATATGCTGGAACTAGCGCGACAATCGCCTCAGGCAAATATCATCGAGCTCAATTTACGACGACCGTTCAAGACCACAGGATCACTAGCCTTTAGCGCATCAAAAATTGTGAAAAGCTGGGTTTTGGCGGCGCTGTCATTCCATTCACGGTCGCGTTTGAACAGTTCCAGAAGCTGATCCACTGCACCCTCGGCGTCTCCGTTAGCGTAGAGCGCCTGAGCGAGATCAAATCGCGCTTGAAGATTAGTCTCATCTGCCTCCACAGCAGCTGCCAGCTCGGTTACAGGGCCTGCATCTGCTGCCTGTCGCGCCAGCTCCAACTGGGCATGCGCTACCTCCAGCTCTGGTGCTTTGGAGATTTCAATGGGTGCGCCGTTAAGAAGCCCTTCGGCCTGATCCAAATCGCCCAAGGTGATATGCGCACGCACAAGCCCGCCATAAGCGCCCGCATGCATTGGGTCTTCGCCCAGAATGGCTGCAAACGTCTGCGCCGCATCCTCCGCCTGCCCTTCGCCCAGCATTTCCTCAGCAGCCTCAACTGCATCGTTAAGTGTGTCGGTAGGGGATTCTCCGCCTGCGGCTTTGATCACACGGTCCACGAAGGCCGTGATTTCAGATTGCGGCACTTCGCCCTGAAAACCGTCGACGGGCTGCCCCTGCCAGAACGCATAAACCGTCGGGACCGACTGGATTTGCAGCTGACCGGCAATCCCCTGAGCCTCGTCCACGTTGATCTTGACCATTTTCACAGCGCCCTTGGCTGCTGTCACAGCCGCCTCAAGCTGGGGACCAAGCGTTTTGCAGGGGCCACACCACGGCGCCCAAAAATCGACAATGATCGGAGTTGTTTGTGACGCCTCGACAACATCTATCATAAACGTGGCTTCTGTGCCGTCTTTGATCAGGTCGGCGGCGGGGGCGGCTGCGGTCAGGTTGATATCCATCATGTCATCGGTCCTATTATGCAATGCGTGGCTGTTGACGCTTATATGTAGCCTCGGCCACCAGTTTCAAAGAGCCTTAGCTTTAAAGATCAAAAGTTGCAAAAACTGGTGCGTGGTCAGAGGGCTTTTCCCAGCCTCGTGCGGCGCGCAAAACGCGACTACTGTGCGCGGAGGAGGAAATGTCGGGCGTGGCCCAAACATGGTCCAGCCTGCGGCCCTTATCCGCCTCGTCCCAATCTTTGGCGCGGTAGCTCCACCAGCTGTATAGCAGCCCATCAGGGATATCCTGACGGGTGACATCCACCCATTTTCCTGAGTCCTGTGTCTGTGCCAGTGCTTCGACCTCTACTGGCGTGTGGCTCACGACTTTGAGCAGTTTCTTGTGGTCCCACACGTCATCTTCACGCGGGGCAATATTCAGATCACCTACCAGAATAGATTTCTGCGGCGCGTCTCCGCGAAAGAAGTCCCGCATTTGCGTCAGGTAATCGAGTTTTTGGCCAAATTTCTCGTTCACCTCACGGTCAGCCACATCGCCGCCGGCGGGAACGTAAAAGTTGTGCACAGTCACGCCGTTCGGCAGCTTTGCAGCGACGTGCCGCGCATGGCCCAGCTGAGCAAAATCATGCGCGCCGGCTGGCTCAAGCGGCAGTTTGGAAAGGATCGCCACACCATTGTAGCCCTTTTGGCCCTCCGCAACCATATGCGTGTAGCCAAGCGCGCTGAATGCCTCCATCGGGATCTTGTCTACCGGACTTTTGCACTCTTGCAGGCACAAAACATCAGGCCCTTCTTCGGCCAACAGCTTGCAAACGATAGGCTCACGCAGGCGGACTGAGTTGATGTTCCAGGTGGCAAGGGTAAAGGACATGGGTGGGCTCCGGTGTTGTGTTGGCGCACCCTAACGCCTGAGACAGCGGGCAACCACCACAATCAGGGCAAAAAAGACCGGGCACAGAGGCCCGGCCAAGTCCAACAGGGAGGAAAGAGCGGCAGTCGTCCCGGCCGCTCGGCTTCGGCTTTATTCAGACAGGAAACTCATGAAAAAAATCCGTCTCTCATCAGACTAACATCTAAGTATGAAAAAAGTTCCCACACTTAGATCATTAATCGATACCCACCTGATTCAGTGACCAGCAGACGGGCGTTCGACGGATCCGGTTCGATCTTTTGGCGCAGGCGATAAATGTGGGTTTCAAGCGTATGGGTGGTGACGCCAGCATTATATCCCCAGACCTCATGCAGCAGCACCTCACGGGCGACAACACCCTCTGATGACCGGTGAAGGAATTTCAGAATGTTGGTTTCTTTCTCCGTCAGGCGCACCTTTTTGTCGTCTTCGGTAATCAGCATCTTCATCGATGGCTTGAAGGTGTAAGGCCCCAATTGGAAAATCGCATCTTCGGACTGCTCATGTGTGCGCAACTGACTGCGGATACGCGCCAACAAAACCGGAAATTTGAACGGCTTAGAGACATAATCATTGGCACCTGCGTCCAGCCCCAAAATCGTATCCGCATCGCCGTCATGACCCGTCAGCATCATGATCGGGCTCTTGATGCCCTGCTTGCGCAGCAGGCGGCACAGCTCGCGCCCATCCGTATCAGGTAGGCCGACATCAAGGATCAACAGATCATAGATCATTTCTTTTGCACGGCTCATGGCTTCGGCGCCGTTCGCGGCCTCGAATACATCGAAATCTTCAGTCATGATCAACTGTTCGCTCAACGCCTCGCGCAGGTCGTCATCGTCGTCCACCAGAAGAATCTTTTTGAGCTGTGCCATATTATGTCTCCGTTTCTCTACCCAAAGATATGGACGCAACGTCAATCAACAAGGGTCTGCAGGATTTACTCACATCGCTGTGTCACAAAAGCGGTCAAATGTTTCAATTCCCGCGGCCATGGCCTAGATATCTTTCAACTGATCCGATGAGTTGTAACAATCGCCATGACATTCACTCCTGATGTGACCGAGATGCTAGCCCGCGCGCGGGCTGATTTACGCATGGGCGTGCCTGTTGTGTTGGGCGACGTTCTGGTGCTGGCAACCGAAACGCTGACCGCGCAACGCCTAGCAGACGTTATGGCCTTGGAAGGGCAACCCGTTCTGGCGATCACCGCGCGACGTGCACAGACGCTTAAGGCGCGCGCCTATGACGGCGATCTGGCGCGGATCATCTTACCGCGCGACGCAACGCTTGCATGGGTTCAGAGCGTGGCAGACCCCGCCGACGATTTGCGCGCGCCGATGAAGGGGCCGTTGGCCGCGATGCGCGAGGGGGACGCGAGCGATTACAGCACCGCGTTGAACCTTGTGAAGTCGGCACGTCTGCTGCCAGCAGCAGTTATTGTTCCACTTCAGGATACCGGAGGCTTTGCCACAACTCATGCATTAACGCGGGTGGACGGGGCTGCCGCAGCGGCCCATCTTAACACGCGCAGCCCGCTTCATTCCGTCGTGCACGCGCGGCTGCCTATGGAGGTTTCCGAGGCTGGCCGTCTGCATGTTTTCCGTCCCGAAGACGGCGGCGAAGAGCATTACGCGATCGAGATCGGGCGACCGGATCGCAGCGCGCCCGTTCTATGCAGGCTCCATTCAGCCTGCTTTACCGGCGACCTCATGGGCAGCCTGAAATGCGATTGCGGGCCACAACTGCGCGCTGCTTTGGCGCAAATGGGCGCCGAGGGACATGGCGTGTTGCTTTACCTCAATCAGGAAGGGCGCGGCATCGGCCTTGCAAACAAGATGCGTGCATATTCTCTTCAGGATCAAGGGTTTGACACTGTCCAGGCGAATCATCGGCTAGGGTTCGAAGATGATGAACGGGACTTCAGACTCGGTGCAGATATCCTCAAAGAGCTGGGCTTTTCATCGGTCCGGCTGCTGACCAACAATCCGCGCAAGGTCGATATGATGAACCAATGCGGCGTCACCGTGACGGAACGTGTGCCGCTCACAGTGGGCGAGAACCGGCATAACGCGGCCTATCTAGCAACCAAAGCCGCAAAGTCCGGACACCTGCTGTGACAACACCCGATGACATGGTCCTGACCCCACAAGGGGTGCGTTTTCGCGGTCAACTTTGGCCCTGCACCATCGGCAAAGGCGGAATCTCTGGCCGCAAACGTGAGGGCGACGGCGCCACGCCGCGCGGAGTTCACCGCATTGTCGGCATGCTATATCGGCCTGACAGAATCGCGCAACCGGTTGCTTGGGCAAAACCTATCGGACCGCTGGATCTTTGGTCGGATGACGCGTCTGATGCGGACTATAACATGATGGTCCGCGCGCCCTATCCACATAGCCATGAGCGGTTGCGTCGCGCTGATCCACTTTATGATCTGGTGATTCTCACGGATTGGAACTGGCCCTACGCCGTCCGCGGGCGCGGATCGGCCATATTCATTCACCAATGGCGACGACCCGGATGCCCGACCGAAGGGTGCATAGCGTTTTCACGCAGCAACCTGCACGCAATCGCGCGACAAATCCGCTACCGCACCCGGCTGATCGTTCCTTAGAATCAGCCCCCTACGACACGCTCTCCGAAGATGGCAGAGCCGACACGGACATGCGTCGCGCCAAAGGTTATCGCCTTTTCGAAATCGCTGCTCATGCCCATAGACAGGCCAGCCAAACCGTTGCGCGCAGCGATTTTCGCCAGCAGCGCAAAGTGCAACGACGCCTCTTCATTAACAGGCGGAATGCACATCAGGCCGCGTACTGGCAGATCAAGCGTGCGACACTCTGCGATAAACCCGTCTGCTTCGGAGGGGAGAACACCGGCCTTTTGGTCTTCTGCACCAGTATTGACCTGAATGAACAGCTCTGGGCAGCGGCCCATCTCCTGCGCGAGGCGCGCGAGTGTATTTGCCAATTTGGGGCGATCCAGCGTGTGAATGAAATCTGCCAACTCCATCGCTTGCCGTGCCTTGTTGGTTTGTAGCGGGCCGATCAGGTGAAGTTCTATCCCGTCAAAGCGCTCGCGGAATGCGGGCCATTTGCCTGCCGCTTCCTGCACCTTGTTTTCCCCAAAAACGCGGTGCCCTTCTTGCAAGACCGCCTCGACCCGTTCGTCCGGCTGAACCTTACTGACAGCAATGAGCGATACAGACCCCGCAGGACGACCTGCGGCGGCTTCGGCTTTGGCAATTTTATCGGTGATGGTGTCCAGTGTCATAAAGGTCTCCTGTTTGGAGACTAAAGATAACAGCATTGCACAAAAGAAAAGGGGCAGACCGAAGTCTGCCCCAAATCACTTAGGCAATTTCGTTCAACTTAGAAGTTGAAGCGAACACCCATGTCTACGCGTGTGTCGTCGTTACCCAAGGAAGCAACACCACCACGGAGGGACGTACCGCCACCCATGTCGTGGTTGAAGTCGATACCGTAGGATGTTTCTGCGAAGTAATCCGCGTCTGCAACGTATACTTCAACATTTGTGGCTGCGCCTACGTCGAAACGTGCTGCGAGAACGATGTGATCACCGCCCAGGCCAGTTGCATCGTCGTCGCCGTTTTTGGCATATGCCAAGGAAACATCTGCGATGCCGAAGGAACCGGCAACAGTTGCTGCGTACTCTGTGTCATAGTCGTTGTCGGAGTCTTGAGCAGCCAGAGCAAATGTCCAGCCGTTCCATGTGTACGCGGCGTGTGCTGCGATACGGTCGTTTACGTCGGAAGCAGATACGTGAACGGAGAAGTCGCCGAAGGAGTAAATCAGTTCAACGCCGTTGCTGCCGTAGGCGCCTGAGCCGTTGGAGTCGTATGCATCACCACGGAAGTTAAATGCTGTGTAATCGTAGCCCAGACCTGTCAGACCAAGGTCGATTGGGTACATGCCAGGCATGAATTCCAGAGCGCCGAAGATGTTGCCAACGCCGACTTCCAGACCACCGGAACGTGCGAAGAAACGTACGCCGTTTGCGTCGAATGCGGAACCTGTTGGATCGCCTGCGGCGTTTGTGCCTTCGTCAGCTTGGAAGCGAACACGTCCACCAAAAGTCACACCAGCGTCGGACTCAGCTGTTGCGTCGATCTGCATACGCAGACGAGACGTAACGTTTGTCGAGCTTTCGCCGGAAGAAACGTCGTCAGTGTACTGAACACCAAAACGGCCGTAGCCAGAGAATGTGACGTCTGCTGCTGCAACGCCGGCTGTCGCAACCAGAGCTGTTGTAGCGAAGAGAACTTTTTTCATGAGTTTTCCCTCGGTTTGAATTCATAAGGACCCGACCGGGGAATTCCGATCTAGGTATGAGCTTCTTTTGCGCCGCACCTGACCTTTTGGCAAGCAAACCGAACAGCCCTGACGCAAAGTGGTTTGCGATGGTGCAGCTTTGCCACAGTCGCAAATGTGGCCCAGTGCTCAATTCCTTACATATGGCAGCCGGAAGCCTGTGCTCACTATAGTACATAGACCTTGCCCAGATGCGCCCGCTTGGGTATTGCATAGCAAAACGGTATAAAGGGTAGTGGATATGGGGCGCATGAAAGCTCGGAACATTGTAGCGTTTGCGATTTTGTGCGGGGCCGTAACGGCCTGCGGCTTCGGCTCTCCTGCGACTGAAAAGCCTGCCTACTACGATAATCCTAACGTTCCGAGCAACGTGGAAACGAATCCAGACAATACAATCTGGTCCCTCTTCAACAAGAAGAGCTCCGAAAGTGTTGTTCTGGTGAACAAGTACCTTTGGAGCGCTTCGCTCGAAGTGCTCAACTTTCTTCCTGTACAATCGATTGATCCGTTCACTGGTGTGATCGTCACTGGATATGGCACTCCGCCCGGCGGCGGGCGTGCTTACCGTGCGACCGTGCTGATCGATGATCCCGCCCTTGATGCCCGCTCACTCAACCTTGCGCTGCAAACGCGTGGCGGTCCGGTGAGCGCTGCAACCAGCCGCGCTGTCGAAGACGCGATCCTATCCCGCGCCCGCGAGATGCGGATTACAGACAACAAACTCTGACAGCCCACACTCTTTGTTCTATCTTCCAGCGCCGGGCCTTGTGATCACCACACGTCCGGCGTTCTTGCGTAAAAAGGCCCGCCCCCAATGACATCCCAAACCCGTTATACTCCCTCCGAGATCGAAGCCCGCTGGCAAGCTGCTTGGGAGACGTCCGAAATCTTCAAAGCGGTCCGCTCTGCCGACAAGCCGAAGTACTATGTATTGGAGATGTTCCCCTATCCGTCAGGGCGCATCCACATGGGCCATGTGCGCAACTACACGCTGGGTGATGTGATCGCGCGGTATAAGCTGGCGAAGGGATTTAACGTCTTGCACCCGATGGGGTGGGATTCGTTCGGGCTGGCGGCTGAAAACGCTGCCATGCAAAAAGGTATCCACCCGGGCGAATGGACCTACCAAAACATCGAGGACATGAAAAATCAGATGAAGCCGTTGGGCTTTTCGCTGGATTGGTCGCGTGAGATCGCGACATGTCACCCAGATTATTACCAGCACCAGCAGGCCATGTTCATCGACATGATCGAAGCCGGACTGATCTATCGCAAGAATGCCGTGGTCAACTGGGATCCGGTGGATATGACCGTGCTTGCGAACGAGCAGGTCGAACAGGGGCGCGGCTGGCGCTCTGGTGCGTTGGTTGAGCGGCGTGAGCTGACACAGTGGTTCTTCAAGATCTCTGATTATTCGGACGAATTGCTCAGCGCGCTGGATCGTCTAGAAAATTGGCCTGCGAAGGTGCGCCTGATGCAGGAAAACTGGATCGGCAAGTCGTGCGGCCTGCAGTTTGCGTTCTCTACTATTAACGCGCCTGACGGTCATGACCGGATCGAAGTCTATACAACCCGCCCCGACACCCTTCTTGGTGCAAGCTTTGTAGGCATCTCCCCTGATCACCCGATTGCCAAGCTGTTGGAGCGCGACAGTCCTGAAATCGCTGCCTTTACCGCTGAATGTCGCAAAGGCGGCACCACAGAAGAAGCAATTGAAACCGGCGAGAAGCTGGGCATGGATACTGGCATCCGCGTGCGGCACCCATTCGACACATCGCAGGAACTGCCCGTCTATATCGCCAACTTCATCCTAATGGAGTACGGCACTGGTGCGATTTTCGGCTGCCCTGCCCACGACGTGCGTGATTTTGAGTTCGCCACCAAATATGATCTTCCCATCGTCTCTACTTTCCTGCCAGCCGAAGACAGCGCGGAAGATCTTGAAGAAGCCTACGTGCCGCAGAAGACCGAAAAGGTGTTCTACAACCGCGGCTTTGCCGGAGAGACGTGGCAAACCGGCCTTGAGGCCATTGATGCTGCCATCAGTTTTTGCGAATCCCAAGGCGTTGGCCAGGGCGTGACCAAGTTCCGCCTGCGCGACTGGGGCCTGTCGCGTCAACGCTATTGGGGCTGCCCGATCCCTGTTGTCCATTGCGACGATTGCGGTGTTGTTCCCGAGAAGAAAGAGAACCTGCCGGTCAAATTGCCCGAAGACGTCACTTTCGACATTCCGGGTAATCCGCTTGATCGTCACACCGAATGGCGCACAACGCCGTGCCCCTCCTGTGGCAAGTCCGCGCTGCGTGAAACCGACACGATGGACACGTTTGTCGATTCGTCATGGTACTATGCCCGCTTCACTGCACCGCACGCCGATACGCCAACGGTCATGGAGGACGCGGAATACTGGATGAACGTAGACCAGTATATCGGCGGGGTTGAGCACGCGATCCTGCACCTGCTTTATGCCCGCTTCTTTGCCCGCGCGATGCATATCACCGGACACTTGCCCGAATCGGCGATCGAGCCTTTCGATGCCCTGTTCACCCAAGGCATGGTTACCCATGCTATCTACACCTCCGAGGGCGCTGACGGCCGCCCCGTCTACCACTACCCCGAGGAAGTGGGTCTCAAAGGCGACAAGGCGTTCCTCAAAGACGGCGGCGCTGAGGTCAAAATCATCCCGTCTGCCAAAATGTCCAAGTCCAAGAACAACGTGGTAGACCCGCTCAGCATCATCTCCGATTTCGGTGCTGATACTGCCCGTTGGTTCGTTCTGAGCGATTCGCCCCCCGAACGGGACGTGGAATGGACGGCATCCGGTGCGGAAGCCGCCTATAAACATCTGTCGCGCGTGTGGAACATCTCTGACCGGATCGCTGCGATGACTGATGGAACCGCAGGCGAGGGTGACGATGATCTGCTGCGCCAGATGCACAAAGCCATCCACGACGTGACCATGGCCATTGATTCCTTTGGCTTCAACGCCGCCATCGCCAAGCTTTACGGCTTCACCGCGACACTGCAAAAATCCAAAGCGTCAAAGGCAGCCCAACGCGAAGCGGTAATGACCTTGGCCAAGCTGATGTCTCCCATGACCCCACACTTGGCGGAAGACATCTGGGCCACACAGGGCGGCGAAGGTCTGATTGCTAAATCACCTTGGCCCTTTGCTGATGAGGCTATGCTTAAGGACGATACAGTCACTCTGCCGATTCAGGTCAACGGCAAGCGCCGCGGTGAGATCGACGTGCCTGCTGACATGCCAAAGGACGAGGTCGAAAAGCTGGCCCTTGCCCATGAGGCTGTGATCCGTATCCTTGACGGTGGAACACCCAAGAAGGTGATCGTCGTGCCCGGGCGGATTGTGAATGTCGTTGTATAATCGCAGAACCTTACTAGCTTTGCCGTTGGCACTAGCTGCCTGCGGCTTTACGCCAGTCTATGGGCCAGACGGTGCAGGTACGAAACTGCGCGGTCAGGTTCTGGTACAAGAGCCATCTACACAAGCTGGGTATCTCCTGACCCGACATCTTGAGGCCCGCTTGGGGCGCAGCGGCGCGGAACCGCGCTATGCGCTTGATCTGGCCATTGCCACCGAAGAAGACGGCCTTGCGATTAACTCGGCTGGCGACACGACCCGCTTCAACCTGATCGGGGAGGTGGTTTATGCGCTGCGTGACATCCTGACGGGCACCATCGTAAGCTCCGGCACTGTTGAGAACTTCACGGCCTATTCCGCCACCGGCACAACCGTGGCGACTCTTGCGGCTGAACGCGACGCCGTAGAGCGGTTGATGGTCATCCTCGGCGACCAGATCACCGCGCGGCTTTATGCGGTGGACTTGCCTGCATGAAACTGGGCCGCAGGGATGGTGCAGGAATTGTGGCCAAGCCACCCAAGGATAAACTTGGCCTGCTTATTTATGGCGGCGATGCCATGCGCGTTGCCCTTAAGCGACAAGAATACCTCAAAGCTCTTTTGGGTCCCGCTGCCGAAGAGGAAATGCGCCTAAGCCGCATTCCAGCCGGAGAGTTGCGCCGCGAGCCCGCACTGCTGATGGATGCGATCAAGGCCGTTGGTTTCTTTCCCGGCCCCCGTGCGGCCTTTGTCGAGGGCGCGAACGAGCTTGTTTCCCAAATTATCATTGATACCATGGCTGACTGGCAGGCGGGCGATGCGCAAATTATCGTCACAGCCGGCGATCTGAAAAAGACCTCAAAACTGCTCAAAGCGTTTGAGGGTCATCGCGATGCCTATGCTTGGGGCATCTATGATGATCCGCCCGACCGCACCGAAATCGAGCGGCTGCTGAGTGAGGCGCAGCTACGCGCTGATGGCACCTCTATGGCCGCCCTTGAGAACCTTGCGCGCAGCCTTGATCCCGGTGATTTCCGTCAAACTCTCGAAAAACTCTCACTCTATAAACTCAGTGAGCCGAATACGCCGGTGAGCCTTAATGACATCGGCGCTTGTGCGCCCGCGTCTGTCGAAGCGGCTGTGGATGACATCCTCAATATCGTAGCGGAGCTGAAATCGGCCGAGATCGGGCCGCTGATGCGTCGGCTGCAAAGTCAGGGTGTGGCCCCCGTGACCCTGAGCATTATGGCGATGCGCCATTTTCGTACCCTTCACCGCACAGCCTGCAACCCGGGCGCACCTATTTGGGGCGTACGCGACCGCGACCGCGTTATGCGCCAATCGCGCGGATGGGGCATGGCAAAGCTGGAAACCGCGCTTGGAATTCTGACAGATACGGACCTGCAGCTACGCTCGGCAGGGCAAACGGCCCCGGCTATGGCAATAATGGAGCGGACATTTATCAGGCTGGCAATGTACGGTGCCAGCTAAACCCCTTGGGAGGATACAATTATGTATACAGTGATCGGCAGCGAGAAATCGCGCGCGTTTCGCGTCATGTGGATGCTTGAAGAACTTGGTCAAAGCTATGACGTGATTCCAGTAGGCCCACGCTCGGAGGAAGCACGGAAATACAATCCGTCAGGCAAAATCCCCGCATTGCTGGATGGTGATGAGGTGCTTACTGATTCAGTGGCAATCATGCAGTACCTTGCAGACAAACACGGCGCCCTGACCGCCCCTGCCGGCACCCCTGCCCGCGCGCGGCAGGACGCTATGCTGTTCTGGTTGATTGATGAATTTGATGCAATTCTCTGGGCCGCTGCAAAGCACAGTTTTGTCTTTCCTGAAGAGCTGCGCGTGCCGCAAATCAAGGACAGCCTAAAGGCAGAGTTCACACGGGCGGCGGTTCTACTGTCAGAACGGCTTGAAGCGCCGTTCCTGATGGGAGACGAAATTACGGTGCCGGATTTGCTGGCAGTGCACTGCATCAATTGGTCGATTGGTGCGGGCTTCCCGCCTGTTGACGACACGCTGGCAGAGTGGGCATCAAGCCTGCGCAAACGCGATGCCTTCAAAGCAGTGCGCGCCCGCGATACAGCCTAAGCTTTCAATCGGGCCGCCGCATGGTGGCCCGCCCATGCCCCTGTCGCAAGGCAGGCAGAGATCAGATAGCCGCCTGTCGGCGCTTCCCAATCCAGCATTTCACCCGCAACATAGGTGCCAGCCCGTGCGTGCAACATAAGACCTGCATCACACGCCTTTTGTGTGACGCCACCCGCAGTCGAAATCGCCTCGTCTATCGGGCGCAGCCCTGCATGACGAATTGGCAGCGCCTTGACCAGCGCGGCAAGGGCGGCCGGATCATCGGGCAATGGTCCGGCCATCTCCTGCAGCAGCGCGATCTTTGCAGGCTCTAGCCCGAGCGTCTTGCGCAAATGGTTAGTCAGGGTCGCTTTGCCCCGCCGCTTGCCCAGCTTGCCCGCAACCGCAGCAGCGTCCAGATCCGGTGCTAGATCAAGGATCAGCGGATGTCCCTCACGGACACCTCGCGAAACACTATAAATTCCGCCGCCCTCAAGCCCTCTGAGCGAGAGAACCGCCTCACCACGCGACGCATAGTCGCCCGCGCGTAGTGCGATACCCTTAAGTGCTGCACCAAAATGTTTGTCCATATAGGCCGACCACGCCACCGCCACGCCAGCGTTGGCAGGTGCAAATGGCGCAAGCGTCACGCCCAGCGGCGCCAAAATCGCGGCCCACTCCCCGTCGGAGCCAAGCTTGCGCCAGCTGGCGCCGCCTAGCGCCAGAACGGTCGCATCTGCGCTTATGCTTTGCGGGCCTTTCTCTGTCTGAAAGGTCAGATTACCCGAAACGTCCCATCCGGTCCAACGCCAACGGGTGTTGAACTGCACGCCCAACCCGTCCAGCCGCACAAGCCATTTGCGCAGCAATGGTGAAGCTTTCATCGCTTTGGGAAACACACGCCCCGTCGAGCCTGTGAACAGCGCCTCGCCCAGCCCATCGGCCCAATTCTGCACCTGCTGTGGTCCAAAAGAATCGAGCATCGGTGAAAGCCACGTCTTATCGTCAGCAAAGGCGGCGCGAAAAGCGGTCTCTTCTTCGATCTTGGTGACGTTAAGACCGGACTTTCCCGCCATCAGAAACTTGCGCCCGACAGACGGCTTCGCCTCGCACACCGTCACCGCGATCCCCGACTGAGCCAACACTTCTGCGGCCATCAGACCTGCGGGACCACTGCCTATGACAACTGCCTGTTTCACTCGGACACCGCTGCGGGAAGGCCGCCTTTGATCTCTACAATGCGATGCGGGTAGGGGATCTCGATACCGTTGTCCTTCAGCGCATTCCAAATCAGGAACAGCACATCCGAGGTGTATTTGTTCGGGCCATCATCAATTCCGTTGACCCAAAACTCGACCGCAAAATCGATGCCACTATCACCGAATCCGCGCAGTTCGCAGTCGGGGGGGTAGGGCAGGTCCAGTACTTCGGGGTGCTTTGATACCGCCGCTTCGATAATCTCGGGCACCAGATTGATGTCAGTGTCATAACTGACCGAGAACGGGGCCTCGTACCGGTTGGCAGAGCCTGAATCAGAGTAATTCACTACGCGTGTCGTGATGAAATCTTCGTTAGGGACAACGATCCAGCGGCCGTCAAACGTCTCCAAAATTGCAGCACGAGCGGTCATCTTGACGATCTTGCCCGACTCGCCTCCGTCCAGTTCGACGAAATCACCCACCGTAGCCTGACCTTCGACCAGCAGGATAACACCAGAGATGAAGTTCGACGCGATCTTTTGCAGACCAAAACCAAGACCGACACCAATAGCACCACCCAGAACCGCCAGCGCACCCAGATTAATTCCCATGACGTTCATCAGCACAAGGAAGGCGATACCGAAGATCATGAACTCGACCGTCTTGATCAGCAGTTGCCGGATCGACGGGCGCATTTCCTGCTTCTCAATCAGCGCCGACGTCTGGCTGTTAGACCACTGCCCGAGCCAGAATAGCAGCGAGCCGGCAATCAGCCCGCGAACGATAGAGATGAGAGAGAAGCGGATGTTGCCCACGCCTACCACTGTCTCGGTCAATTGAAGCGTAACGATATCGAGCAAGCCAAAGGTGTAGAGCGCTGCAATCGGCAACAGCATGAAGCGGCCCAACAGCTTGAGGAACGGGTCTTTCAAGATGTCGCGCACGAATGCCCGCACGGCAAGGAACAGGAAAACCCGTTTGCCAAAGGCAATCACCGCACCACTGTCAAAGATCGACCGGACCACCTGCTCACCGATCCCGGTAAGCGCATAGGCCAACAGAGGCAGGATCAACGGCAGGAATTGCAGCACAAACAGGCGGGGTGCCGTGAACATGTTCTGCTTATCAACGGGGTCGATCAGCCCTTTCAGCGCGGGCCGAAGGCGGCGCGAGATTAGAACGGCCAGCAAATAGGCCCCGACCAGAATGGCGAACTGGGACCACGCAGCCGGACTTAGCAACCAGCCTAGAGCAAGATCATAGCCTTGCGTCGCATAGCCAGCGATTTTCTGAACAATGGGAGGGTATTCCGAGAGGTCGAAATTCATGTCAGCGCCCTTGCCTATCCGATTGACCGTGCCACCCTCTTGACGCAGGCACGCAGGAGGATCAAGTGGCGCGAACACTGGACACACAGGCTGAAGACCCGATTTGTCCGCTTTATAGGCGGCCAATTCCGCCCGATGTGCCGCAAAGCCTGCGTCACCTTATCCCGAAACTGAAAGGCGGCAAGGGCGGGCCGGTGGTGTTGATGCATCACATTTGCCACCGCGAAATCCACGCCACGCTGACCGAAGCAGAGCTAGCGCGGGACTATGCCACGCCCGAAGCGCTGCGCGCCCATCCCCGTTTGGCAAAATTTACGGCATGGGTCAGCAAAAGGCCGCCGTCTTTCCGCTCAAAAGTACCGGGCGGCATGCGCAAGAGATAGGACAGGCAGAAAAGCCATGCTAAGAGAGGGCAAAAAAAATACAGGAAATTCCCATGCGTATCGCCTTGATCCTCACGTCCCTTTTGCTTTTGACCGCTTGTGATGTGCCCTTCGTTCCTCTGATCTGAGCAACTAGCGGCACATCGCCTTGATCCCGTGAGCGATGTTTTGGGGAGCGGCGACCGTATCGGCGCATAGTGCGTTCGCGGTCTCCATTAGTGCATCCTGTTCGACAATGCGGTCGATCAACCCAAATGCCAGCGCCTCATCCGCAGTGACCTTCTGCCCACCCATCAGGATCAGCTTGGTCCGCGCAGGACCGATCAGCGCGCTCATCCGCGCGGGATCACTGGGCTGCGGCAGAAAACCGAGCTTCATCACCGGATAGAAGAACCTGGCATCTGGCACCGCGATGCGGATATCACAGGCCAAGGCCATACCAGTCGACCCCCCCGCCAATGTCCCGTTGAGGGCTGTGATCGTCAGGCCGTTCAACGCCACAATCGCGCCGGACAGCCGCTCCCACAGATCAGATACAGCCAAGCCCGCGCGCGCGGCGTCCAAATCGGCACCCGCGCTGAAGATTTTCCCGCGTCCGGTGAGGATCACGGCGCGCGCATCGCCTGCGCGCTCCATGATTTCGCACAGCTCGCGCAGCATATCCTCGGTCAACGAATTGGCTTTTTCCGGACGGTTCAAAGTGACCGTCCATATACCGCCGTCTTGCGCCAGTTCGATCATATCAGGCCAACCGCGCGGCGAATGTCATCATCGCGCAGGGAGATTTCCTTGCCGCAATAGACATCAGCTTCGGCACTGCACATCCACAACAGGCACTTTGCAGGCCAGTCTGCAGGGATATGCACATCCCAATCCAGCTGACTTACAGCATTGATGCCCGACGCCTTGATCTTGCGTTGCATTTCGGTTGCCACCGTGCCCGGTGACAGCCCAATTGCACGGATGCCGTTAGCCGCTTCTTCCAGATGCAGTGAGCGGTTCATCATATTGACTGCCGCTTTGGAAGCGCAGTAGGCGCTCCATGCTTCTATCGCGTTATGCGCGGCGCCTGAACTGATCGTCAGGACCGAACCGCCGCCCCCCGCCTTGAGCGCAGGCAGCGCGGCATGGATACCGTTGAAAACACCTTTGACGTTGATATCAATCAACTGGCCCCAAGCATCAGGATCGGCATCCCCCAGATGGCTGATGGGGTCGACCACTCCGGCGTTGTTGATGAGCACGTCAAGCCCGCCAAACACCTGAACAGCAGTTGCAACCGCCGATGACATCTCGCTGTAGCGGGCCACGTTGCATGGAATGGCGATTGCGCGCGCGCCGATCTCTCCTGCAACCGCGGCAATATCGTCTTGAGATCTGGCCAGCAGCACCACATTGGCGCCCGCATTGGCGAAAACTCGCGCAGCTTCGGCACCAATGCCGCGGCTTGCGCCGGTGATCATCACGGTCTTTGAGGTCATATCCATGGGTATTCTCCCTGTTATCTCAGGTTGCGGACTATTTTTTACCCGATACCTAGCGCGCCCGCACGTTGGGGACCAGCCTGCAGCTTAACTTGTGTGGCATCCCCTTGACCCGCGAAGCACTTTGCCAGACCTTTGCGCAAATATTTGACCTTTAGGAGTTACAGACATGTCACTTGAACGCTCTCTTTTGGCCTCCACCACGATCAGTCTATCGCTCATGGCAAATGCGGCATTCGCCGATCTATCTGCCGCAGAGGTCTGGGGCGACTGGCGCGGATATCTTGAAGGCATGGGATACACCGTCACAGCGACCGAGACCGGGAACGGCGGCACACTGTCGGTCAGTGACATTGCCGTGCAGATCAATGGTGGGCCGGACGTAGACAAGATGACCATGAGCCTCGGCGCAATCCAATTCGTTGAGGCAAGCGACGGGAGCGTTGAGGTTGTGATGCCCGCGACGATACCTATCGTGATCGACGTCACCCCTAAAAGTACAGAAAAGCCTGCGCGGATTGAGCTGTCCTACACGCAAAGCGGCCAGAAGATGACCGTGAGCGGCGATGCGTATGCAATGGTCTATGACTATGCTGCGCCAAGCTTTGGATTGGCGCTGACCTCTCTGTTGGTGGACGGAACCACTATGGGTCAGGACAACGCCCGGCTGTCCATGACTGGCAACGACCTGAAATCAAAGACGACCGTGAGTGTCGGGGAAACCCGCAGCTATGATCAGAGCATGGACATAGGCAACATCGCCTATGATGCCTTCTTCAAGAACCCTACCGATGTCGAATCCATCAAAATCGCATCTACGGTAGAAAGCCTTATCTTTGCAGGCACCAGCGCTGTGCCTGTAGGCCAGATTTCCCAGACCCAGGAACTGACACCGCTGCTCGCGGCGGGCTTTGCCTTTGACGGTACCTTCGCCACCAGTGGCACCGAAACGAAGGTTGAGATTGTCTCAAAAGATGGCCCTACACGGATCAAGACCGGTTCGGCAGCTTCCACCCTTGGGGTGGCGATGGGCGCCGATGGGATCCGGTACGATGTAGCCGCAGAGCAAGTGCGGATAGGCGCCGAGATTGCAGGTTTGCCCTTCCCGCTGTTTGCCGAGATGGATAAATCAGGCTTCAGCATGGTCGCGCCGATCCTTAAGTCGGATGATCCACAAGACTTTAAACTGGCGTTCAACGCCACGCAGTTCACCATGTCCGATATCATCTGGGCGCTGTTTGATCCGTCAGGGCAGTTGCCCCGCGATCCCGCGACAATCGCGCTGGACATGAGCGGCAAAGCGAAGGTTCTTGTAGATTCACTTGATCCTCAAGGGATGGAGAAGGTCGCCGCTGGCGACACCGTACCGGCAGAGCTGCACGCACTTCGGATTGATAGACTGACCGTTGATGCCGTGGGTGCCAAGCTTGACGCGACCGGTGACGTCACCTTTGACAACAGCGACACAACAACTTTGCCGGGCTTTCCCAAGCCTGTGGGCGATATCAACATCAACCTGTCAGGCGCGAATGGCCTGTTAGACAAACTGGTGGCCATGGGCATGTTGCCTGCCGAACAAGTCATGGGCGCGCGAATGATGATGGGGGTATTTGCGGTTCCCGGTGACGCACCGGATACGCTTAAATCCAACATTGAATTCAACGACGCTGGCCAGATTCTCGCCAATGGTCAGCGGATCAAATAGGCGCAGTCCAGTTACCCAAAGTATAAGGCGGCCCCCGGTGGGCCGCTTTTTCTTTTTTCCCGTGCCCTTGCGGGGGGGGACTGCCGCAGCTACCTCTAGGCCTTGATCAGGAGACGACGATGACCCAAGCCCTTGATGCGCTGACCGCGCAGATGCTGGATGCGGCAAAAGCCGCAGGTGCAGAAAACGCTGATGCAATGGCCGTGCGCGGCACCTCGGTATCGGTGGATGTGCGCGCCGGCGCGCTTGAAGAAGCGCAACGCGAAGAAGGCACAGATATCGGTCTGCGCGTGTTTGTCGGGCAGCGCAGTGCCATCGTCTCTTCCTCTGACACAACATCGCGCACCCTGTCCGAGATGGCCGAGCGCGCTGTCGCGATGGCGCGCGAAGCACCCGAAAACCCCTATGCTGGCCTTGCCTCACCAGAACAGCTGGTCACTGATTGGGATGTGGGCGCGCTTGAGTTGCACGATCCTGCGCCCGAGCCAGAGCCCGCAGCACTGCAAGAAGATGCCAAACTGGCTGAAGCCGTGGCACTGGAAGTCGAAGGGATCACTCAGGTGCAATCCGCCAGCGCGGCGTACGGCGTGCGCGAGGTCCATCTTGCCGGCTCGAACGGGTTTTCTGGCGGTTACCAACGCACGGACAGGGGCCTGAGCTGTGTCGCGATTGCAGGCACCGGTACGGGGATGGAGCGCGATTATGACGGCGACAGCCGCATCTTTCAAAGCGACCTGCGCGGCGCGGCCGAGATCGGGCGCAGCGCGGCAGAGCGGGCTTTGCTCCGGATTGATGCGCGCAAACCGCCCACTGGCGCCTATCCGGTTCTGTTTGATGAACGCATCGCAAGTACGCTGATCGGTCACCTACTGGGTGCGATCAACGGCAGTGCGATTGCGCGGGGTGCTTCTTTCTTGCGCGATTCAATGGGAAATACAGTGCTGCCGAAGGGTATTTCACTGATTGAGGACCCGCACCGCCCGCGCACCGGCGGCAGCCGCCCGTTTGATGCCGAATTCCTGCCCACGTCGAAGCGGGCCGTGGTGGACGACGGTGTTTTGCAGGGTTGGACCCTTGATCTGGCTACGGGCAGACAGCTTGGGATGCCCTCGACCGGGAACGCTGCACGCGGCACCGGTTCCAGCCCCTCACCAAGCGCTTGGAATATGGCCCTAACGCAAGGGACCGCAACACGCGACGATTTGATCCGCGATATGGGCACTGGTTTGCTGGTTACCTCAATGATCGGCTCGACCATTAACCCGAACACCGGCGATTACTCTCGTGGGGCGGCGGGGCTATGGATCGAAAACGGAGAGATTACCTACGCAGTCAACGAATGTACGATCGCAGGCAACCTGCGTGACATGCTGCAGGCGCTGGTGCCCGCAAATGACGCACGCGCGCATCTCAGCCGCGTTGTGCCATCTTTGCTTGTGCCGGGGATGACCGTTGCCGGCATCTGACCTTCCCCTTCTGATTGACGCCGTGCGCATGGCGGGTCGCGTTGCTACCAGCTTTGTCGGAAAATCGGCGCAGCGTTGGGACAAACCCGGCGGTGCCGGTCCTGTGACAGAAGCTGATCTTGCGGTAAACAACCTGTTGGAAAACGTCCTGCTGCTGGCTCGACCCGATTATGGCTGGCTGTCGGAAGAAACCGAGGACGGGACGAAACGGCTTGGCCATGATCGCGTGTTTATCGTTGATCCGATCGACGGCACGCGCAGCTTTACTGAAGGGGCTGACACGTGGGCGCATGCTATCGCAGTGGCTGAACAGGGGGAGGTTACGGCCGCGGTTATCTACTTGCCCTTGCGCGGCTTGCTCTATTCAGCGGCGCGCGGCGCGGGTGCGCAGTTGAACGGGCAGCCCATTAACGCCTCCGCCATCGGCGTGTTTGAAGAGGCAACCATCCTCGCTGCCAAGCCTGCGCTGCACGGAACCGCATGGTTCAGTGGCGCCTGCCCTCCGTTCAAACCAGCCTACCGCCCCTCGCTTGCCTACCGCCTTGGGCTGGTCGCACAGGCGCGCTTTGATGCGATGCTGACGCTGCGCCCAAGCTGGGAATGGGACATCGCCGCCGGTGCGCTTATTGTGTCCGAAGCTGGCGGCACCATCACAGACCAGCGCGGCGCTCCTCTACGGTTTAACGGTGCTGATCCACGCCTTGACGGCGTTGTTGCAGGCGGCTCGCTGATCCATGCAGCCCTGCTAGAGGCGTTGGCCTAACGCCTGCCCGCTTGACGGCAGGCCGCTCTACCGTGCAAACACAGCTAAACACTCTGAGAGGAACACTGCCATGACCCAACGCCTTCATCTTGTATTCGGCGGAGAACTGGTGACCCCCAGCAAAAACGTATTCAAGAACGTCGACGACCTGCATATCGTCGGCATCTTCCCGAACTACGCTGCCGCCTATGACGCGTGGAAAAACGAGGCACAGCGCACTGTAGACAACGCACATATGCGATATTTCATCGCGCACCTGCACCGTCTGCGCGATGAAGCCACCCCAGCTTCGTCTACCGAAGAACTGGGCTAAGCCGGACATGGCTGGTTCGCTGGGTCTGTCTGCATACCGCGCACTTGCGCGGCGTGGCGAGGCCCGGTTACCTACCTTTCAGATCGCGCGCCCAGCGGGCGAATTGCAGTGGCTTCACTGCGCAGAGACGGCCGCTTTTATTGCGGTTCAGGATCTAGCCCAGCGTCAAATTGCCAGTCGCCCTGGCCTGAGTGTACTGATCTCCCTCACCGCGATCCCGCGTGAGAGTGGCCCCGAAAGCGGACCACGTCCAAAAGGGGTCTACCTGACAGAGATATGCGACGAACATCCTGCCAGCGTGACTGCCTTTCTTGAGCATTGGGCGCCGGATTGCTGCGTCTGGACATGGGGTGGTTTGCGACCGAATTTGATACTGGCCGCAGCGGAACGGCACTGCCCTCTGTTTCTGATCAACGCCGATACCGTTGGCTTTGACGGTAGACGGGAACGGTGGCTGCCGGATGTGGCGCGCAACCTGCTGCCCCTGTTCACCACGGTCATGGCCCGTACTCCTGCCGCCGCACGGCGACTGATGCAGTTGGGTCTAGACAAAGATGACGTAGAAATCACCTCGCCATTGCAAGCAGGCGGGCAAGCCCTCCCCTGTAATGAGACGGACCTTGCCGATCTTTCCACCGCCTGTGTCGGCCGCGCGATCTGGTTTGCCAACGGGGTCCAGCCAGAAGAGCTGCATACTGTTCTTGCGGCTCATCGTCAGGCTCTGCGCCTTTCGCACCGCTTGTTATTAGTACTGCGCCCATCAGGCAGCCTGACGTCGCAGGATGCTTTCGAGCAGACCCGCCAGCAAGATTTTCGCGTTCTTAGTTGGGATGACGGCAACTACCCCGACGAAACAACGCAGGTGCTCATCTCAGAGGACCCGCGCGATGTCGGATTGTTTTACCGCGTTGCCCCTCTGTCCTTTCTCGGTGGGTCACTGGTGGCAGGACAAGACGGCGTCGATCCGCTTGAGGCCGCCGCTCTGGGTTCTGCCATCTTATACGGGCCACGTGTTGGGCGACATCTTCAAAGCTATTCGCGGCTTGCGACTGCTGGGGCTGCGCGGATCATCAATGACAGCGCTGCGCTGGGGATGGCCGTGACGCGTCTGATCGCACCGGATCAGGCTGCGATGATGGCGCATGCCGGCTGGGACGTAATTAGCGAAGGCGCCGTCCTGATGGACCGTATCACTGATCTGATACAAGACACGCTGGATGCCGAGCAGGTGTTGAACTAATGCGCGCACCCGATTTCTGGCACAAACCCCGCCCCGGACTCCGCGCACGCCTGTTGCAACCTTTCGGCGTGCTATATGCAAACGCCACGGCGCGCAGGCTTGCGCAAGGCACGCGCACAAAGATGAACGTTCCGGTGATCTGCGTGGGAAACATCAACGCGGGCGGCACCGGCAAAACCCCCACCGTCATCGCCGTGGTCGAACGTCTGCGCGACCTGTATCTTGAGCCGCATATCGTGTCGCGCGGCTATGGCGGCACTCTTGAAGGGCCCGTACGCGTTGACCCGTCCCGCCACACGGCCAATCAGGTTGGCGATGAACCGCTGCTACTGGCCGCTTTCGCCGAAGTCTGGGTGGCCCGCGACCGCGCCGCAGGAGCCGCCGCCGCACAGGAGGCGGGCGCAAAGGTGATTGTGCTGGATGACGGGTTTCAAAACCCTGCGCTGACCTATGATCTCAGCATCGTTGTCGTGGACGCGCAGAAGGGGTTCGGCAACGGCTTGTGCCTACCCGCTGGCCCCCTGCGCGAACCCGTTGACACAGGGCTGGCGCGCGCTGATCTGCTGCTCTCGATCGGGGATGAGGCCGCCCAACAGGCGTTTGACACATCCATTCTGCCCAGTGGTCTTGCCCATGTACGCGCAGCGCTGGAGCCGCTGCAAACTGGCATGGACTGGACAGATACGCCGCTACTGGCATTTGCGGGGATTGGTCATCCGGAGAAATTCTTCAACACGTTGCGCGGCCTTGGCGCAACCTTGATCCATGCAGAACCGTTGGAAGATCACCAACCGCTGACAGGCGCCCTTTTGACACGGCTGGAGGCGGACGCTTTTGCCAAAGGTGCGCAGCTGGTCACGACTGAAAAAGACGCCGTTCGTCTGCCGCCAGCGTTTCGTACCAAGGTCATTACCCTGCCGGTTCGCCTGAAAATGCCACCCGAGAACGCCCTGTGGGACGCGCTGAAAACGATCACTGACAGCGCGGCCTAGGGTTCAATCGTCCTCGCCCAGTTTGGGCGAAGGACGATGCAGGGACAGCTCTGCGCCAGAGAACTTGAACGGAGAGTTGATACCCGGCACACCGTCAATCTCGATCTGCATGCCACGCGCTTTGACCTGTGGGTCGTTGAACATGTCTTCCATAGAGTTGATTGGGCCTGCGGGCACGTTGTTGGCCTCGCAAGCGGCCAGCAGATCATCGCGGGTACGCAGGCGCGTCGTCCCTTCCAGACGTGCATTCATCGCCAGGCGGTTTGCCACGCGGTCTGCGTTTTTGAGGTAATCGGGATCGGTCGCCATGTCGTCGAGTCCCAGTAGGTGACACAAACGCTGGTACTGTCCGTCATTGCCTGTGGCGATAATCAAATGGCCGTCCGATGTCTCGAACACTTCATAAGGCGTCAGGTTCGGATGTGCGTTACCCATACGAGTGGGCGCCTTGCCAGAGGTGAGATAGTTCATGCCCTGATTACCGGTAATCGCCACAGCGCAGTCCAGAAGCGCCATGTCGATATGTTGTCCAACGCCGGTAGTGTTCCGCTGATAGACCGCTGCAAGAATAGCTGTGGTCGAATAGATGCCCGTGAAGATATCAGTGATCGCCATACCATGCTTTTGTGGCTGGCGGTCCGGCTCTCCGGTGACGGACATCAGGCCGGAAATACCCTGAATGATGAAATCATATCCGGCACGGTGGGCGTAGGGGCCCGTCTGCCCGAAGCCGGTGATCGAACAATAGATCAGTCGCGGAAACCGCTCTTTCAGGCTGGCATAGTCCATGCCGTATTTGGCCAGACCACCCGTTTTGAAGTTTTCGATTATGATGTCTGCATCTTCCAGCAGGTCCAGCATCTTGGCCTGACCCTCGGGTGTGCGCAGATCCACCACCACGGAGGCTTTGCCCCGATTGGCCGAGTGGAAGTAAGAGGCAGAGCGGTCCTCGCCACGCTCGATGAACGGTGGCCCCCATTGGCGCGTATCATCGCCATCGGGGCTTTCCACCTTGATCACGTCAGCGCCAAGATCAGCAAGCGTTTGACCGGCCCATGGACCAGCAAGAACACGGGCCAGCTCAATAACCTTGAGCCCAGCAAGCGGCGCCGCCATCAGCCGGCCAACGCTTTGTCGATTATTTCCTTCATCTCGGCATACGCCATGTTGGCATACTTTTTACCGTTGATGACAAAGCTGGGCGTGCTGTCGATATCGTCCGCTTCGGCGTTTTCTTGGTACCAAGCAACCAGCGCTTGCGCCTGTTCACCGTCCTGCAAACACGCCTCAAGCGCGTCGTTGTCCAGTCCGGCCAAACGACCGATCTTGCGCAGTTCTTCCACAATCGCCGCAGGCTCTCCCGCGCGGGTCCACTGGGACTGGCCAGCATAGATCAACTCTGCAATGCCAAAGAACTTCTCGGGACCACCACAGCGCGCGACAAGAGATGCCCAAAGACCGAAGCGGTCAAAGTAGACTTCGCGGTACACAAAACGGATTTTGCCGGTGTCGATGTATTCTGACTTCAGCTGCTTGTAGGGGCCGGTGTGGAAGGAGGCACAATGCGGGCAAGTGAAGGAGGCGTATTCCATCACCTCGACCGTCGCCTCAGGATTGCCTGAAACCATATCCATGATACCCGAGGTATCGACATCACCACTGGCGGTCTGGGCATTTGCGGCACCAGGCAGCGGCGCATCAGGGAACGCCACGGTTGTGCTGCTACGGTTGCTGGTCATGTACCAGCCGCCAAGGCCGATGACTGCGGCAGTGCCAAGGAGGATGTTTCTGCGGTTCATGTTGTCATTCCTTCGATCAGTATTGCTTTGAGCCTGCGATGCATACTCAGCGGTTGTTCTTGTTCAATATGTTTTCGCCCAGGCGGGCAAGGGCATCGCGCAAACTGTTATCTCCAATCTGCGCCGCAGTCTGTGTGGCCTTTTCCCGCAAGGCGGGATCAGGGACCGGGGCGGCCTTTTTCGGGGCATGTTCAAACGCCACGCGTCCTTCGGAAAAACCTGTGGCAGCTGTTTGCGTCACCCGCACCCGCGCAATGGCGTTGTAGCCATAGACCGCGTTCACACGTGTGCGCAGTTGCTCTTTTTGCATTTCCAGCACAGGGGCATTGGCACCCGTGGTCAGCAAAGTCAGCGTCGCGCCCATGCCGCCACGTCCGTAAGACACCTCAACCGGGCGGGACATTGCAGCAGCTTCTTCTCCAACCACCTCGGCCCAATTGGTGAGCAAGCGTGATTGGGCAAAGCCCCGGCTTTCGGACACCTTGCGGATTTTGCCGCTAAGCAGGCTGGCTGTGCGGGCGAATCCCTTTGTGGTGGTCGTGCGGCGGGGCGGCATGGCGCGTACTGCTTTCTTGTGCTTGCGGTGGCAGAACGATGGACACCACGCTATATCTAATATTCGGCATCATAGCGCATGGTAGCGGCCCTGCCACGTCGCAATTCAGGATTGGTTCATAAACAGTGCGTGACAAAGATAACATATCTGTAATCTTGCTGGGTTGGTACGATGCGAATGCGCGCGAAATGCCTTGGCGGGTTGGCCCGCAAGCACGCAAGGCCGACGTGCGGCCTGATCCCTACGCCGTCTGGATGAGCGAGATCATGCTGCAACAGACCACTGTTGCCACAGTGAAGAATTATTTCCGACGTTTCATCGCGCGCTGGCCCACAGTGCGCGATCTGGCCGCCGCGCGCGATGCGGACGTGATGGCAGAATGGGCAGGCCTTGGATATTATGCACGTGCGCGGAATCTGCTCAAATGCGCCCGCGCCGTGGTGGACGAACATGGTGGCGTCTTCCCTGCCGACCATGCCGCCTTGCTTAATCTGCCCGGTATCGGGCCATACACGGCGGCGGCGGTGTCATCGATCGCGTTTGATTTGCCTCACGCGGTTCTTGACGGCAACGTCGAGCGCGTAATGGCGCGGATCTACGACAACCACACGCCGCTTCCCAAGGCAAAACCGATTCTGATGGAATATGCCCAAGGGCTCACCCCCGCCAAACGGCCCGGCGATTATGCGCAAGCCGTGATGGATTTGGGCGCGACCATCTGCACACCAACATCCCCCGCCTGCGGCATCTGCCCGTGGCGGGAACCCTGCGCTGCACGGTTGGCAGGCACCATGTCGGAATTACCAAAGAAAGTCCCCAAGAAGGCTAAACCGACCCGTCATGGCACCGTCTATCTTGGCCGCCGCGCCGATGGTGCGTGGCTGTTAGAGACGCGGCCCAAAAAAGGCTTGCTGGGCGGCATGCTTGGTTGGCCGGGATCCGATTGGGTCGACACAACGCTGCCCCACCCTGATAGCGCTCCGCCCGTTGCGGGCGATTGGGAAGAGCATGAAGGCAGCGTGCGCCATACATTCACGCATTTCCACCTTATCCTGCGCATTATGACCGCCGACCTTGGCCATAATACTGAACCAAATCAAGGTACGTTTATGGAGCAAACCAAGTTTGCCCCGTCGGACCTGCCGACGGTCATGCGCAAGGCATTCGACCTGCTGCATCAAGACGCAACGCCACATAAAAAAAGGCGCGGCTCCCTGCTATGATTCGCGCGAACAACAGGTAAGTCCAGACTATGACCGAAACGGCAAATCCGATCCCCCCGAACGAGCTTGCAAAGATCAGCCGCGCGCTGCCCTTCTGGCTATCTCTGGTGCTGGTGCCGCTGACATGGATTTCTGCACTTTACGGAGGTTGGACACTGGTACTGGTGCCGGTCGCCACGTGGTATCTTTTTTCAGCGCTAGATGCAGCGTTGGGCCTGAACACCGAAAACGCCGATCTGTCTGCGAATGAGTCGGACATGTACTGGTACAAGGCGATCACCCTCATTTGGGCACCGGTGCAGTTTGTGCTACTGGCAAGCCTGTTGTGGTATGTGCCGCAGGCCGAACATTTGAACACGGCAGAGCGTATTGGTGTGTTCTTCGGTATCGGGGTTCTGACCGGCACTGTCGGGATAAACTACTCTCACGAGTTGATGCACCAGAAAAGCAAGCTTGAGCGCTGGATGGCTGACGTCCTGCTGGCAATGACGCTGTATTCTCATTTCCGGTCAGAGCATATGCTGGTGCACCACCGCTACGTTGCTACCCCGCGTGATCCGGTGACGGCACGTTATAATGAAGGGTTCCATCGGTTTTACCCCCGCGTTCTGCGCCAGTGCTGGTTCAGCGCCTTTCTTGCGGAAAAGGCCATGCTTGAGCGCAAGGGCCTGCCATGGACCGATCCCGCCAACCCATTCTGGCGCTACTGGGCGCTACAGGCGAGCTTCCTAGTGCTTGCAGTTGTGTTGGGTGGCTGGTCTGGACTGGGGCTGTTCGCCGTGCAGGCCAGCGTTGCGATCTGGCAGCTGGAGCTGGTCAACTACATCGAACATTACGGCCTGACCCGCAAACATCTGGGCAACAGCAAGTATGAGCATGTCCAGCCGCGCCATAGCTGGAACGCGGCGCACAGAGCGTCAAACTGGCTCCTCATCAATCTGCAACGCCACTCCGACCACCACTACAAACCCGATCGCCGATTTCCAGTTTTGCAGAACTACGGACCCGACGAAGCGCCGCAACTCCCTTACGGATATCCCGTGATGACCATGCTGGCGATGGTCCCCCCTTTGTGGCGGCGTGTGATGAACCCGCGCGTGCGCCGTTGGCGGCAGATGTACTACCCCGAAATCAACGACTGGCGGCCCTACAACCGCGCCGACAATCCCCTGCCCCGATAAGACCCTCTTTACTCTTTTCTGGGATACCCAAGGGCGCGCTCAAGCGAATAGGGGATTCTCATGCAATACCACGACGCTGTTGATCACACCGGCAACGGGATCTGCCTGATCATTGAAGACAGCCAGTTTGACCAAGAGATGATGACGCGCGTCATAGGTCGGTCCCAAGGGAAAATGCGGGTTGAGGTTGCAGCCACGCTCAATTCCGCCCGCAAGGCTTTGGAAGCGGGGGAATTCGCGCTTATTCTACTGGACAACAATTTGCCGGATGGGATCGGCGCAAACTTTGCGTTGGAACTGGCAGCTGACCCGAAACACGCCTCTATCCCCGTGATCATGGTGTCCGACTGGCCCACCCCTTTCATGTGGGAAAAGGCGGCGTCGGCGGGGGTGCTGTATGTCGTGAATAAATCAGAATTCGGGGTCCGCTACGTGGAGCAGGCCCTACGCAATGGCGTCCGCAAACGACCAAGGCTGAACTGACCAGCGGCCACATAATATCTCTAAGTGTTCCATGCCGTGGCTTGTGGCGCAGCCTGACGCGTCTTAGGTTCTCACAATGCACCTCATGATGTTCTTTTTGTCCGCGGCACAATTGCTAACTTTTCCTTTGCTTTCGATATCCGTGATCGCCAGCTTTCTGTTGAGCTTTGGGTTAAATGGACTGAGGGGAGTTCTCAAACGCCCCATCGGGTCTGATCCCGCCTCAGCAGTTCCTTTCGATCGATGGCTACACAGACTTAATAGGGCTGCCCTCATTGGCTTTTTAATCTGCCTCGCACTGATCTTTGGTTTAAGTCTCCTGAAATAAAAAAGCCCCGCCATAAAGGCGGGGCCAAGGTGAGTGTCATCAATGCGCTCCTTCATTAGGAAGGCGCAGTGACACTGGCGGTGTTCGAATGTGTGGGGTCGATCAGGCTTGCATTTCTGCTCTGATCTGCTGGCGCAGCACGTCGATTGAAACGCGCTTACCTTCTTTTTTATAGCACCAGTATGTCCAGCCATTACAGCTTGGCGCGCCTTCAAGGGCAGCACCGACCTGATGGATAGATCCTTTAATGTCATCGCCAATCAGCGTGCCATCGGCGCGCACTTTGGCTTTGTGACGGTTGTTCAGGGAATAGAGGTTTTCACCCGGACGCAACATGCCACGCTCAACCAGTTGGCCGAATGGCACGCGTGGCTCAGCACGTTTGGACGTAGACGTCTGAAGCGCCTCATTATCGAATTTCCGCACAGATGCGATCCGTTTTGTCGCCACCTTGCGGTAAGCTTCTTCCCGCTCGATCCCGATGAAATCACGACCCAGCATCTTGGCCACGGCCCCTGTTGTGCCTGTACCAAAGAAAGGATCAAGAATCACGTCACCGGGGTTGGTAGAACCCACCAGAACGCGGTGCAACAGGCTTTCGGGCTTTTGCGTTGGGTGCGCTTTGTCGCCATGCTCGTCCTTCAGACGCTCATGACCGTTGCAGATGGGAAGAACCCAATCACTGCGCATCTGGATGCCTTCGTTCAGCGCCTTGAGCGCCTCATAGTTGAAGGTGTATTTGCTGGCTTCACTCTTACCGGCCCAGATCATCGTCTCGTGAGCGTTGGTAAAGCGTTTGCCGCGGAAGTTCGGCATCGGGTTAGACTTGCGCCAAACCACATCGTTGAGAATCCAGAAGCCCAGATCCTGCAAAGTAGCACCAACGCGGAAGATGTTGTGGTAGCTACCGATTACCCAGATCGCGCCGTTCGGCTTGAGCAGGCGACGGGCGGCTTTCAGCCACTCACGGGTGAATTTGTCGTACGCGGCGAAGCTGTCAAACTGATCCCAGTCGTTGTCGACGGCATCCACTTTGGAGTTGTCCGGACGATGCAGATCGCCGCGCAACTGAAGGTTATAGGGGGGATCAGCGAAGATCAGATCAACGCTTGCCTCGGGAAGTGAGTTCATCACTTCTATACAGTCACCGTCAAGGATCATGTTCAGGGGAAGCGCATGCGCTTCCTTCTTTTTTACTGTCATTGCTCTGCCTCATTGCCCGGTGCATTTTTGCACTCATTGGTTAGCTACTAAGATGACGCCAGAGTGATTCGTGGTCAATTTGTTTATTAAATCAAAGTATTAAGAATTAATCTTGCCACAATATGTTGTGTACGGGTTTGAACGAACGTCTATGGTGTGGGGTTACGCCCAAATTCTGAAGCGCGGATATGTGGCTTTTTGATCCATATCCCATGTTGGTCTCCCAGCCATATCCGGGGTGCTGTTGCGCCAAGGACAACATGACATAATCTCGACATATTTTAGCCATAATTGAGGCAGCCGAAATGGAAACAGAACGGGCATCTCCCTTGATGATTGTTTCTGCCGGAAGGGCTAATCCGCGCGGCATCATGTTTCCGTCGATCAGACAATAGTCGGGCGGAGTTTTGAGCCCTTCCAGCGCGCGCACCATCGCAATGTGGCTGGCCCGTAGGATGTTATGTTCGTCGATTTCCTCCACCGTCGCGTGCGCGATCGATACGTCGGCGACCTCCATGATCTGCGCGTAGAGCGCCTCGCGCTTTTTATGAGTCAGCTTTTTGCTGTCGTTCAGGTCGGGGGGGATGCGCGCGGGGTCAAGCACCACAGCCGCGGCTGTTACCGGTCCCGCCAACGGCCCCCGGCCAACCTCGTCCACACCAGCAATCCGCGCATATCCGCGCGCTTGGACAGCGGTCTCAAATGAATAATCAGGTTCCATGGCAGCCGAGAAACCGGATGCGGCCGTTCGGCGCAAGAGAAAAGGGAGAGATGCCCGAACATCTCTCCCTTCCCTGCTCCCATGCGAGGAACGTTTCGCATGAGCTCCGGCGCGAAAGCGGTGATACTCCGCGCGCCGAATTCGATATCAGCCGTGCGCGAGGCTATAGCCGTTGCGGCGCAGGCAGCGCGCGTCGTACCCGGCCCGTTTGCCCCGATCGGTACGAATGGTCATGGCGCAGCTCTGCGGCAGCCAGTTTACGGGGCGGTAATTGCGCTCAAGGCAACGACGGCCGAACATGTGCGCACGGCCCTGACGGGTATCAAAGCTGCGCAGGCAGTTCTGAGGCAATTGCTTGCGGTTTATTCGCTGCGGCAGCGGTCTGGGCTGCACTGTACCGCGATGCCGCACAACCTCTTTGCGGCGCTCTTTATATACCTTCTTCTTTTGAACCGGAGCGCGATGGGTCTTACGCTCATCCTTTTTATCCTGCTTTTTGTCGTGGATAATCGCTCCGACCACAGCCAGGCCCAAGATCGTGGCCACGATGCGGGCATTGCGCCGGTCATCGGCATGGGCCGGTGCTGCTGCAACGGTGGTCAAGGCTATCGCGACAGCGGTGACTGCGCCGATCAATCGAATGGGAAACATAAAGCGCATGAGAGTGTTCCTTTCGGTATGAGTGCGGCACGCTGTCCGTGCTGCAGTGTGAAACCAAAATGGGGCCATGGGGCAAAGACAGGCAATAACGCCCGCCTGTTATCGGATAACCATCACGCTACAGGTGGCCGGATATTGTATATCAGGCAGGAAAGTCGCATCGTCGCTTCATGAAACACAAACTTCTCACCGCTTGCATTGTACTGCTGGTAGGCCTTGGCGGGCCCGCCTTGGCCGCAGATTGCTATGCTGACTACAAGGCCAAACAGGACAATCCGCTGCGGCTGCATTATGGTGTGGCCGCGGTGAACGGACAGTGTACCAAAGCCGCCGCGCGCAGCGAGCTCGCAAAGCGCCTTGGCGCGCAGGGGTGGAAACTGCTGAATGTAGTGTCTGTCTTTGGCCCCGATGGATTAGCACAAAGGAAAGATAGTGCCGGATCAAACTTCCTCCGCTTCTGATATCCGCCGCAGCGGTGGCCGCCTTGTGGCAATCGGTATCTCGGCAGTTGCCGTTTTACTGGTGCTGGGCGCTGTGGTGTTGTTGTGGGCGCTGCCCGATGCCAACGCCTTTAACGCGCGGGTCGAACAAATATTTGTCGAGAACGACAACCTGACCTCGGCTGCCGAGATCAAGCTGTTGGAGATCCTTGCGCAGTCGGGCACCGCCTTTTCCGATACGCTGACCAACTATCGCGTGTTGATCGGCGTGCTGCTGATATTTGCCGCCGCGATGCTGGTGGCTGCTGTGGTGTTCCTGATGCTGCTGATCACTTTCAATCGCCGAATGGCCCAGATCGAACGGACGGGGATTCAGGTTTCATCTCTTCTTATCAGCCGCGAAGAGAATAAGGTCTACCTCAACAACCTCGGCTTTAAGCTGACCCAAGCGGCGATGGAAACATTGGCCGTGCTGGCAGAGGCGCGGATGGATGATGACATTTTGACCGGCTCTGAAATCGAGGGCGTGATCTCAGGCCGTACCGCCGCCGATTGCGATGAGGCGGCAGGTGCAACGCGGATCAAGCGGCTCCGCGATACGCTGGGCAACCAGATGGTGAGCGAACTGCTGGTCAAGAACATCGCGCGGCGCGGCTATATGCTGGCCATCGACAAGGACGTGATCAAAGTCCTGTAGATCGGCGCCAGCACGCAAGAGAGGTCTTATGAACAGACGACAATTCAATGCATCACTGGGAGCATTTGGCACTGCGGCAACACTCCCTATGGCCGCCATGCCATCTGCCGCTGTGGCCGCGCCTGCTGTCTCTACTTCTACCTACAAGTGGGCGCAGCTGATTGTGGGCGCGCAGGCAAAGGCCGATCCTGCCATGTTATCGCGTTTGCTGCGCCTGTCGCCCGAGATCGCGCCAGGGGTGTTTGATAAGCTGATCCGCGACGGGGTGTTGCGCACTCCCGGAGTTGCGGGCGTTGCGCGGGCGGTGCAACCCGTTCGAGCCATTGGCCAAAGCGTGACTGGCCCCACTGACCTTCGTCGCCAGTTGAGGGCGGTGTGGAACAATGCGACCGAAGACGCGCAGCCTCTGGTCATTGAGGATGATCCGGCGCTAGGGTGCGGCAACACTGCCGAAAAGGAAAAGCCCGATGCCAGCACCACTGAACCCCTTCAAGAAAGCTCTCGCCGAGGGCGAAATGCAATTCGGCTGCTGGTTGGGGCTGGCCGACACCTTTTCCGCCGAGATGATGGGCCAAGCCGGTTTTGACTGGCTGGTAATCGACGGAGAACATGCGCCAAACGATCTGCGCTCGACCGTTGCGCAGTTGCAAGTGCTTGCCGCTACCGATTCCCATGCCGTTGTCCGCGTCCCTGTGGGCGAGACATATATGCTCAAACAAATTCTGGATGCTGGTGCACAAACGGTGCTGGTCCCAATGGTTGAAAGCGCGGATCAAGCGCGCCAACTGGTGCGTGATGTCACCTTCCCGCCACATGGTGACCGCGGCGTTGGCTACGCGCTGGGACGCGCCGCGCAGTTTAGCACGATCACCGATTACGGCACCACAGCAGACGCGCAGATTTGCCTGCTGGTGCAGGTGGAAAACCGGCGGGGTCTGGCCGCACTGGATGATATCCTTACGGTTGAGGGCGTGCATGGCGTGTTCATCGGCCCTGCCGATCTGGCGGCAGATTTGGGCCATATGGGCAATCCGGATCACCCAGACGTCCAAGCGACGATCATGGATGCGATCAAACGGATCAGGGCCGCTGGAAAAGCCCCCGGCATCCTGTCTACCCGCGACGGAATGACCGATGATGCCATCGCGGCTGGCGCGCTGTTTGTCGCTGTGGGTGCAGATGTACTAATTCTCGGCAACGGCGCGCGCGCGCTTGCGGAAAAATGGCAGGCGACCAAAGAATGAATGCTGGTATCGCTCTACTGGCTTTCGCCTATGTCCTAAGCCAGTTTTTTCGCGCCTTTCTTGCTGTTCTGAGCCCGTTTTTGGGCACAGACATCGGCGCTACACCTCAGGATCTCGCTTTTGCCTCCGGCATGTGGTTCCTGACCTTTGCTGCTATGCAGCTGCCCATCGGTTGGGCACTGGATACGGTCGGTCCAAGACGCACTGCCGCGGTGCTTTTGCTGCTGGGCGGAGGCGGCGGTGCCGCAGTTTTTTCGCTGGCCGCCACGCCTGTACATCTGGCGATCGCAATGTCGTTGATTGGGGCTGGTTGTGCGCCTGTACTGATGGCTTCTTATTATATCTTTGCGCTGGATCACCCGCCCGTGCGGTTTGCCTTCCTTGCCGCGCTGATGGTGGGGGTTGGGACATTGGGCAATATTGTTGCTTCCTACCCCACGACGATCGCAGCCGAGACGATGGGATGGCGCGCAGCACTCTGGGGACTTTGCGCGCTGTCATCGGCCACCGCTGCGGGCATCTGGTTCGCCGTGCGCGATCCCGAAAAAGAAGCCAGCGCCCAAAGGGGCAGCTTTGCCGAGGTTCTGCGCATCCGCGCACTATGGTTCATCTTTCCCCTGATGCTGGTCAGCTATGCCGAAGTTGGCGCGCTGCGCGGGTTGTGGATCGGTCCCTACCTCACCGAAGCTTTCAACGCCGAACCGCGCCTGATCGGACAGGCGAGCCTTGCCATGGGCATCGCGATGGTGATCGGTCCGATGGCCTACAGCCCGCTGGACCGGATCTTTAACACGCGCAAATGGGTGATCTTCATCGGCAGCTTTGGTGTGCTACTGGCCACTATTGGCGTCATTGTTCTGGCGGAGACGTCGGTGCTGTGGATCATCGCCCTGATGTGCGTCATCGGCTTTTTCGGCTCCACTTATCCTGCCATCATGTCGCACGGGCGCAGCTTGTTGCCGCGGCATCTGGTCGGGCGGGGCGTGACACTTCTCAACCTGTGCAGCATCGGCGGCGTTGGCATTGCCCAATTCGTGACGGGCCGTATCTATGCAGCCAATACGCCTGCAAAATGGGAATCACTGCCGTTCGTGATGATTTTCATGTTCTTCGCAGCGGCATTGGCTGTAGGTCTGGTGATCTATCTTTTCTCGACAGACACCAAACCGAACGAGGCATGACACCCAGCCCCTTTCCATAGGCTGCAAAGCGGTATAACAGGCCCGCACCATCAAACGCATATATATTGGAGTAAACGAGATGGGTTATCGCGTCGTTATCGCAGGTGCCACCGGAAATGTGGGCCGCGAAATGCTGAGCATCCTGGCTGAGCGCCAGTTCCCTGTGGATGAAATCGTAGCACTTGCCAGCCGCAAGTCGCTGGGTACGGAAGTCAGCTTTGGCGATAAGACACTCAAGACGAAAGACCTTGATACGTTCGACTTCACGGGCTGGGACATGGCGCTGTTTGCCGTAGGCTCCGACGCCACGAAGAAGTACGCGCCCAAGGCAGCAGCCGCTGGCTGTGTCGTCATCGATAACTCGTCCCTCTATCGCTACGACTCTGAAATTCCGTTGATCGTTCCAGAAGTGAATCCCGAAGCGATTCATGGCTATGCCAAGAAGAACATCATCGCCAACCCCAACTGCTCAACCGCGCAGATGGTTGTGGCGCTCAAGCCGCTGCATGATCGCGCGACGATCAAGCGCGTCGTTGTGAGCACCTATCAATCGGTGTCGGGTGCCGGCAAGGAAGGCGCAGACGAGCTTTGGGACCAGACCAAAAGCATCTATAATCCCGTCACAGATGTGCCGCCAAACAAGTTCCAAAAGCAGATCGCTTTCAACGTGATCCCGCAGATCGACGTTTTCATGGATTCCGGTGATACCAAGGAAGAGTGGAAAATGGTCGTCGAGACCAAGAAGATCCTCGATACCAAGATCAAGGTCACAGCTACTTGCGTACGCGTGCCTGTGTTTGTGGGCCACTCGGAATCGATTAACATCGAATTCGAAGACCATCTGGACGAAAATGAGGCTCGTGACATCCTGCGCGAGGCGCCCGGCATCATGGTGATCGATAAGCGCGAAAACGGTGGCTACGTCACGCCGATTGAATGTGTTGGCGACTATGCGACCTTCATCAGCCGCATCCGTCAGGACAGCACAATTGATAACGGCATCAACCTGTGGTGCGTGTCTGACAACCTGCGCAAGGGCGCTGCCCTGAACGCAGTTCAGATCGCGGAACTGCTGGGTCGTGAAGTGCTCAAGAAAGGCTGATTTCCGCCCACGCGGGAATGGTTTGAGGGGTGTCCGAAAGGGCGCCCCTTTTTCTTTGGCAACCGGCGTTGCATGCTGGCACAAATATCAAAGGATTCCATAATCATGCGCTTTATTGCCATCGCCTTAGCCGCTTTGCCTCTGCCAGCCTTGGCGGAAACATTCACCCTGCTTTCAGCGCCATCGGCCGTAACGGTCTACAACGGCTTTGCTTTGGTCACCCATGAAGTGAGCGTCGATGTTAGCGCAGGCGCGCATGAACTGGTCCTTCCCGATCTGCCGCAGTGGGTGGATGCGGGCAGTTTGCGTGTCAGCATCAAAGGCGCGCAACTGGGCAGCACACGTTTGCGCACAGATGCACTGCCGCCACAGCCCGACGGTGATAGCGCGGCTGTGACCGCTGCCAAAGAACGGATCGAAGACGCTACACGCGCTTTACGTGACCTGGATGACCGGATCGAAGATGCGAGCGTTGCCGCAAAGGCTGCCGAGGCGCGCCTGAGCTTTCTGATGGGGTTGGCCACGAACAAAGAGCTACCCTCAGGCCCTGAAGAACTGGCCACCCTTGGGCAGATGGTAGAGACTCAGACGGTGGCCGCCACTCAGGCCCAAATCGCATCACAACGCGAGGCACGTGCGGTTGGCGAAGAACGTCCCGACCTCGAAAAAGCGCTGGCCGATGCACGCGCTGCGTTGGCGGCACTGACGCCGCCTACCGATCCGAAATCCCTGCTCGCGCTCACTCTTGCGGCACCAGAGGCCGGCAATGTGGTAGCCTCCATCACCTATCCTACCCGCGCCTCTTGGGAACCGACCTATGACGTAATGCTGAACAGAGGCGGCACTGACAGCCTGACGCTCCGCCGTGCTGCCCTGATCTATCAAAACAGTGGTGAGAATTGGGAAAATGTGACCCTCACGCTCTCCACTCTGGCGCCCAGTGGACAGGTTCTCCCGTCCGAGCTCTATCCGCCATTGCTGCGCTTTGAAGACCCGCAAGCGCGTGCAAAGCTAGAACGGTCTCTCAGTAGCCTCAGTGCTGACGCGGTAGGAGCGCCGCCTGTAATGATGGAGATGGCCCCGGCTGCACCCCAGCCAAATTTTGACGGACCCGGCGTGACCTACACCCTGCCCACCGCGATCACGATTGCACAAAACGCCGAAGGGGCGCGGGTGGAATTAGATGCACTCGAGTTCGACGCTCGCGTGTTTGCCCGCGCTGTGCCTGCGCGCGACACGACCGCGTTTTTGATGGCAGTGGCAACGAACGAAAGCCGCGAACCATTGCTGGAGGCGGCAAGTGCGCAGATATTCGTGGATGGAGCGTTGGTCGGGCGGAGCAGCTTTGCCGCTGTTCCTGTCGGCAGTGAAATCAAACAAGCTTTCGGCCCACTAGAGGACCTGCACTTAAACTATGCTCTGCTTGACCGAAGCGAAGGCGACCGTGGCTTGATAAGCCGCAGCAACGCCAAAACTCAAGAGGTCCGCATGACCTTGGAAAACCTCGGCACTAAGGACTGGGATGTCGAACTGCTCGAAGCGGTGCCTTACAGTGAACAGGACGATTTGGTTATCCAGTGGGAGGCGCAGCCGAGCGTTGACGTGAAAGACGTAGATGATCGCCGCGGTCTGCTTCAGTGGAACCTGTCACTGAATGCGGGCGAAACACAGGACGTGACAGTCGCGCAAACCATTCGCTGGCCCGACGGGAAGGTCCTACGCTAACCACGCATCCGCCGGAACGTTCAATCAGGTCGGTAGCCTCTTCTTCAGAAGCCACGATTGGCTTTGGGCCGGGGATATCCGCGCCAAAACGCGCAACCAATGCACGATAGGGCGTGCCGACTGTGGAAGTGTTGCACAAGTGGCGACCGGTTGCGGCCAAGTAGATGCCCAATCCCGCCCCCAGCGCGCGCAGCTCCATCCCCTCAACGGCGAGGCGGTTGATCAGGTCGGGCCAACTGCGTGCAGTTTCCATATGGGCGCTTAGCTTCGCGTGGCGGGTGGCGTAGATTGATCCTGCAGGCATTACGCTTTGACCACCTGTCAGCTGACTGTGGCCCGGCATATGGCCGCCAAAGCGCTTCACCAGCGTGGTATAGGAAAACCCGATCTCGGATCCTTTGCACACACGGGTGCCACAGCTGGTCTTGATCAAAGTCATATCGCTGCTGGAGGGTTGCAGCGAATAGCCGTGCGGGCGCAGCCGTTCTGCCAGATCGCCCCAACCCGAAGCCTGTTCCACATCACGACCAAGGAGTGCCTGAAGAGCCGTTCATCAGTCGCCACGCGTCCCTTGGCAGGGAGTTGTCTTTCCACCTCTCGCTTGAGCAGGTGCCGGACCAAATGACCTACTGTAACGTCCCGCGCAGTTGCGACACGTTGCGCACCTGACAACAGGTAGCGTGGCAATTTGAGAGTGACTGATTCCAATTCCATACCTAAACCTCTGCCAGATATGGTTAACGCTGAGTTAAAACCGCTCCGCGCGCAATACATCACAATCAACGATGCTGACCACACCGATATGCCGCTCCACCACCTCGAACGCAGCGTCCAGCATCGCATCAAGGCGTTCTGGCCGGATAATACAAACGACCTGCACCATGCCCTGAGCTCGGCTCACCTGCCCCGAACGGGACCAAGCACCGGAGCGGCCAGAACCGCCAAGCACGGGCAAGATGGAGTATCCCGTCACGCCCGCCTTGCGCAAAGCGTCGGTCAGGCGCGACTCCATTACGTTCTCAATGGTTATCTCAACCCGTTTGGCTTTGTGTGTTTGCATCGATCAACCTCCGGTCACAGCCATGGCAATGCCCACATAAAGCGGGATACCGATGGTCAGGTTAAAGGGGAATGTCACGCCCAGCGACAGCGTGAGATAAAGCGAAGGATTGGCTTCAGGAACAGCAACGCGCATCGCAGCAGGCACCGCGATATAGGAAGCCGATGAAGACAACACCATCATCAATGCGACCCCGCCCGCACTGAGCCCCAGCATCATCCCGGCAGCTAGTCCGAACACCGAACCGACAAGCGGCATCAGCACGCCGAAAGCCAGCACACCTCGCGTCAGTACACCGCCGCCACCACGCAGACCGCGCCCTGCGACCAGCCCCATATCAAGCAAAAAGAGGCACAAAACACCCTTGAATGGATTGACGATAAAGCTCGAAATTTCTTTCAGCCCCTGTTCGCCCGTGGCCCAGCCTATCGCAAACGCGCCAACCAACAGTACGATAGAGCCGTTCAGCATGATCTCGCGCATCAAGGCGCTGTCCATGCCCTTGGACTGCTCGCCGCCACCGCGAGAGATGAGCCATAGCGCAGAGAGAATGGCCGGTGCTTCCATCGCCGCAGCAACGGCAACCATATACCCTTCTGATTCAATTCCGCGTCCTTCCAGAACCGAGGTCGCCGCGACAAACGTCACGATTGAAATTGAGCCGTAATGCGCTGCAACAGCCGCAGCATCCAAGCGGCTGATGTTTGTCATCACTCTGAGCAGCGCAAAAGCGATCAGCGGCAACAGCGCTGAAAGCACAACACCTGCAAGTAGGGATAACCCAAGCCGCAGATCCAGACCGTAAGACGCTACGCTCGCGCCACCTTTGAAACCAATGGCAAATAGAAGATAAATCGACATGCCCTTGGCGACTGCCTCGGGGATGCTGAGATCCGACCGTGCGAGGGCGGCAAAGACACCCAGCACGAAACTGAGTATGATGGGCGAAAGCAGGTTCTGCCCGGCAAGGCTTAAAAACTCGGACATGGGTGCTCCCTCGTGCCGCTCAATATCAGACCGACTCGAACTTGATTGATGACGGGTTGTAGTATTCCAACCCGCCTTCGGCGATGTCGGTCCACATCCCGTGCAGTGTCAGCTCACCTGAATTGACCTTTTCAGCGAGCCAAGGGAAGGTCAACAGGTTTTCGAGTGAGATCATGACCGAATGTTTTTCAAGCTGACGCAGCTGCTCTGCAGAATTGGCAATGTCTTTGACCAGTTCATATTTAGGCCGCAGAATATCCATCCATCGCCCGACAAAGCTGTCCTTGGCATCCAGTTCAGGTGCGTTGCCGCTGCACATATTCATACAGCCTTGCACGCCGCCACAGTTGGAATGGCCCAAAACAATCAGATGCGCCACTTTCAGAACCTGTACCGCGTATTCAACCGCCGCCGAGGTGCCGTGCTGCGCACCATCAGGCTGATAGGGCGGGACAAGATTGGCAATATTACGGTGGATAAAGAATTCGCCCTGATCCGCGCCGAAGATCGACGTGACATGCACGCGGCTGTCACAGCAGGAGATGACCATAGCGCGCGGGTGCTGACCATCCGTCGCCAGCTTGCGATACCATGCGCTATTTTCCGCATATGTGGTCGCTTTCCAGCCGTGATAGCGCTGTACCAGATATGCCGGAAGCGGCTTTGCCTTGTCCATGATCTGTCCTAACCCCAAAACTCAGTTTCATTCAAATAGACTGAATTCGTCCCGAATTCGAGCGAAAACACCGCTGGCTGAAAACCATTTGAAAACCCTTCTCACGGATAAACACCCCAAGCCGTGGGGGCAAAATAAAGGGTGTTTCATGAGTAACGTTGTCAACATACGTGTGTCCGAACAGATCCAGCTTGATCAGGCAAGGCTGGGGATACTTTTTGCCCAGTTGGGCACAACAAGCGCCGAATCTGTGGTCTCTCGGGCTATGGAAGAATTGGCTGTGCGGATGTCGCAGTGCGATACGCTGTGGCGGGCCAGAAACCTGGGTCAGTTGCGCAAACATGCCCGATCGCTGATCGCAATATCGGATCAGATCGGCATGGGCCTTTTGGCGCAGGTCGCGAAGGATGTGACCAATTGCATAGATGCCGAGGACGACATGGCCATTGCAGCAACCCTGTCGCGGATGCTGCGCATAGGGGAGCGGTCGCTTTCCGCGATCTGGGCAATGGAAGACCTCAGCATTTAAGTGACGGCGCTTGCAGCGGCAGCAGGATGGGCTAGGCTAAGCCTCTATCCCATCCCCCACTAAAAGGTTCGCTGTTTCATGTCCCTACGCTTTGCCGATGCCGCCTCTGACACGATTGATTTGCTTGTTCTGGCTCAGGACGATGTAAAAGACTGGTTGGAAGGCCAGCCGCCGGCTGTCGCAGCTTGGGTAGAGGCAAACGGGTTTACCGGTAGCATCGGCGAGGCGCTTGTCATCGCAGGGGCGGATGGGCTGCCCACCACGGCACTGGCCGGCTACGGAACGCCGCAAAGCCGCGCACGCGGGCGTTTCGCATTGGCGGCCGCAGCAACCAAGCTACCCAAAGGCAACTACCGTATTTCCAGTGGTCTATCGACGGAGCAGGCCGAGACGGAGGCTTTGGGTTGGCTGTTAAGCAGTTACCGCTTTGATCGCTACAAAACAGCCACGCCGATGGCTGCAAAACTGATCGCACCGGCTGGTATTGACGCCCAGCGCGTTGAGATCATCGCCAACGGCGAAGCCCTGACCCGCACGCTGATCAACACGCCAGCATCCGATATGGGCCCGCCCGATCTGGAAAAAGCCGCTCGCGATCTGGCCGCACAGCATGGCGCACAGATCGAAGTGACCGTCGGAGAGGATTTGCTTGCCTCAAACCTGCCGATGATTCACGCTGTGGGCCGTGCTGCGGACCGCGCGCCACGGCTGATCGACATGCGCTGGGGTGATCATGGTCCAACCCTGACGCTGGTCGGCAAGGGCGTATGTTTCGATACTGGCGGCCTCAACCTCAAACCGGGTGCTTCCATGGGCCTGATGAAAAAAGACATGGGCGGCGCGGCGGCTGTTCTGGGCCTTGCGCATATGATCATGGCAACGGGTGCGCATGTGCGCCTGCGCGTCCTGATCCCAGCGGTCGAGAATTCTGTCTCAAGTAATTCGTTCCGTCCGCAGGACATCCTGACATCGCGCAAGGGTCTCACGGTTGAGATTAACAACACAGACGCCGAAGGGCGGCTGGTGCTGGCCGATGCGCTTGCTTTGGCTGATGAGGAAAAGCCGGACCAGATCATCTCGATGGCGACCCTGACCGGAGCTGCTCGTGTGGCTGTTGGGCCCGACCTTGCGCCCTATTTCAGCGATGATGCAAATTTCGTCGCCGCCTTGGAGAGTTCGGCTGTTGCCGTGGCCGATCCGGTTTGGCGCATGCCCTTTCATACCCCCTATGAGACAATGATCGAACCAGCCATTGCCGATCTGGACAACGCGCCCTCTGGCGGCTTTGCCGGCTGCATTACAGCCGCCCTTTTCCTGCGCCGCTTTGTTACGGATAGCAACTACGCGCACTTCGACATATACGGCTGGCAACCCAGCACGGCACCCGCACGTGCCAAAGGTGGTGTGGGCCAAGCCACACGCGCCCTGCTGGACGCTCTAGACAGGATACTGACCAAATGACCCATCCCCGCATGACCCTCGATCCCAACCGCGTCGGCCTTAACGAGCCTGCGCAGATCGGCCGCAGCGTGGTGAACCTGCTGCGCAAACCTAACGGCGCACGTGACCGCCAACTGCTGATCGGCGCTGACGTGACGATCCTGTGGCGCGAAGACGGTTGGGCCTATGTGCAATCGGCAGCAGACGGGTATTACGGCTATGTCGGCGTGTCAGCGCTGACCAAGCCGCAGCCGATTACCCACAAGGTTATCGCAGCAGCCAGCCACGGCTACCAGAATGCCAATTTCAAATCGATCGACCGCTGCGCGCTGAGCCATGGCAGCAGGCTTGCCATGCTGGACGACGCAGATGGGTTCATCCGCACCAGCCACGGTTTTGTGCCAAAACAGCACATCACTGCCGTTGACGTCTATGCCAGCGATCCGGCGGACATAGCCGCGCTTTACCTCGACACGCCTTATCTGTGGGGCGGTAACAGTCGCTGGGGGATTGATTGCTCCGGCCTTATTCAGGCGGCGTGTGCTGCCTGCAACATTCCCTGCGGCGGTGACAGCGACATGCAAGAGGAAAGCCTCGGCACGTTGCTTGAGCCGGACACCACACCGCAGCGCAATGACCTGTTGTTCTGGAAAGGACATGTGGCACTGGTTTGGGACGAGGATACATTGATCCACGCAAACTGTGACGCCATTGCCACCGTGTTTGAGCCGATCAAGGACGCAATCGCGCGTATCGCCGAGACAGACGGTCCGGTGACTGCTCACCGCAGGCTGCCAACCACGGATTAACCCACGTTAGACTTAAACTATTGCCGCCAACCCACGATAGGCTTGGCTGCAATCTATCCGCCTATTCAACCACGCGGATCAGCTTGCGCTCTAGCACGCCCAGCACTGATTTAAGGTCATGCCCTCGTTTAAGCACCTGACCATTGGCACCCACAACAGCATACATGCCTTGTTTGGCCCTCAGCTTGGGCCGTTTCTCTATCCGATATAGCGGGATCTCTGCTGTGCGGCGAAATACAGAGAAGACCGCCACTTCACGCAAACACGATATGCCATAGTCTCGCCATTCGCCTGCAGCGACCATCCGGCCATAGAGCGACAGGACCACCGAAAGCTCGGTTCGGTGGAACGCCACCTGCTCGGCCACGCGCTCCGCTCCGCTGGTGCGCATGGTGTTTGTCGGGATCGTAGGTATATTCATGTCTACAGACTTGCCTTGAGCGCGGTGCAAATCAAGCCCCTTGCGATCGAATTACTTGATCGCGTTACAAATGGAGGTATGGTTCGCAAATTATGAAACATATTAGGGTGCGATGATGACTCCACAGATGCGTGCGGAAAAAGCAGGGGAAGCGATGATGGCGAACGACAATGCCTCTCGCGATCTGGGCATGCAGCTCGCCCGGATTGCGCCGGGATCAGCCACCCTGACGATGCGCGTCACCGACCGGATGCTGAACGGACACAGCATCTGCCACGGTGGCTATATCTTTACGCTTGCCGATAGCGCCTTTGCCTTTGCGTGCAACAGCTACAACAAGCTGACAGTCGCCCAGCAAAACCAGATCACCTACATCGCCCCAGGCAAAGCAGACGAGCTGTTGACCGCCACAGCGCAGGAAACCGCGTTGGCCGGACGCTCTGGTGTGTATGATGTCAATGTCACGGGCGAAGACGGGCGTATGGTTGCCACTATGCGCGGCCTGTCGCGCACGATTAAGGGCCACTTGTTTGCCGAAGAGGGAGAAACCGCCGCATGAAAGACCTCACCCCAGCCCGTAGCAGCCTTGACCTGATCGAGATTGCCAGCCGCGACGAGATCGCAGCCCTGCAACTGGAGCGCCTCAAATGGTCGCTGCGTCATGCCTATGACAACGTCCCCTTCTACCGCAGCAGCTTTGATGCGGCAGGCGTACATCCTGATGATCTGCACCACCTAAGCGATCTGTCAAAGTTCCCCTTCACCGTCAAAACCGATCTGCGGGATAACTACCCCTTCGGGATGTTTGCGGTCCCGCAAGACCAAGTGAAACGTATCCATGCGTCCTCCGGCACCACGGGTCAGCCGACTGTTGTGGGGTATACCGAGAATGACCTCAAGAACTGGGGGAGTGTCGTCGGACGTTCGCTTCGGGCAGCCGGTATGCGGCCCGGTGACATGTTGCACAATGCCTATGGCTATGGCCTGTTCACGGGCGGCCTTGGCATCCACCTTGGCGCTGATGCGCTGGGACTAAGCACCGTGCCTATTTCTGGCGGCATGACCCCGCGACAGGTCCGCCTGATCGACGATTTCAAGCCAAAGGGGATCACAGTCACCCCTTCCTACGCGCTGTCCATTCTGGACGAGTTCGCGAAGCAAGGCCTTGATCCACGCGACAGCTCGCTTCAGGTTGGTATTTTCGGGGCCGAGCCGTGGACCAACGCCATGCGCCTTGAGATCGAACAGGCGTTCGACATGCACGCCGTAGACATTTACGGCCTGTCCGAAGTGATCGGGCCCGGCGTTTCGATGGAGTGCGTCGAGAGCAAGGACGGCCTGCACATCTGGGAGGATCATTTCTATCCCGAGATCATCAATCCCCAAACTGGCGAAGTTGTCGGCGAGGGAAAGAAGGGGGAGCTTGTATTCACCTCGCTCACCAAAGAGGCGTTCCCGATCATCCGCTACCGGACCCGTGACCTCACGCGGCTTCTGGTCGGCACCGCGCGCAGTATGCGCCGCATGGAAAAGGTCACAGGGCGCAGCGACGACATGATCATTCTGCGCGGCGTCAATGTATTCCCGACCCAGATCGAAGAGATACTAATGCAGGTCGACGCCCTGTCTCCGCATTTTCAGATCGAATTGACGCGGCCAGGCCGGATGGACCAAATGCGCATCCTGACCGAAGTCTCAGACGCTGAAGTGGGCGCAGACGCCCGCGCAGCGGCGGCTGCAAAACTATCCGCAGGGATCAAGCAATCCGTCGGGATCAACGTCAAGATCGACGTTGGGGAAATAGGCGCCGTCCCCCGCTCCGAGGGGAAGGCAGTTCGCATTCTCGATAACCGGCCAAAGACCTAGCCGCAGGTAATCGCAACGATATTGTCAATCTCGTTCAGCTGAACATTCAGCCGTGCGGGACTGAAATCGGTCGTGACGGCATCGTTGGGGCCATACAGCCGTTTGGGCTCTGGCAGTGCCAAGGATGACGTGGCGTCTGACCCGATCAGGCCCTGATGTGCTGCCGCGTTGCAGGTATCAGGTGCATTTGCAGGGGCACGGCCCGCTGTGGGGGCGATAGCAGCACCGCAACCTGCCAGCATCAATCCTGCCAATATCGTGTATTTCATGTCCCGTACCTCGCTAAAAATATCTCCACCGCACTGTCGACCACACGGTCGATTTCAGCGGAAGTTACGTCTTTGATAACCCCGAACAGCAGGCGCATCCATATGTCGGCCTTGCACAATTCACCGAACTGGTCCGCCGCCAGCGCGTAGTCATCGATATTCAGCTCACCCCGAGCACAGGCCTGTTCGAAATAGATAGTCATTTGTGTGCGCATCACGTTTGGACCGGAATCGTAAAATCGCTGCCCGATCTCCGGAAACCGCTCGGATTCGGCCACACAAATCCGGTAGATTTGCAGACCTAATTTACTGGTCACAAAACTAAGAAAATGCCGCCCAGTCTGGCCCAGAACTTCACGCGGAGGGGCAGTCAGATCAATTTTATCAAGAACAGAGCGGGTAAGATGCTGACACTCAACATGCGCCACCTCCATGAACAAAATCCGTTTATCCGGAAAATACTTGTACAGCGTCGCCTTCGATACGCCAGCCGCGCGTGCAATGTCATCCACGCTCGCCCCTTCAAATCCGTCTTCCATAAAGACGGAGCGCGCGCCCTCAAGCACCTGATCATATTTTCGGCCACGGTGAATGGCGTCTTGCGGGATCGATGTCAGCGCGGTCATTACAGCTCCTGCCGATGAACACCCAGCATATAAACTGATCAGTTTACTTCCAAGTACAAAACACCAGAGATTTCAGCCTGGTACGTTCTGCATCCGCAAACTAGGCTGCCACTATGGCGGGAACACCTTGGACTGAAGAAGAATTTGATCTTTGCGTTGCAGACTATTTTGCAATGCTGGATGCCGATGTCTCTGATCAGCCATACGTGAAGGCCGTCCGTAGGCGCGCTTTGCTGCCCTTTGTCGCACATACTGAAGGCTCCATCGAAAAGCTACACCAAAATATCAGCGCGATTATGATCGGATTTGGACTGCCCTTTATCAAAGGGTACAAGCCTCTGCCGCACTACAACTCTAACCTGCCGCACGCCGTGGGCAGGTATCTGCAGGAAAAAGGCGAACCGGCATTCACGTGTCCTACTACAGGCATGGCCGAGGATGCGCCGCTGTATCTGGACACGCCGCCCACCCAGCGGGGTGCACCCCCGCCCAAAGAGGCGGAGGAATACCTCACCATCGCGCGCAAATTCGATATTGCTGCCCGTGATGCCCGCAACCGCGCCTTGGGCCGCGCGGGAGAGGTGCGCGTGCTGGCACATGAGCGCGCAACCCTACGACAACACGGCGCGCATGATCTGGCCAAGCGGGTGCGCTGGGTTTCAGACGAAAACGGCTATGGCGCCGGATATGATATTTCCAGTTTTGAGCCCGACGGAACGCCTCGTCTGATCGAAGTAAAAACCACAACTGGCTGGGACCGGACGCCGTTCCACATTTCCCGAAACGAACTGGCAGTGGCAAGGCGTGAACGCGCGCATTGGCGTCTCATGCGAGACTATGACTTTGCCCGCACCCCGCGCGCGTTCGAGCTTTTACCGCCGTTGGATGCCCATGTTTCTCTCACCGCCACCAGCTTTCAGGCGGATTTTCGCTAGCTTCCGGCAAATCGCCAAGCTATCTGTGACGAATGCTTGCGATCTTCCTCAAAACGCTCCCCTTTTTTGCCCTGATCGGTTTGGGCTATTGGGCTGGCCGTACGAAATTTTTCACGGCCGAAGCGACGGCGTATCTGACGAAGTTCATTTTCTATTTCGCACTCTCGGCGATGCTATTCCGGTTTTCTGCAAACCTGTCGCTAGCCGACGTATGGAACGGGCGGCTTGTGGCGGCCTACCTTTGGGGCACGGCATTTGTCTACGGGATCGCCACCATAGTCTGCTATGTCCGCGGGCTCAGCATTGAGATCACCGCGATCGAAGCTCAATGCGCCGTGATCGGCAACGTGGGCTTTCTGGGTGTACCCATGCTCACGCTGTTGTTGGGACCAGAGGCGATTGGTCCCGTCATGCTCGCGCTGGCTGTTGATCTGATCGTGTTTTCCTCGCTCATCGTTATCCTGATCACCGGTTCACGGGATGGCCGCATGAGCCTAAGGATCCTGCGCACAGTCGGGATGGGCCTTATCCGAAATCCAATGATTGTCGCCATTACTTTAGGTCTTCTCTGGTCTGGCCTTAAGATTCCGATCCCTGATCCGATGAACGAGTTTCTGGCCCTTCTGGGCGCTGCTGCCACCCCCGGAGCGCTGTTTGCCATCGGTGCGTCGCTGGCCTCCAAATCTACCGAGCGGTTGTCGGTCGCTGGCTGGCTGAGCTTTTGCAAACTGGTGCTGCACCCGCTGTTTGTGGCTTTCGCCTGCTTCGCCCTGTTCAAGGTTGATCCTTATCAGGCCACGGTGATCATCTCTGCCGCAGCACTGCCGGTGGCAGGTAATGTCTATATGCTTGCGCAACATTACGGCGTCGCGCCGCAGCGTGTTTCGGCGGCCATTCTTGTCTCGACCGCGGTGAGTATCGTCAGTGTCAGTCTCTGGATTGGCTGGCTCACAAAGGCCTCCGCGGGCGTTTGATACAGACAAGGCTTGCCCCCCGCGCCTGCGCTGGGTAGCCATGGACAACCCCGAAAAGGAGACCTCCATGGAAACCCTATCTTCCAATGCATGCTTTGGCGGCACCCAGCATGTGATCAAACACACCTCAGCGGCCTGCAACTGCGACATGACCTTTGCCCTGTTCTTGCCCGCCGAGGCGCAGGATGGTCCCGTGCCAGTACTGTGGTTTCTATCCGGCCTGACCTGCACCCACGAGAACGCGATGGTCAAAGCAGGTGCGCAGGGCTGGGCGGCCGAGCAAGGCATCGCGCTGGTTTTCCCAGATACCTCCCCGCGCGGCGAAGGTGTGGCCGATGACGAGGCGTATGATCTGGGCCAAGGGGCGGGATTTTACGTCAACGCAACGCAAGATCCATGGAAACCCCACTTTCAAATGTGGTCGTATATCGCGGACGAACTGCCCGCGCTACTGGCGGATAACTTTCCGCTAGATATGGATCGTCAGGCGATCGCCGGACACTCGATGGGCGGGCATGGAGCACTAACGTTGGCGATGTCGCTGCCTGCCCGTTTCAAATCCGTCTCTGCCTTCGCGCCAATCGCGCATCCGACATCCAGCGACTGGGGCCGCAAACAACTGGCCGCCTATCTGGGCACAGACGAGGCAAGCTGGGCCGCGCATGACGCCACGCTTCTGATGCAGGAGAAAGGCTTTGACGGTCCGGTTCTGATTGATCAGGGGACCGATGACCAGTTCCAGGACCTGCTGATGCCCGAGGCGCTGAGCGGTGCCATGGCCAAGCGCCGCCAGAACGGCGCCTTCCGCATGCAGGCGGGCTACGATCACAGCTATTTCTTCATCTCCACCTTCATGGAGGATCACGTAACCTTCCATGCAGACGCGCTGTGGTCCGCATGACCGCACTCTACATTGACGCTGATGCCTGCCCCGTCAAAGAAGAGGCGGAGCGGGTGATCACGCGTCACAAGCTCAAGATGTTTGTGGTGTCCAACGGCGGGCTGCGACCCTCAAAAAACCCCTATGTAGAGACGGTTATTGTCCCTGATGGTCCCGATGTGGCGGATATGTGGATTGCCGATCGCGCAGGACGCGGTGATGTCGTCGTTACCGGAGATATCCCGCTCGCTGCGAAATGTGTTGAAGCAGGCGCGCGGGTGATCAAACATAACGGCGAAGCGCTGACGCAGGCCAATATCGGTAACGTGCTGGCTACACGCGATCTGATGACCGATCTGCGGGCTGCTGATCCGTTCAGACAAGGCGGCGGGAAAGGCTTTACAAAAGCCGACCGCTCCCGCTTTTTGGAGGCGCTGGAGCGCGAAATCAGAGCGGCCCAGAAGCTGCCGTAACTGAACTTTTCCCGATTTCGCCACTGGCTACGAGGACTGAAGCATGACACCAAGCGCCGTGATCTTTGACATCGGCAATGTGCTGATCGAATGGCAACCAGAGCGGTTTTTCGATGCCGAAATTGGCGTCGAGAACCGCCACTCCCTGTTTGCCACCATCGACCTGCACACCATGAATGACCGCGTAGATCGGGGCGAGAATTTCTCGGCTGTTCTGGCGGAAACCGCTGAACGGCACCCCGAACGCAAGGCCGAGCTTGGGATCTGGCATGACCGCTGGTTGGACATTGCTAGTCCGGCCATTGATCACTCTGTTCGCTTGATGACTGCCTTGCAAGCGCGCGACGTACCGGTGTTTTCGCTTACCAACTTCGGGATCGAAACCTACGCTTTGGCGGCTACCCGTTACCATTTTTTGCGGGCCTTCGACCTCGATTTCATTTCTGGCCACATGGGTGTCATCAAGCCAGATTCGCGTATCTATGAAATGCTGGAAGAAGGTGCCGACCTGACGGGTAACCAACTTTTGTTCACCGATGACCGCACCGAAAACATCGCTGCCGCTGCTGCACGTGGCTGGCAAACACATCTGTTCGAGGGATCACAAGGCTGGGCAGACCGTCTTGTTGCCGCGGGGCTGCTCACGCCAGAGGAGGCACAATGACCGACATACCTTTTATCCCCTTTGAGGCAGGCGAAAAACTGCTCGACTGGATCACGCTCACCGATGCGCTGGCCGAAGGTCACAGCCTGCCCAAGGCCGAGATCGGGGACACGTTCCTTTATCGTGACCCCGACACGCTACTGAGCCGTGCAGCTTGGATTGACGGCATGGGGATGGCCGTGAAATCGGCCATAATTTTTCCGGGTAACAGCGCAAAGGGCAAACCGAATATCAACGGCGGCGTGAGCCTCTATTCGGACACCGACGGCACGCTTGAGGCGATTATCGATTTCCATCTGGTCACTAAATGGAAGACGGCCGGTGACAGCCTTATGGCGGCACGCCGACTGGCGCGCCCTGACGCGACGCACATCCTACTGGTTGGCGCTGGCACTGTGGCCCAGTCCCTGCATGCCGCCTATTCAGCCGCCTTCCCGCAGGCCCGATTCACTGTTTGGAGCCGCACGCGCGCCTCTGCCGAAGCATTGGTTAAAGCACTGCCAGACGTCGCCATCGCCGACGATCTGGAAAGCGCGGTGCGTCAGGCGGAGATTATCGGCAGCGCCACCATGGCGACCGAGCCCGTAATCCAAGGTGCGTGGCTGCAACCGGGCCAGCATCTGGACCTGATCGGCGCCTACCGCCCCGACATGCGCGAAGTTGACGACGAAGCCCTGCGCCGCGCGCGCCTGTTCGTTGACAGTTTCGACACCACCATCGGTCATATCGGTGAGATCAAGATCCCACTGGAGACTGGCGCTATCACCCGTGAAGACATCATCGCTGATTACTACGATCTGAGCGCTTTCACCCGCACATCGGATGAGGAAATTACCATTTGTAAGAATGGCGGCGGCGCGCATCTGGACCTGATGACCAGCCGCTACATCCTTGCGCAGTGGCGCGCCGCAGGATGATCTGGCTGCTCTTCTTGGGGCTGCTGATTGCGGTTATCGCAGCCCCTTTTTTGTTGGAGCATTCGCGCGCCGTTATGAGCGATGGGCGCAGGGGCTCTGCGCTAGGACAGTTTTCAGAGCTTAGCCAAGGCGTCACGCATTACCACCTGTCTGGCCCTGCCAGCGGACCTCTTTTGGTGTGTGTGCACGGGCTGACCACACCCAGCTTTGTTTGGGCACCTCTGACGAAAGGGCTTGTGGCGCTGGGGTTTCGAGTGCTGGTTTATGACCTTTACGGCCGCGGCTTTTCAGACCGGCCAGAGGGGCTGCACGACAAGACTTTCTTCAATCGCCAGCTGGATAATCTGCTGACCCATCTTGAGCTTGATGAACGATTCCACCTGATCGGGTATTCAATGGGCGGCGCAATTGCTGCAGGGTTTGCCGCCACCTACCCCGCCCGCGTGCGCCGTCTGGTGCTGCTGGCCTCTGCCGGTATGACCGTACGCAACACGCCGCTGGTGCGTTTCATCCGTGATCGTGGAATCGCTGGAAAATGGTTGATGCTTGCCGCCTTCCCGACCCAGATGCGCAACGGAACTCGCGCTGAACAGGCCTCTCAGACTATACTCCCCGAGATCATCGAAGGTCAGGAAGCGCAGTTGATGTTTCAGGGCTTCATCCCAGCCGTCATGTCCAGTCTGCGCGGTATCCTCGCAAAGCCCATGGAGGGTGAGCACATGGCCCTGCGCCGTATCGGCCTGCCCGTGCTCGCCATCTGGGGTGCCGAGGATGGCGTGATCCCTGCCAGTGCCATGGGCCAATTGGCTGCGTGGAACCGCGATGTGACCCATGAGGTGGTCGAGGATGCTGGTCACGGCCTGCCCTGCACCCATAGCGATGCGGTTCTCACCCTCATTAAAGACTTCCTGCCAGCCCCCGATTCCGATGATTGGGGCCATGACACCTGAGATCAGGCAGCCGCAAGGCGCACTGGTTTCTCTCGCACGGGCAAGTGCACAATGGCGCTGAACGCGCCCACGGCGACACCAATCCACCACACGGTCGTGTATGTCCCGTAAGCATCATACATCCGCCCGCCCAACCAGACACCTGCAAAGCTGCCCAACTGGTGGCTGAAAAAGATGATGCCGTACAGCGTGCCCATATAACGCAGCCCGTAGATATGCGCGATCAGGCCTGACGTCAGCGGCACGGTCGCCAACCAAAGTGACCCCATAGCGACGGAAAAGATAATCACGCTTAGCGGTGTGATAGGCAGCATGATGAACACCGCTGCAATAATTGTGCGCCCCGTGTAGATACCCGCCAACAGATATTTCTTGGAGTACCTCTTACCCGCCCAGCCAGCCAGCAGCGTACCGGCCACATTCGCCGCCCCGATCAGGGATATCGCCACGGCGCCGAGCGCCGAGGTCGTGGTGATTCCAATATTGTGCAGCACGCCACCAGCTAAAATCGGGCCGCACATCTCGGTCACGAAGGCAGGAAAGTGAGCGGTGATAAAGGCCAGCTGGTAGCCACACGAAAAGAAGCCCAAAAAGATCAACGTATAGCTGGGGTCTTTGAAGGCGCGCAGCAGGATCGTGCCCATCGCTTCTTCCAGCTCTGCCCGGTCGGCCAGAACCGGCGCGCGCATGAAAGGCAGCGTCAGGATCGTCGACAGGATCGCTGCGGCAAAAACCATGAACACCGACTGCCAGCTCATTATGCCCAGCAACCACTCGGCCAGAGGCGCGCCAAATATCTGGCCCGCGCTCCCTGCCGCCGTGACCACGGCCAGCGCCATCGGGCGGTTGTCATCAGAGGCGGCGCGCGCCACGACCGCCAAGATCACACCAAAGCCTGTGCCCGCGATGCCAAAACCCACCAGCCACGCATAAGTCTGATGCGCGATCGGGGTGTCCGCTCCTGCTGACAGCATTAGGCCCAACGCATAAATCACAGCCCCGATGACGATCGCTTTACGGTCGCCAATCTTCTCTGCCATCGCGCCAAAAATCGGCTGTCCGATCCCCCAGGCAAGGTTCTGTATCGCGATCGCCAGCGAGAATTCGGAACGCAGCCAGCCATACTCTTCAGCGATAGGGATCTGAAACACACCAAAAGAGGCGCGGATTGCAAAGCTCACCATGATAATCACACAGCCCACAATCAGCACGGGCGAGAACAGGGGGGATTTTTCCAAGGCGCTTCTCCGCAAATATCGCGCCAGATTGCGCAGCCCTGAACGCCCCGTCAATGAACCGATTGTATGCACACACTTTTCAACCGCGCCGCTTGGCGATAGGGATTCGCTCATGACAAACCTTAGCACCCTATACGACCAGATGATCACCAAAGGGACCCTGCGCCCTGACCCTGCGCAAGTGGCGGTCCTGCCAGAATTTGACCGCATCCGCGAAGCGTTACTGCAACCTTTGAAAAAGGGGCTGTTCCGCAAAGCGCCGGAGCCGCCTAAGGGGCTGTACCTTTGGGGTGGTGTCGGGCGTGGAAAATCCATGATCATGGATTTGTTCGTGAACACCCTCGACGGCATTCCTGCGCGGCGCGTGCATTTCCACGCCTTCATGCAAGAAATACACAACGCTATGCACGAGGCCCGAAAGACGGGTGTGGATGACGCGATTGCCCCCGTCGCGAAAGCGGTGAGCAGTTCGGTCCGGTTGCTGGCCTTTGATGAGATGCAAATCACCGACATCACGGACGCGATGATTGTGGGACGTCTGTTTCAGGCCCTCTTTGCGGATGGTGTTGTGATTATCACTACGTCAAACCGGATACCGGATGACCTTTATAAGGACGGTCTGAACCGCAACCTCTTTGTCCCGTTTATCGAGCTGATCAAAGAGAAGATGGTAGTGCTTGAGTTGATCAGCCCCACCGATTATCGGCAAGATCGGTTGGCGGGCAGCCCTGTCTATTTCACACCCGTCAACGCGGAAAGTCGCGAGGCGATGGATGCTGTCTGGCGTGATCTGACCGGTGGCGAGGCGGGGCCGCTTACCCTGCGCGTCAAGGGACGTGATGTGGTGATTCCGATGTTCCGCAACGGCGTTGGACGCGCGCGCTTCCATGCGTTGTGCGGACAGCCCCTTGGCGCTGCGGACTATCTCGCCGTTGCCGAGGCTGTCAAAGTTCTGATGCTGGATGACATCCCTGCGTTAGGGCGTAGCAACTTCAATGAGGCGAAGCGTTTTGTCACGCTGATTGATGCGCTCTATGAGGCACGTGTACGGCTGATCTGTTCGGCGGCGGCCAAACCAGAGATGCTGTATATGGAAGGCGAAGGCACATTCGAATTTGAACGCACCGCTTCTCGCTTGCGCGAAATGCAAAGCGAAGACTGGGCCGATATCTAGAGGTACTGACCTAGTCTGTGCTGGTAGTGTCCATGCGCGTCACATCATCGGTGTATGCTTCAGGATGGTAGGGGGCATTTTGGCCCATAAGGCTCCACGCGCCCAGCGCCATGATCCCAATCGCAACACCGCAGGCAATCAGCTGTCGCATAGTTGCTGATTTAGGGGCGGCAGACCCTTGCGGTTTTCCGGTGTTCGAATCCATGTTCGGTCCTCAGATTTTACGGTTGAGCGCGCAGAATACGCCGTCCGATTTGAGACCGTCATAAGAGACGGTATGACCAAGGGTCAACGAATAGCATCGCTTATATAGTACTGCCTATCCATTATACCTCAAGATGTTGCCAACAAGATACAAAGAACCACAAATCAGTACACGCGCTTGCGGGTCCTGCGCGACGATCTCCTTCAGCGCAGAAGCCACGTCCTCAGACTGCGTTGCGGTCATGCCAACGGCTTGTGCGGCTTCGGCTGTGGTTTCTGCCGGCAACGTTGCCGCTTCGCCGGGGATCGACACAGCGCGCAGACCAGCCACATACGGCGCTAGCGGACGCAGATAGCCTTTGATGTCCTTGGTATTGAGCATCCCACAAATCAAATAGGTCGGTACCTTTGGCAACTCTGCCAGCAAAGCAGCAATTGCGTGCCCTGCCGCGGGGTTATGACCACCATCCAACCAAAGCTCTGCCTGACCCGCCGCTTCGACCAAGGGACCAGACCTGAGACGTTGCATCCGAGCCGGCCATTGCGCTTGCGTCACCGCACCTTCGCAGGCCGCAGCGTCAAATCCCAATGCCCGCAACGTGGCAATCGCTCCACCAGCGTTTTGCACCTGATGTAGGCCCGGCAGATTGGGTAGGGGTAGGTCAAGCAGCCCCTGTTCATCTTGATAAACCATCCGCCCCGCTTCGCGATGAACATGCCAGTGCTGGCCGTAGATGCTGAGGGGGGCCATGTTACGGGCGGCAACGGCTTCGATCACTTCAAGCCCTGCCTCTTGTTGTGGGCCGACGATGCAGGGCACGCGACGCTTGATGATGCCCGCCTTTTCGCCCGCAATTTCAGCCAGCGTATCGCCAAGGTATTGCTGGTGATCAAGGTCAACCGGCGTAATCACCGTGGCAACGGGGTATTCGACCACATTGGTCGCGTCCAAACGACCGCCCAATCCGACCTCCAGCAGCGTATAATCCGCAGGCGTCCGAGAGAATGCCAGCAAGGCTGCGCAAGTCGTGATCTCGAAGTAGGTGATGTTTTCGCCACTGTTGGCAGCGTAACATTCATCCAGCACCTCTGTCAGCGCTTCCTCGGTGATGAGCGTGCCTGCCAACCTGATGCGTTCATGAAAGCGCGCAAGATGCGGCGAGGTATAGGCGTGCACGGTCTTGCCCGCAGCCTCCAGCCCGGCCCGGATCATCGCCTGCGTCGAGCCTTTGCCATTGGTGCCCGCGATATGGATAACCGGCGGCAACTTGTCCTGCGGGTTTCCCAAGGCTTCTAGCAGCCGCAGCATCCGGTCCAGAGTGAGGTCGATGATCTTGGGGTGCAGCGCCATCATCCGGTCAAGGATGGCGTCAGAGGACGGGGAGGTCATACGCGGAGATCTCTTATACAAATGGGAAATAAAAGGCCTGTCGCCACCGCAGGCGCCGACGTCATTTTTTAGGCTCAACGATCTTTTCTGCAGTGTCCGCTGGCGACAGCTCATGCGGCACTTCCGCAGGGGCTGGAAGATCGCCACGCACGGCAGGGGGCAGGCCCATCAGCATACGGATGATCGTAATCAGCTCATCACGCATTTGTGGACGCGGAGTTACGCGATCCAGCATGCCGTGCTCCAGCAGGTATTCAGCGCGCTGGAAACCCTCGGGCAGCTTCTCACGGATTGTCTGTTCGATCACGCGCGGCCCAGCAAAACAGATAAGGGCGTTCGGTTCGGCGATATGCACGTCGCCCAGCATTGCGTAGCTTGCAGTGACGCCACCTGTGGTGGGGTGCGTCAACACTACGATGTAGGGAAGGTCCGCTTCCTTGAGCATTTGCACAGCAACGGTTGTGCGCGGCATCTGCATCAGGCTCAGGATACCTTCCTGCATGCGCGCGCCACCCGCGGCGGAAAACAGGACCAGTGGCCGCTTAAGCTTTACCGCCTCTTCCGCCGCCGCGATGATCGCGTTGCCCACATACATGCCCATGGAACCCGCCATAAAGCTGAAGTCTTGCGCACAGGCAACGATGAGCGTGCGCCCGATCTCACCCGTAGCAACGAGCATTGCTTCGGCCTCTTCGGTTTGCTTTTGGGCGGCCCGCAAGCGGTCAGGATATTTTTTCTGATCCCGGAACTGGAGCGGGTCTACCGTGGGCGCAGGCACTTTTACTTCATTAAAGACACCGCCATCAAACAGCGCGGCGAACCGGTTGCGTGGCGAGATGTGCATGTGGTGGCCGCAACTGGTGCAGACGTTCAGATTGTCGCTGACTTCGCGGTGAAACAGCATCGTGCCGCATTCATCGCATTTCGTCCAAAGATTTTCCGGCGTTTCGCGGCGCGAAAAGATCGAGTTGATCCGGGGGCGGACGTAGTTGTTGATCCAGTTCATTTCAGCGCCTCGTTACTTTACGTTTCCCTTCAAATAAGGGCCTCGTGCAGGAATTGCAATCAGCGGCGCAAGGCCAACCGTGCTGCCAGCCAGCTGACGAACATCATTGCGAAATCTACTGGTATCCACGCACGTACGTCTGCCGCGTCATTCATGCCGAAAGGCGTGTGCCACAACGCCAGCCCACCCAAACTGTCAGGCAGCGATGCGATAAGCAGCGCCGAGATGTTATTGAAAAAATGGACTGCCAACGCGGGTCCAAGCGACCCCGCACGCGCCGTCAGATCCGCCATCAGCAGCCCAAACACGCCAGCCCAGACCGTGATCATGACAGCATTCTCACCTGCTTCGGCTGGCTGGTAGTGACCGATCGCAAACAATATCGATGGCAGCACCATCCACACCAGAGGCGAGCGGAACCGCGCGCCAAGCTGCTGTTGGAGGTATCCGCGAAAGAAGATTTCTTCAGCACTGATTTGCACAAATACGGCCACCAGAGACAGGGGCAGTAACGCCATCCACAGGCTCGCCGACATGTTGGAGACCATCGGCGCGCCAAACCCGTAGGGCGGCAGCACCATCAACACCAGTCCCAGCACAACCAATATCCCGAACACACGAAACAACTGCGGTACAGCAAGGATAAGCGGACCAACTACGCTGAGTGCGGCACGGTGATGCAAAAGCTTCACGACAACGAACACGCTGGCCGTGATCAACCCAAAGCTGGCCAGCAAAATATACATGGCAAGTGGTGTACTACCTTCGATCAGCTCTGCCTCGAAGGTAGGGCGGTAACGGGTCAGTTCGAACAGAGCCTGATTAAAGAACAGTGCCAGGAGGATATAGAGGGCAACCATTCCCACGATCCCAACACCCGTGCGCCAGATTTCCGACCGTGGAGCGGCAGCGGCTGTATGAAGAATATGGGCGCGATAATCAGGAAGTGAAAGCATCAGTCATGCCCTTTACGCCCGTCGCGCGGTATCTCTATGCGCGCCTCACGAATGACTTCAGCTGCTCCGGTCAAATGCCCTGCGACGGTCTGCAGCAAGCTGAGCAATACAGTCTTGTCGTTCTCGACAACCGACCGATACTGCTCGGCGCCAAAGCGCAAAAAGCGGGTGTCTTCCAGCGCCTTGAGCGTCATCTGTCGTGGCTCACGCAGGATCACTGCCAAATCACCAATTACACGACCCGGCTCCACTGTCGCGATATGCTGCGCGTTGTTTTCTTTATCCAGATAAATCAGCTCAGCCTTACCTGACAGGCACAGATAGGTCGCATCCGGCGGCTCACCCGAGTTGAAAATCACGGTGCCGGCAGGGGCGTCGTACCATTGTGCGGTAAAGGCCAGAAGACGCTGTGCGCGGGCTTCTAACGTACCAAAAAGCGGGTTGCGTTGGAGCAAGACCAACTTGCGCCGCAGGTCGTCAGATTCGCTATCTGCGCCATCACGGAGCTCGCTATTCTCAACCCCGTCAATACGACCGTGGTTGATTTCCACGTACATGTCATAGCTTTCGGGGGTGCTGAAACTGTCATCCAGAAAGATCAGGGTGGTTTCCGGCATCAGGTCACGCAACCGGTCACGGGTACGCTCCAGATCGCTACCCGCCAACGCTTGGTCAAAGACAAATATATCCGGCCGCTTCAAAGCTGCACGAGTAAAGGCCGCGCGTTCCTGAATAGATTTTGGCAAGTTGGTGCCACCAATCGCTGTTGGCATATCGAATACATTCGTCGCCACTTGCGCACGCAGGTTATGTTTCCGAAGGACATCTGATGCCACATCCATCACCAGATCCGCCTGAATTCCAGCCATCGCAGAGATGCGGCCATAGATCATGTTCTCCAACAGGGTCATGCGCGGCAAATAGTTTTCCGGTGTCATCGGCACGAACAGGTCTTTCGACAGTGCCCGCAGTTCTGCGCCGCGGCTACGGCGGATAGCCAGAATTTCTTCTTTAAAGCTTTCGGGAAAGGCGGGGCCAATCTGCTCTGCCGTGAAGGCGAACGGGACTGTGAGTAACAGCGCGAACTCTTCCTCGCTCAATGCACCATCACCGCGGTTCCGGCGACGGGCGGCGATGTCGACCAATTGCTCATAAAGTTCTTCGTCAATATTGAGCGCGGTAAAAAGCGGATGGTTCGTGCCATCCATGCCGAAGGTCTGGTGCAGCGTTTCGACCAATGTCTGCGAGATCGCGATGCCCTGCTCAGCCAGACCATTCTCGGCGATCATGCCAATGAATGCCTTTTCGGCGACCAGACCTTGTTGGCTGATCTCACGGCGTGGCGCAGCGAACATAAGGTTCCCGCCCAGCGGGATACTCGGATTGAATTTCTCGGGATCAAATCGGTAAATGGCGCGATCGAGGTTGCGCTCTTTAAGAGCCTCAAACACCTCTTCGCGCAGACCAACAATCGCTTGCGCGAGCTCGGCGTGTTTATCGGCATTGATGCGCGCGCCCAACATGCCGCGAATGATCCCTTCGTCCGTATTCAGCACCCGGCTCAGCTCGAACCACCATGCATTCACGTCCTCAAGAGTATCCAATCCGGCCAAGGCAGGGTCAAGCCAATCCGCGCGCAGGCTGTCAAGGCTGTTGCCAGAGCGGCCCGCTTCAATACCTTCGCGGTCGCGATGATCAGGGTCCCACAACACAGTCTTGGGCGACGTGCGCAGAGACATCATTAGGTTGTCCCCAATGGAGCCGTAAAAGAGATAGGGCTGCGCCTGCACATAGCCGATGCGCGCTGCAATCACAGCCTGATGCAAGGTGGCGATGTTGTGCCCGCCCATCGTGACAGTGCCGCGCGTCGGCATCACCTCGCGGGTAAGCAGCTCGGCCAGCGCGCGCCGTTCGGAGACCGACGAGGTCTTGATCGCGACCTGCGCGCCTTTCGGAATATCAAGCGTCAGGTCGTCAAGTACCGGTGTCCCATTTTCGCTGCGCACGAAAACATGCGAGATATTGATGTCGCCTTTTAGGTGCGGAATTTCCTCCGGCGCGCCCGCAAAAAGGTCCTCGTCAATGATCCCTACCGGATCGAAGCGCTCAGTTACCACTTCCCAACGCAGCGCCATGTCCTGCGTCTGGTTGTAATAGGTCAGCAGTTCTTTCCACGGATTGCTAAGGTCTTTGTAAGCAGCCAAAGCAGCAACCAGAGCACCCACGGTGATGTCACCACGGATCGCCAGAATACCGCCCACCAGATAGAAAAAGAACGGCGTCAGTTGTGTGATGAAGTTGTTGAGAAACTTCATGAAGAACTTTTTCTGGTAGATCTTGAAGCGGATATCAAACAGGCGGCCCAACCGCTCGGTGAAACCGGCCAGTCGAAAGCGCCAACCGCCATTGGTCCGCAAATCGGTAATGCCTGCAGCCGTTTCGCCAATATCTGCCGAAAGTAGACGCACTTCCTGAATCCGGTATTTGTTCAGCAGATTGATCTGACGCTGCAGCATCGGGATAATATAGGCCTGCAAAGGGATCAGCGCGATACCAGCCAATCCGAACCAGAACGATTGCAGAAACAAGAAGATCAGAATGATCAACATTTGCCCCGCCTGAAACACTGGTTGAGCAACAAAATCACCCATCAGACCGCCCATAGGCTCGGCCTCTGAGGTGACCATGCTCACCAACTCACCTTGGGACGTGTCCTGAAAATACCGCTTTGGAAAGCGCATCATGCGTGAAATCAAGCTATAACGGAAACGCCGCAGCAGCCGCTCTGCCGTGATGCCCTTCATGGTATTGAGCCGCATCTTGAGCAGCCCGTGCACCAGCACCGCCACAAGATATGCCATGCAAAGACCGGTCAAAAACTGAATCTGGCTCAGCTCGTAGCCATAAAGATCAATTACCGGCCCATCGGCACCGATGGCGTCGTTAATAATCCGCTTGGGCAGTTCCAGCGAGACATAGAGAAACGGGAAGGTGAATAGCGTGAAACCCAGCAATATCAGCTGTTCGCGCTTGGAGTACTTCCAGATAAAGGCAAACAGGCTGCGGTCCATGGGCGGGCTTTCTATCGGGAAGTGCCTTCCTAACCTAGGGCCAGACCCCTCGCAAGACAACGTATGCAGACGATGCAAATGCTTGCAGCAGGGGCGCTGCATGATTATGCCGTTCTGGAACAGATCTTAAGGGAGCGCTGCAGATGCCTAACAACAACCGTTTCGACAAGTCCAAACTGCCCAGCCGCCACGTGACAGAAGGGCCAGCGCGCGCGCCGCACCGCTCCTACTATTACGCGATGGGCATGACAGAAGAAGAAATTCACCAGCCACTGGTGGGTGTTGCCACCTGCTGGAACGAGGCTGCGCCCTGTAATATTTCGCTCAACCGTCAGGCTCAGTCAGTCAAAATAGGCGTCAAAGCCGAACAAGGCACACCGCGCGAATTCACCACCATCACTGTGACTGACGGGATCGCCATGGGCCATGAGGGCATGCGCTCCTCACTCGCGTCCCGCGAAGCGATTGCCGACACGGTTGAACTGACCATGCGCGGCCACTGCTATGACGCGCTTGTGGGTCTGGCAGGTTGTGACAAATCGCTGCCCGGTATGATGATGGCAATGATCCGCCTCAACGTGCCCTCCGTGTTTATGTACGGCGGCTCGATCCTGCCGGGTAGAGCGCCCAAAGGCGCAGATGTGCCTGCGTCCTTTGCAGACCGCGACCTGACAGTTCAGGACATGTTCGAAGCTGTCGGCAACTGGCAGGGCGGCACCATGTCCGAAGCTGCCCTTGATGTGCTCGAGCGTGTAGCCTGCCCGTCAGCGGGTGCGTGTGGTGGCCAGTTCACCGCCAACACAATGGCCTGTGTTTCTGAAGCGATCGGCCTTGCGTTGCCCAACTCCTCCGGCGCGCCAGCCCCGTATGAGAGCCGTGACGAATACGCAATTGCCTCTGGCAAGGCTGTGATGCACCTGATCGAGAAAAACATCCGCGCGCGTGACATCTGCACGCGTCAGGCGTTCGAGAACGCTGCACGCATCGTTGCCTGCACCGGTGGCTCGACCAATGCCGGCCTGCACCTGCCAGCGATGGCGCATGAGGCGGGCATCGAGTTCTTCCTTGAAGACGTCTGCGATATTTTCCGCGACACGCCCCACTTTGTCGACATGAAGCCAGGTGGCGCCTATGTGGCGAAAGATCTTTACGAAGCCGGTGGTGTACCGGTTGTCATGCGCGAACTGCGCAAAGCAGGCCTCATTCACGAAGACTGCATGACCGTGACAGGCTATTCCATGGGTGAAGAGTTGGACAAAATCGCGCGCGAAGCGGACGGCAAGGTGATCCACGCGATCACCGATCCGATCAGCAAGACAGGCGGCGTTGTAGGCCTAAAAGGCAATCTGGCACCTGAAGGCGCGATCGTAAAGATTGCCGGCATGAGCGAGGAAGACATTGTCTTTACCGGCCCCGCGCTGGTGTTCGAATGTGAGCAGGACGCTTTTGCAGCCGTTCAAAACCGCACCTACTCTGAAGGCGATGTGTTCGTGATCCGCAACGAAGGTCCTCGCGGCGGTCCGGGCATGCGCGAAATGTTGGCCACGACTGCGGCACTTTCGGGTCAGGGCATGGGTAAGAAGGTCGCACTCATCACCGATGGTCGCTTCTCTGGCGCGACGCGCGGTTTCTGTGTGGGCCATGTTGGTCCAGAGGCGGCTTTGGGTGGCCCTATCGGCCTGCTCAAGAATGGCGATATGATCACGCTGAACGCGATCACCGGTTCGATCTCCGTCGATCTGACAGACGAAGAACTGGCCGAGCGTGAGGCGGCGTGGGAAGGCCCACGCGAGACCCTCTATGCTTCCGGTGCGCTGTGGAAATATGCACAGCTTGTCGGCCCCACCTATCTTGGCGCGGTAACGCACCCGGGTGCCAAGAAAGAGCGGCATGACTACATGGACATCTAAACATCTCACAGCGCTCTGCTTTGTCGGGGCGCTGGGGGCTTGTGATGTAGTGGACAGCGGCAACACTCTGCTGGCGGGCCTTGCCCCGCCGGCAGACACCGCCCTGCCTGCGGTCCCGCTCAAACAAGCCTTGATGATGCGGGGCAAGGTCACGTTGGTGCCACCGGGTGGCTATTGCATTGATCCCGAAAGCCTGAGCCAAAGCTTTGCGCTTATGGCGCGTTGCGATGCGCTGGGCGCTGCAACTGGCGGCTCTGGCGCGCCTGTAGGTGTCATGACAGTTAGCTTTGCACGCGTTGGCAATGATGTGCAGCTCCCCACGGCGCAGGAATTTGCCGCCGCGGCTGGTTTGGCCGATCCCGAAAACACCCATCGCTATGCAACCGGTGTGATCTTTAGAACCAGCGGCACGCCTCTAGCCGGTGATCTGTCACCACGTCACTGGCGGGCGATTTCGAAGGTCGGCGCCTTCAGCATGGGCGCGGCCCTGTTCGGCCCCGAAGGCCGCCGCGCGGTATCCGAAGAGGGCGCCGAGGTTTTGCAAGAAATGATCCAGCGGACAACAGACAAGACCAACCCGGGTTAGAGACTGTAACCAAGGGCGTTACCGCGCTTGCGTGACACCGCCCATGCATGCCATCCTGCCCACAATGCGCAGGCATTCAGTGAAGTAATACCGTTAAGCGCTATAAAAAGATGCAGTGGGCAACAAGGCAAACATGATGGCCAAAATTGGCGAAAATCTTTTGGATGCCGCTTTTTACAGTCGGGCGATTGCAAAGTGGGCGCGTATCGCGCGCATGGCGCGCTCTGCTGATCTGACCGGCTTGCGGCGACAGCGCCTTCGCGCACGTCAACTCAAGGCCCATCTGGACCAGCTGATCCATATCGCGGATGAGCGTTTGGCCCTCCCCCTCGAAGGCTCCACCAGTTTTCCCAAGCCACATAACGCGGACTGGGCGTGGCGCCCCGAATTATGGCGCGGCCCTTTGCCGAACCCCGGTCTGTCCTCAGTGCAGAATCGTGCGATGCTGGGCAATGAAGTCACCCTGTTTCACGACTGCGAATTCTCCGAGCTCACCTTGCGCCAACTGCGAAACTTGCGCGCGCAGGATTTGGCACCTTACGGGCTGCGGATGGACGTCTTCCGCTTTGACGGCTCGTTTCTTTCCCTCGTTGTGGACATGCCCAGGGAATGTGTCGAAGGGCTCAAGCGAACCCACCTCATCCGGATGGACGTGATCGTCGAGCTGGAAAAAAACATCGAAATTTTCGCACGTCTCAACATCAAGAATGGCCCCAACACCGAGCAGATCGTACGCGAGCTGGACCTGTCGCAAGATCAGGTCGTGGCGGAGTTTGATTTGGCCTATTCCACCCTGAATGAGCGCCGGATTGATGGCGCATGGGTCGATCTGATCTTTGAAGGACCCGAGATGAATCAGGTAGTACTGCGAGACCTAACGTTCTCGCGGCGGCCACGCGCACAGATATAAGACGACAGTTTTCGGTCCGCATGTCGGACCATGGAGGATACGATGACCAAGCTTGTGCTGACCAAAAAAAAAATGCGGCAAGGCGTTTGGGAAGGGTTGCTGACCGGCGCAGCCAAAGGCACGCTTCCAAAGGTTTCCGTCACACATCAGGGCACCGATGTGCCGGATGTTACAGTGGCCGCATTGGAAGGTGATGCTGGGCATGCGCTTCGCATCCCGATCCCGCCAGAGGCTGTGGCAGACGGCATGCAGACGCTTGTGATCGCAGACGCCGACACCGAAGCACAGCTGGGATCAATCACGCTGGTCGCCGGTGAAGCATTGGGCGATGATATGCGTGTTGAAGTGGACCTGCTGCGCGCAGAGCTCGACATGCTCAAACGCGCCTTTCGCCGTCACTGCCTTGAAACAAGTTAGGGTCGCGCTTCTTGCTACGCTTCATGCACTCGTCGCTGTGGGCGCGCTGGCAGCCTAGTCTTGCGACGAACAGGTGATTTCCTGCACCTTGCGCGGCGGCACAAAACATCGTCAGGTCTGTCTGAACGGGTCTGATGCTGTTAACAAATACGGCCCAACTTCTGGCGCGCCGGAACTGGAAATCACCACACCAGTGGGCACGTTAGACTACCTGCCTCGGCCGGGGGTTGGATGCGATATCTGGGAAACAGTGACCTTCGCAAACGGCGCCTTCCGCTATGAAGTCGTATCCGGTTCTTCACGACCGTTCGGAGAGGGCGACGCCGTGCCATCCCCCACCTATGGCAGCATCCACATCACCAGAGACGATGGGGTCATTGCAGACCTGACCTGTGATGCAGACAGTGTCGAATGGGGATATTGCGGAGGGTTTTTCGACGCAAAGACTGCGCTTGGACTGTGTTGGGAAGGTCACCCAACGAAGGCATGGGGACCCTGCCCTAGCGAATAGGGCCCTAGCTGCAAAAAGGGGGCGCTCCTTTAATTGAGCGCCCCCTTTTTAGGTCAATGTATCTTCAGATCACTCTTTCGGAGCGAGTGCGGTCAGACCTTTGAGGATGTCGATGGCATAGGCCAGCTGGTAATCCTCGATCCGCAATTCTGCGGCTTTCTCAGCCTTTTCGCGGTCTGCTTCGATCTGCTTAATCTCGTCTTCGGTCAGGCTGTCATTGTTCAGGCTGCCGCGCAGGTCCGCCTCTGAGCGGCCACGGCGGACCGGTGTTTCTTCTTCGTCGCCGTCAGCAACGCGCGGCGGCTGTGCCACGATGATATCGGGCGAAACACCCAGCGACTGGATCGAACGGCCCGATGGTGTGTAATACCGCGCCGTGGTCAAACGCATCGCGCCTTCCGAGCGCAGCGGCATCACCGTCTGAACAGACCCTTTACCAAAGCTCTTAGTGCCGATGACAATCGCACGGCGGTGGTCCTGCAGGGCACCAGCCACGATCTCGGATGCAGAAGCGGAGCCGCCGTTGATCAGCACAACAATAGGTTTGCCTTCGGCCAAATCACCCAACTTGGCATTGAACCGATCCCCGTCAGAGGCTACGCGACCGCGGGTGCTGACGATTTCGCCTTCGTTCAGGAAGGCATCAGACACTTTGATCGCCTGAGTAAGCAAGCCGCCGGGGTTGTTACGCAGATCGATAACAAAGCCATTAATCTTGTCCATACCGCCTGCGGCTTCGACCTTTTCGGCCAGTTGTTCGGCCATCTTGGGATAGGTTTGGTCGTTGAACGTGCTCAGACGCAGTACAACGCTGTCACCTTCAGTGCGCGAGCGGACGACTGTTAGCTCGATGGTGTCACGCGTGATGGAAACATCAAACGGCTCTGTCTCACCTTCGCGGACCACAGTGATCACGATTTCAGAGCCGACAGGCCCGCGCATCATTTCAACCGCTTCGTCCAGCACCAGACCCAGCAGGCTTTCGCCATTTACATGGGTGATAAAATCGCCGGCCTCAATGCCCGCCTCATCCGCAGGGGTGCCATCAATCGGAGAAACAACTTTGACAAAGCCGTCTTCCTGCGTGACCTCAATGCCCAAGCCGCCGAATTCGCCGCGGGTCTGCTCACGCATTCTTGCCGCGTCTTTGGGCGACAGATAGCTGGAGTGTGGGTCAAGCGATGTCAGCATCCCGTCAATCGCCGCTTCGATCAGGGCCCCGCTGTCAACTTCTTCGACATATTGGGCGCGAATCCGCTCAAAGATGTCCCCGAAGAGGTCCAACTGTTCGTAGACATTGTTGGTTTTCGCCGCTTCCTGCGCTAGCAAAGGGGCTGCGATCTGGGTCGTGGCGATGATCCCCAAGACCGTGCCACCAGCAGCGGCCATCAAAAACTTCTTCATGTATCTATCCATCCTTGTCGGTCCTGAACCAAGATGCGGGATCCTGGGGGACGTTGTCCTGTCTGACTTCTATATAGAGCGTTTCTGAGCGAGCAGCACCAGTGCCATCACCATCTGTTGACAATTCACTGCCAGACTCTACCCCTCCCATCAATCCGATGGGCGTCCCTGCGGCAATAACCTGACCGATTTCGCCGTAAACCGTCTCAAGTCCCGCCAAAACGAACAGTGTGTCAGCGCGCGGCTCAAGTATCATGACATTGCCAAAATCCAATAGAGGCCCCTGATAGCGGATCGTCGCGGCAGTCGGCGATGTGACAATGGCGCGCGGGCGGGTGGCCAATAGCAAACCGGGCCGCACGATACCTGCGGCGTCCGCCTCATTCATGCTGCGTAAAACGATGCTTTGTACCGGCAGGGGCAGAGCACCAATGCGACCCTCGATGTTCACAGGAGTTTCCACGCTGAGATTTTCTTCTGTGACGATCAGAGACAGCCCGGAGGCGAAGCCGTCCAGTGTTTCTGTCGAAGCGATAAGAATCGCGGTCGACACCGGATCTTCGGTAAAGCGTTTGGGCAGGTCAGTGCGTTCTGCCATCGCCTGATTGAGCGCTGTTCGGGCTTCCTGAACAGCGGTGAGGCTGGTCCGCAGGCGTGCTTCAGCGTCGATTTGTAACAGCTGCAACGTCTGCACGTCTTCAAGATCACGGCGCAGCTGGTCTGCGCGCTTGTCCAATGCAGGGGTCAGTTCGGCCAACAACATGCCTGCGCGCGCCGTGCCGGTCGGGCCATCGGGGTGCAAAAACGCGGTCGGGTTGGTTGCCCCCATGCCTTGCAGCACGGCCAGCAGTTGGCCCACTTCGCCATCCCGCGCGGCCAAGCGCGCGCTCAGCTGTGCTTCGCGGATGGCAACCTGCCGCAGCCCTGTGCGAATTGCGGCTAGGCCAGCCTCAAACGCCTGAATCGTCGCCGTCAGTGCCCGTACACGGTCACGCGCACCATCAGCTGCATCCATCTGCTCTGCAGCATCCTCCAGCAACGCGACCGCCGTTCGTGCCTGCGCGGCAGCATCGCCTTGCGCATACGCCGGCGCGGCAAGACCAAGCAATAGAAGAGCGGCACGCAAGATCATAAAAGCAGGTTAACTCCGGTCATCTCGGCAGGCTGATCCAGCCCCATCAATGCCAGCACCGTAGGCGCCAGATCAGCAAGCCTTCCCGTGCGCAAACGAGCGCCCTCAGGCGCGCCGACCACCACAACAGGCACCGGATTCAGCGTATGAGCGGTGTGTGGCCCGCCTGTTTCGGGATCAATCATCATCTCGCAATTGCCGTGATCAGCGGTAACAATCATTGCACCGCCTACTTTTTCCAACGCCTCAACCGCTCTGCCAAGGCCGGCATCTACTGCCTCGCAAGCTACAATGGCCGCGTCGAGATCGCCAGTGTGACCGACCATATCGGGGTTGGCGTAGTTCACCACAATCAGGTCATAACGCGCCTCAATCGCTTTCACGAATTGGTCGGTGACCTGCGCGCAAGACATCTCGGGCTGCAAATCGTATGTCGCGACCTTGGGCGACGGAGGCATCGCGCGGTTTTCGCCGATTTCTGGCTCTTCGGCACCGCCGTTCAAGAAGAAGGTGACATGAGGGTATTTCTCTGTCTCGGCGACGCGGAACTGCCGCAGCCCTTTGGCCGCAACCCACGCGCCCAGTGTATTGATGATCTCTGGCTTGGGATACATCGTAGTCATGTAGGCGGTATGCTGTGAGGAATACTCTGCCATTCCCATCACCGCCGCCCAAGCAACAGCATCGCCACGATCAAACCCGTCAAATTCAGGTGCCGCGACCGCAGCCATAATCTCTCGCGCGCGGTCGGCACGGAAGTTAAGGCAGAAGAACCCGTCACCGTCCTGCCCGCCCTTATAGTCGCCAATAACAGACGCCTTGATAAACTCGTCAAAGATGCCTTCCGCATAGGACGCTTCGACAGCCGCACGGGCGCTATCTGCGACGGCACCACGCCCCTGTGCAATCGCGCTGTATGCTTGTGAAACACGTTCCCACCGATTGTCGCGATCCATCGCATAATAACGGCCCGTTACTGTCACAATCCGCGCTGTCGCTGGCAGTGCTTTCTCTAGAAGCGCCAAATCCGCCAGTACCGACTGCGGGGCCACATCGCGGCCATCGGTCAGCGCATGGATCACCACAGGAATACCCGCAGCATCAAGCGCGCGTACCGCCGCAATCATGTGCGAGATATGGCCGTGCACGCCACCTTCTGACACCAGCCCCATCAAATGGGCTGTCCCGCCGGTTTTCTTCAGCGTTACGATGAAATTCTGCATCGGCGCGTGGATGGCAAAGCTGCCCTCTTCGATAGCCAAGTCAATCTGGCCCAGGTCCATCGCCACCACGCGGCCCGCGCCAATGTTTGTGTGCCCTACCTCGGAATTGCCCATCTGGCCGCGTGGCAAGCCAACGTCGGGACCGAACGTCGTGAGTGTGGCGGCAGGACCCTGCGCCATCAGCCTATCCATGTTCGGTGTATGGGCCAGATGCGGCGCATTGCCTTCAGGGCCTGCACCGATCCCCCAACCGTCAAGAATACACAACACTACTGGTTTCGGGGATGACATGGGCAGTCTGGCTCCGGCACTAATACGTTCTTTGCGCCTTGTACCGACCCTATGGCCGAACGGGAACCACTTTCTGGTTTGACCCGAAATGTCGGTGGAATTCTGCAAGAGCAAGAAGAATGGCCCCCAAGGTTGCTGGCCGAACCAGCGGAGGAGATTAAAACCAACTTGGGAACGCACACATCAATATGATGTCCGCTTGCTCTGACATTTCAACCAAAAGCGTCCTTGTCGGCTCCGATACACCTCCACCTTGGGAATTTAAGGTCGAAGATAATGAAAAAAGATGGCTAAAATTTATCACTCTATGGAAATATGATCACTCTCACGCCCCCGGCATGACAACCCGATTCTGGGCCATCCAGTCAGGAGTCGCGGCCTTAATGGATATGAATCGTGAGAAATCAGGATCAATACACCATTTGGTATATGCAGCCGGTCGCCGCCTCCCCCTTGCCCGCACGCGCTGCATTGGTCATAACAACGCAAAGCTTACTCCCACGCTCGAAGGGCCTGACATGACAGCGAACGCACCTGAAACCCGCATCGTGAATACAAACCGCGTGGCCTGTGATGGCGGCGACGGTGCCTTGGGCCATCCGCGCGTCTGGCTGCAAATCCCCGCCGACAAGGGCTGGGTCGAATGTGGGTATTGCGACTGCAAATTCATCCACGAGGACTTTGTCGGCAAAGTCTGACGCCAAAGGCAGTTCTTGCGCTTCGCCTCTGGTGACCCCGCCTGTGCCGTGGCAAAAGAGGGGCCACCGTATTTAGGGAGCGCATGCACATGGCATTTGGCAAAGGTCACCACCTTCATTTGATCGACGGCTCTGCGTTTATCTTTCGCGCCTATCACGCGCTGCCTCCGCTCACGCGCAAGTCCGACGGGCTGCCCATCGGGGCGGTAGCGGGTTTTTGCAACATGCTGCAACGCTATGTTGAAGGGAACGCAGGCGGTGACGTGACCCATGTCGCTGTGATCTTTGACAAAGGCTCCCACACGTTCCGCAATGACATGTACGACCTATATAAGGCCAACCGCGAGGCGATGCCCGAAGACCTGCGCCCGCAGATGCCGCTGACGCGTGAAGCCACCATCGCGTTCAATATCGCCTGCGAGGAAAAAGAGGGCTATGAGGCCGATGACATCATCGCCACCCTTGCCGTGCAGGCCCGTGAGGCCGGCGGCCGCTGTACGATCATCTCTTCTGACAAGGACCTGATGCAGCTTGTCGGCGGCGGGGTCGAGATGTTCGATGCGATGAAGAACAACACTATCGACCGCGACGGCGTGCACGCCAAGTTTGGCGTTTTCCCTGAACGAGTGGTCGACGTGCAGGCGCTGGCAGGCGATTCGGTGGACAACGTGCCCGGCGCGCCCGGTATCGGAATCAAAACCGCCGCGCTGCTGATCAATGAATATGGCGACCTTGATGCCCTGCTGGAGCGGGCGAGCGAGATCAAACAGCCCAAGCGTCGTCAGACCCTGATCGACAACGCCGATCAAATCCGCCTGTCCCGCCGCTTGGTTCAGCTGGATCAAAAGACGCCGTTGGACTTCACCCTTGATGATCTTGAGGTTCGCGAGCCACAGCCTGAAAAGCTGATGGAGTTCCTCACCAAGATGGAATTCCGCACGCTGACCAAACGCATCGCCGATGCGCTGCATATCGAAGCGCCAGCCATCCCGGAGCCGACGCCAAGCGCGGATGCGCCTGCGCAGATCGAAACCGTGCCCTTTGATCAGGCAACCTACACCATGGTCAGCGACGCGCCGACACTGCAGACTTGGCTGAATAAGATTTACGAGCGCGGCTATGTCGCGGTGGATACCGAAACCACCGGACTTGACGAAATGACTGTCGATCTGGTCGGTATTTCGCTTTGCGTCGAAGCGGGTGAGGCCTGCTATATCCCGCTCATCCACAAGGCCAACCGTGGCGATGACCTGTTTGGCTCTGATGATCTGGCCGAAGGGCAGATGGGGCTGGAAGAAGCCTTGCAGATGTTGACGCCAATGCTTGAGGACCCGTCGATCCTCAAGATCGGTCAGAACATGAAATACGACTCAAAGATTTTTGCGCAGATCGGCATCACCGTGGCGCCCATCGATGACACGATGCTGATGAGCTACGCCATGCACGCCGGCATTCACGGTCACGGTATGGACACGCTGTCCGAGCGTTACCTGAATCATACCCCCATTCCGATCAAACCGCTGCTTGGCTCGGGCAAATCTGCCATTACCTTTGACAAGGTGCCGCTGGATCAGGCCGTGCCCTATGCCGCCGAGGATGCCGACATCACGCTGCGCCTATGGCAGCAGTTCAAGCCCGCCCTGCACCGCGCCCAAACCACCCGCGTCTATGAGACGATGGAGCGTCCGTTGGTTCCCGTACTGGCACAGATGGAGCGTTACGGCGTGAAGGTCGACCGTGACACGCTCAGCCGGATGTCCAACGCTTTCGCGCAGAAGATGGCTGGTCTCGAAGATGAAATCTATACGCTCGTGGGTCGCAAGTTCAACGTAGGCTCCCCAGCGCAAGTGGGCGAAGTCCTATTTGAGGACATGGGCCTTGAGGGCGGCAAGAAGGGTGCGAACGGAAAGTATTCCACCGGAGCCGATATTCTAGAAGACCTCGCAACCGAACATGATTTCCCACGCCGTATCCTTGACTGGCGCCAGCTGAGCAAGCTCAAGTCAACATACACCGATGCGCTGCAAGACCATATCAACAAAGAAACTGGTCGGGTGCATACGTCCTATTCGATCACCGGCGCATCCACTGGCCGTCTTGCATCGACCGATCCGAACCTGCAAAACATTCCGATCCGCAGCGAAGAAGGCCGCCGCATCCGTGAGGCTTTCGTGGCCGAAGAAGGCCGTGTGCTGGTCGCGCTGGACTATTCCCAGATCGAGCTGCGCCTGCTTGCGCATATTGCCGATATTCCCGAGCTGAAGCAGGCGTTCGAAGACGGGCTAGATATCCACGCCATGACCGCCTCAGAAATGTTCGACGTGCCGATGGACCAGATGACGCCGGACATCCGCCGTCAGGCCAAGGCGATCAACTTTGGCGTTATTTACGGTATTTCCGGCTTTGGCCTGGCCCGCAACCTGCGCATCCCGCGCGCCGAGGCGCAGGGGTTCATCGACCGCTACTTTGAGCGGTTCCCCGGCATCCGGACCTACATGGATCAGACCAAAGCTTTCGCCAAAGAACACGGTTATGTGCAAACCTTGTTTGGTCGCAAAATCAACACGCCCGAAATCGCCTCCAAAGGCCCGCGTGCTAGCTTTGCCGCCCGCGCCGCGATCAACGCCCCGATCCAAGGCACCGCCGCCGATGTGATCCGCCGCGCAATGATCCGCATGCCCGCCGCGATCAAAGGCATACCCGCCAAGATGCTGCTGCAAGTCCACGACGAATTGCTGTTCGAAGTCGAAAAAGGCGCTGAAGACGCGCTGATCAAAGCTGCCCGCGATGTGATGGAAAACGCTTCCGAGCCAGTCGTGAAACTGGATGTGAAGCTGAACGTAGATGCAGGCACCGGCGCAAATTGGGCTGAGGCGCACTAGGGCTGCAGACGGAGGTTGAGCGAAAATCTGTCACCAAGATAAAATAGAATTGGCCACTCACATTCGGAGCGGGCCGGCCTCCCGCCGTTACCACTTTGAAACGCGCCTGTTTCGAGGATAAAAGATTCTTTCTAAGATCGGTCTCTGCGGCTAAGCGCTAAGCCGGACGCACCAGCATCGCCACAATGCGTCGCGTCAAAGGCGCGATGACCAGCACGACCGGAAAAGCAACACCCCAGCTAACCAGCCACGCCGATGTCCAAGCAGGAAAGAACGCGTCCGCTGCATCCAGCGCCCAAAATATCGCAATACCGGAAACGATGCTGGACATCAGGCCGGACAGAATAAGGCCGAATACGATCGGCGCAAAACGTGCTGGGATCACAGTAGTTTCATCCAGTCGAGAGTTGTGTTTGTGGACGGGCCGGGTGTGTATTCTCCGCTGACCCAACTGGCATATCCTTCCTCTCGCATTGCCGCGAAAAGCGCTTCGAAGTCAACGCTGCCGCTACCAGGCGGACTTCGATCCGGCGCATCGCCAACTTGTACATGGACAATCAGATCGCGGTATTTCTTGAACACTGCGACAGCATCGCCGTGGATCATTTGCGCGTGGTAGCTGTCAAATTGGAGTCGCAAGTTAGGGGCATCCACGGCGGCAATGATTTCGGCGGCCAGTGCATAGTCATTCAGAAAGTAGTCAGGCTGAGATTGGGGGCACAAAGGTTCCAACGTCAGGGTAATGCCCTCTGGCGCTGCGTTTGTCGCTGACTTCAAGTTATTGATGACCCGCTCTTTTGCCGCTTCACCTTGGGCATTTCCGGTCATCACATGGATCATCGGCACACGCAGTTCCTGCGCATAGCGGCACGCGCGACGCATGTCCGAGGCAAACCGCGCTTCGGGCCCCTCTACCGCAGAATAGCCCCGCTGACCCCCCGTATAGTTGGGCGGCGGCGCATTGATCAGCACCATCTTCAGGCCGCCACGCATCAAGGCACGCTGGGTTTCTTTCGCGGCCACATCATAGGGAAACAGCACTTCAACCCCAGTAAAACCCGCCCTGGCAGCCGCGTCAAAGCGGTCCAAAAACGGAAGCTCGGGCCATAGATGGCTGAGGTTCGCTGCGGCTTTCATTCGGATGCTCCTGCGTAGGAGGTCTTCGTCGGGACCTGATCAAAAAACACCTCACTCTAGCGTGCAGCGTTTGAACAGTCCGGCCCGATAGCCCTAGAAGAGCTGTGATAACAGCAAATAGCTGGCGAAATTGGCGCACGCTTACTCCTCAGCCGGCAGGTCGTCTGACGGGATGATGCCAAAGAATGCACCGCCCGACCAGACACCAAACCAGCCATCGTGATGAACCCCCAGATCGACCAGCCTGTAAAAGCTTTTGCGGTCGATCAGCGCCTCAAGATTGCGACGAATGCGGACGTAGGGCGACGGCTCTCCACTTTGCGGATCGCGGACAAAGCGCAAAGGCGCGTCTGGTCCGGCGACCGAGACATCATCAAGATTGGTGGTGAAGGTCAGCTGTTGCGCGTCCCCCTCGCCCGAGACTTCGAAATCCACAGCAACAAAAGGCGCGTCATCGACACGAATACCCACCTTTTCCACCGGCGTTACAAGGAAGTATTTGTCCTCCTCGCGGATCAGAATTGACGCAAATAACTTGACCAAGCCCTGCCGCCCAATGGGGGTTCCTTCGTAAAACCACGTCCCGTCGCGGCGAATTTCCATGTCGATGTCACCACAAAACGGCGGATTCCATTTCTCGACAGGCGGTAATCCGCGTGATTTGGCCGCTTTTATGGACTCCGCAAGGCTTTGCGCTGAAGGGGTCACAGTTTTTTGTCCGCTCATTGCTTTTGCCATTTCCTCAGTTCGAGATACACTTACATGTTATAGATATAAACTGCACAGCGGAGAAGTCATGACCCAAGCCGAGATTCAAGCAGCCGAAGATATGGTCGAACAGATCGAAGCCTTGGGCGAAAAACTGGGGGAGGCGCGCAAATCCATCACCGCGCGCTTCATCGGGCAGGAACGCGTGGTCGAGTTGACCCTGACCGCTTTGCTAACCGGCGGGCATGGCCTGCTGCTGGGTTTGCCGGGTTTGGGCAAGACGCGGCTCGTTGAGACGCTGAGCACGGTCATGGGGCTGGATGGCAAACGCGTACAGTTCACCCCCGATCTGATGCCGGCCGATATCCTCGGCTCTGAAGTCCTGGATACCGACGCCAATGGCACACGCAACTTTCGCTTCATCGAAGGGCCTGTATTTTGTCAGCTTTTGATGGCGGACGAGATCAACCGCGCCTCGCCTCGAACGCAATCGGCGCTCTTGCAGGCGATGCAAGAGAAAACAGTTACGGTTGCGGGGCAAAACCGGCCTCTTGGCACGCCGTTCCACGTGCTGGCCACGCAGAACCCGATTGAGCAGGAGGGCACCTACCCCCTGCCCGAAGCACAGTTGGACCGTTTTCTTGTGCAGATCGACATCGAATACCCTGACCGCGAAACGGAGCGTGACATCCTGATCGCGACCACCGGCGAGGCAGAGGCGCAATCGGTCGAAGTTTTCACTGCAGGTGAACTTCTGGACGCCCAGCGTCTTCTACGCCGGATGCCCGTGGGCGAAAGCGTCGTCGAGATGATCCTTGATCTGGTCCGCGCATTCCGTCCGGATGAGGACGGTGCAAGCGCACATGTAAGAGAAACCGTTTCGTGGGGCCCCGGTCCACGTGCTGCCCAAGCGCTGATGCTAGCAGTGCGTGCACGTGCGTTACTGCAGGGGCGTCTGGCGCCGTCGACCGAGGATGTCATTGATATGGCCCGCCCCGTGCTGACGCACCGCATGGCGCTGAACTTTGCGGCCCGCGCGCGCGGCGACAGCCTGTCGGCGCTGATTGACGAAACCGCCGCAGGTCTGGCAACGCCGAAAGCTGCCGTCGCGTGAGCGATCCTCTCTCCCTTCGCGCTGGCGCAGAGACTGAAGCCGCCGCTTTGCCCGCCCTTTTGGCGCGGGCTGAGCATTTGGCGGGCGCTGTCTTACTGGGTGCGCACGGCCGCCGCCGCGCTGGGTCAGGGGATGATTTCTGGCAGTACCGTCCAGCGCAAATGGGCGACAGTCGCCGCGCGATTGACTACCGCCGCTCTGCCAGAGGCGACACCGAATTCGTCCGCGAGCGGGAGTGGCAGATTGCGCAATCGGTGATGCTTTGGGTCGATCAGGGTGCTTCGATGCGGTTTACGTCCTCGGAAAACTTCCCGCAAAAAATTGACCGTGCACGCGTGCTGGGGCTTGCCTTAGCGATCCTGTTGAACCGTGGGGGCGAACGTGTGGGGCTTACTGGCACCGAATTGCCACCGCGCGCGGGGCGTCCGCAAATTATGGCTTTGGCGCAGCTGTTTTGCCGTGATGATACGACTGACTATGCGCCACCTGAGCACCGAGGGATGATCCCCCATGCCCGCGCTGTGTTTATCTCTGATTTCATGGGTGATCTTGACGGCGTGCGTACCGCCCTCACCAAAGCGGCGGATCGCGGCGTGCGTGGCGTATTGTGTCATGTGCTTGATCCCGCCGAAGAAGCTTTCCCCTTTACCGGTCGCACCATTTTCCAAAGCATGGGTGGTACGCTCAGCCATGAAACTTTGAAGGCGAATGACCTTAAAGAGCGATATCTGGAGCGACTGGCAGAGCGCAAGGCAGAGCTGCAATCACTGTGCGGTCTGACCGGCTGGCGCTATGGGCTTCATCACACCACCAACACAGTGCAAGCGGGCCTGCTTTGGCTCTATGGTGCGCTAGATGCAAAGGCGGTGGCCGCATGATGGTTCTTGGGGGCATCGGGTTTACCGCGCCTTGGCTTTTGCTGGCCTTGGCTGCGCTGCCGATCCTGTGGCTGTTGCTGCGCGCCGTGCCGCCACCGCCCGTCAGAAAGCGCTTTCCGGGTGTGGCTTTGTTGCTGGGTCTCAAGGATGATGAAACGGTTTCTGACCGCACGCCGTGGTGGCTGTTGTTGCTGCGGATGCTGGCCTTTGCGGCCATCATCATAGGTCTGGCTGGGCCGGTTTTGAACCCAGAAACAGAGCAAGCCGAAGGCGACGGGCCGTTGCTGTTCGTGATGGATGGCTCTTGGGCCGGTGCCACCCGTTGGCCCCAGCAACAAGAAGCAATTGAAGCACAACTGACACGCGCCAGTCGACTGGGTCGCACGGTGGGCTTCTTGACCCTCACCCGCCCCGAAGCACCCGTGTTCCAGTCTGCCGATGTTTGGCGCAGCAGGCTTGCGGGGCTCAGCCCCGCGCCATGGCAGCCAAGTGCCGACATGCTTGAGACTGCGCGCACTGTGTTGGCCGATGCTGGCGAATTTGATACGCTTTGGTTCAGCGATACGCTGGCTTACGATGGTCGTGATGACCTGCTGGAAGAGCTGCAATCGCACGGCACAGTTAAGGCGTATCAAACCGCACTCAACGTGCTGGCGATCCTACCCGCCACCTATGAAGATGGCGCAATTAAGTTGCGCGTTTTGCGTGCCGCCGCCGGAGAGGCGCGCGAGGTGACCATTCAGGCGCAAGGCCGCGATCCGGCGGGCAACGGCCGCATCCTCGCCTCTGCCACAGCCACGTTCGAGGCAGGCGAAACCGAAGCGCAGACTGCCCTTGTCCTACCCTCCGAGTTGCGGGCGCGGATCACGCGCTTTGACATCGCGGGCCAACGCTCCGCCGGCGCCAGTACACTCAGCGATGACGGGATGCGCCGCCGCGAGGTCGCTCTGATCTCGGCACGGGAGAACCGTGAGGGGTTGGAGCTACTCTCGCCGCTCCATTACATTGAACAAGCGCTGGCGCCGACTGCCGACCTTATCGATGGCAGCCTGAGTGATGTCTTGCCCGCTAATCCAGACGTGATCGTCCTTGCCGACGTGGCAACGCTATCAGAAGCAGAGGCACAACCGCTGACGAAATGGATTGAAGGTGGCGGGATGTTGGTCCGCTTTGCCGGTCCGCGCATTGCCGCCTCAGACATTTCCCGCATTGACGAAGACCCGCTGATGCCTGTGCGCCTGCGCGCAGGCGGCCGCAGCATCGGCGGCGCGATGAGTTGGGGAGAGCCAAAATCGTTATCCCCCTTTTCAAACGGGTCCCCATTCTTCGGGCTGACGGTGCCTGATGATGTTACCGTCAGCGCTCAGGTCGTGGCCCAGCCGGATCCAACACTGGCGGAGCGCGTGATCGCCTCGCTCAGTGACGGCACGCCGCTTGTCACCCGCAAGGTTCTGGGCCAGGGGCAGATCGTCCTGTTCCACGTCTCGGCCACGGCGGAATGGTCGACGCTGCCACTCTCGGGGGTGTTCGTTGAAATGCTGGAGCGGTTGGCAGTCTCGTCTTCGGCGGCAAGCGCGAACTCGGCGGCGCTAGAAGGCACCATATGGATACCCCGCCGCGTGTTGGACGGGTTTGGCACACTTTCGGAGGCAGGTACGCTGCCCGGAGTGGACGGGCCCGCGCTGATTGAAGCGCCAACAGGTCCGATGCTGCCCCCTGGTCTTTATACCTCGGGTGATCGTACTTTGGCGCGCAACGTGCTCACCACTGACGCCACGATCTCGCCTGCCACATGGCCAGCCGATGTACCCGTGCGAGGCCTGTCTGTTGCGCCCGAACAGCCGGTGGCCGGTTGGCTATTGAGCCTTGCGATCTTGCTGCTACTGGCCGATGTGGTTGCGTCGCTGGCGTTGTCAGGTCGTTTGCTGAGCCGCAGCAATACAAGCGCAGCTGCCCTGCTGGGTGCACTGGTGCTATTTGCCGCCCCTACCGACGCTCAAACCGCCAAAGAGGAATTTGCGCTGGCCGCGACATCAGAGCTGACGCTGGGCCACATCATAACTGGCGACACACAAGTGGACGAGATTGCTCTTGCCGGTCTCACGGGCCTTAGCGACACGTTGTTTTTCCGAACCTCGGTTGAGCCGTCGATCCCGATGGGTGTGAACCTTGAAACTGACGAGCTGGCGTTCTTTCCCATGCTCTACTGGCCGATAAGCCCGCGCCAGCCGACCCCGTCGGCTGAGGCATACGCCAAGCTAAATAACTACCTGCGTTCCGGCGGGTTAATCCTGTTTGACACACGTGATGCCGACACTGCCAGCTTTGGCGCCTCCAGCCCGAATGGCCGCAAGCTGCAGGAACTGGCAGCACCCCTGGATATCCCCGCATTAGAGCCTGTTCCGGTTGACCATGTTATGACCCGCACCTTCTATCTGCTCCAAGACTTCCCTGGCCGTCACAACAGCCGCGATGTCTGGATAGAAGCCTCTGACCCCAATATTGAGCAGGTTGAGGGCATGCCCTTTCGGGACCTCAATGACGGCGTAACGCCAGTCGTGATCGGCGGCAATGACTGGGCCTCTGCGTGGGCCGTGACGTCAGGCGGCGCGCCATTGCTTCCCATAGGGCGCGGGTTCAGCGGTGAGCGGCAGCGCGAGATTGCCTACCGTTTCGGGATCAATCTGGTGATGCATGTGCTTACGGGAAACTACAAATCGGATCAGGTGCATGTGCCTGCTTTACTGGATAGGTTGGGCCAATGACTTCCACCATCGTATTTGATCCACTTGTCCCTTGGCCGCTGCTTGTGATGGTGGCCGTTATTGCCGCCATTAGTGTGGTGCTGGCGCTAGTGCGCGGGCTGCGCGGGTGGGCGTTTCGCGGGTTGGCAGGGCTGGTCGTACTCGCGGCCCTCTCTGGCCCGTCGTTTCAGCAAGAGAACCGTGCGCCGCTGAGTGATATCGTCCTTATGCTAGAGGACGAAAGCGCGAGCCAGCGCCTTGGCGACCGACCTGAACAGACCTCCTCTGCGGCAGATACCCTTGCAGCCCAAATCGAGGCACGCCCCAACACCGAGCTGCGCCGGATTACTGTTGCTGACGGTCAAGGCGATGCCGGCACAGAGCTAATGAGCGCCCTATCCGAAGCCTTGGCAGAAGAGCCCCGCGCGCGGGTCGCGGGGGTCATCGCGCTGACTGACGGGCGCGTGCATGACGCCGACCTGCCCGTTGATCTACCCGCCCCCTTCCACGTGCTACTAAGCGGTGAACAGACCGACTGGGATCGCCGTCTCAGCGTGGTAGGTGCACCTGCATTTGCCATCATCGGAGAGCCCGTCGTACTGATCCTTCGCATAGATGATCTGGGCGCTGCTCCTGCAGGTGAGGAATTCGCCGATTTGGATATCTCGATTGACGGCGATGACCCCCAACGATTTCGCGTGCCGATCGGTCAAGACCTTGAGCTGCCGGTGACTCTGCCTCACGGAGGACGCAATGTGATCCGGTTCTCTCTGCCCGACGCGGATGGAGAGTTAACTGACCGAAACAACGCCGCGCTGATCCAGATCAACGGCGTGCGTGACCGTCTACGCGTTCTGTTGGTCAGCGGTGAGCCCCATGCAGGCGGCCGCACTTGGCGCAACTTGTTGAAGTCCGACAGCTCCGTCGATCTGGTTCATTTCACTATTCTGCGCCCGCCGGAAAAACAGGACGGTGTCCCTGTGTCCGAGCTATCACTGATTGCCTTCCCCACGCGAGAGCTATTCATGGAGAAGATCGAAGACTTCGATCTGATTATCTTTGACCGATACAAACGGCGCGGGATTTTGCCCGGCCTCTACCTTGAGAATATAGCCAACTATGTGCGTAACGGAGGCGCTGTTCTGGTCTCAGCAGGGCCCGATTATGCCAGCGCCGACAGTCTTTTCCGGACACCTCTGGGCAGCGTCTTGCCCGCCACACCGACCGCGCGTGTTTTGGAAGAGCCCTATCTGCCTTTGGTATCGGATCTGGGCAACCGCCATCCGGTGACCGCCGAACTACCCCAGGACGGCGACTGGGGGCGTTGGCTGCGCCAGATTGATGTGACAGCTACCTCTGGCAATGTGGTGATGACCGGTATCGACGATCGGCCTTTACTGATCCTTGACCGCGTTGAGGAAGGCCGTGTTGCGCTGCTCGCCTCTGACCATGCGTGGCTCTGGAATCGCGGCTATGAAGGTGGCGGCCCACAGTTGGAACTGTTACGCCGTCTGGCCCATTGGATGATGGGTGAACCTGAGTTGGAAGAAGAAGCCCTGACCGCCAGCGCCGAAGGTCAAACCATGCGGATTGAGCGGCGGACACTGACGGAAGAGGTCCCGCCGCTGATCATCACAGGTCCCGATGGCACCGTGACCGAAATACCTTTGTCTCCCACTGCGCCCGGTCGGTTCGAAGCAGTCTTTACCGGCCCCGAAATCGGGCTCTACCGCTTGGAGAACGGTGAGCAGGTAAGTGTGATCGGCCTTGGCCCAGCCGCGCCACGCGAATTCGTCGAAACGATAGCAGATGCAGAAGTGCTAGAACCCATCGTCACCGCATTGCGCGGCGGTGTGACCCGACTGGAAGAGGGGCTTCCGAGCATCCGCAACGTGCGTGCTGGCCGCCCTGCTGCCGGACGCGGTTGGATCGGCCTCACCCCGCGCGCCGCATACGAGACCCGTGATGTGCGCCAGACTCCAATCCTGCCAGCATGGCTCGTGCTGCTGCTGAGCGCCTTCTTAATCACTGCTGCATGGTTGCGCGAAGGGCGCAATTGAACGGGATGCCCGTCCGCAAGCTCAATCGCGATGACTTCGAAGACGCGCTAAGCCTGTATCGTGTTCTGACCCGCAATCCCGTTCCGGTAAGCGACCGCCGTGCTGCCTTTGATGCCGTGCTAGAGCACAACGGCACCAGTATCATCGGGAAGGAGCAGGACGGACAGATCATTGCGATGGTCACGTTGCATCTCCTCCCTAATATGACTTCGGGTGGCAGGCCTTATGCGCTGATCGAGAATGCTGTCACCGACACTGCGCACCGCGGTAAAGGTGTTGGTCGCGAAGTCATGCAGGACGCACTGGATCGCGCCCGTGCCGAGGGAGCCTATAAGGTCATGCTACTCACCGGCGATGCGCGGGGGGGTGTCAGGTTTTACGAAAAGCTTGGCTTTTCCGGTCATGAGAAGCACGGGCTCGTCGTAAGGTTCTAGAACAACACATGCGCCCAGATTGGCAAGACCAGCAGCGACAGCACAACTTGCCACGTCATGATGTCCACATAAAGCTCCGCATCGCCCCCCATCTGTTTGGCCACAATATAGCCGTTTGAAGCAGCGGGTGCCGCAAAGACCAGCACACCGGCAAACACCTGAACTGCGGGCAACCCCGTCGAGGTCCCCACCGCTACGAAGAGGCTGGATGCCAAGACTGGGCGAATGAACGCGCCCAAACAGACCCGCCAATCCAGTCGTGCCAAACGGCGCACACTGATCCCCGCCCCGACCGCCATCAGACCCACACCCAGCGCCCCGCGTCCGATCATATCCAGCGCGTCAGCCACCGGCTGCGGTAAGGAAAACCCGCTCAGGTTCAGCGTCAGGCCAATGACGCAGGCCTGCACCAGTGGGTTGCGAGCGAGCGTCGAAAGCACCTTGGATACGCTGGCTTTTGACGGGCCATAGGCCGCCAGTACGACAATGCAGGTGATGTTGATCAATGGGATAAGCACAGCAATCGCCACAGCCATGACCGCGATGCCACCGTCCAGAAACTGCTCTGCAGCCGCAAGTGCGACAAAAGCGTTCCAACGGATGCTGCTTTGAAACATCGATGTGAACGCGGCATTGCCTAGCTTTCGCTGAGGCAGAAGGCGAAGGGCAAGTGCCAGCAACGCCAAAAGCGCCAGCGTCCCCACCAGCGCCATACCAAATCCGCCAAAACGGTCAAACGACAGGTCCGAGCGCGCAATTGCCAGGATCAGCGTAGCAGGGATCAGGCCGCGAAACGACAGCGTCTCAATCGCAGCCCACTGACCGCGCTGGATAATTGCCGATTTCGCCAACGCATAACCGGCGGCAATGATTAGCAGCAATGGAAGGACGGATAGGGCAAGTGACATGCCCGACCAGTGCCACCCGCTGTTGGATTAGTCCAGCCGGATCTCCACGCTTGCACTTCGCCCTTGCGCATCAACAATAGAGATACGGTTGAACCCTACCGCCTCCAGCTGCAAGACGGCATCGCGCCTGTTCATTTGCGCGATTACAGGCGCGCCGTTCACCAGAACCGTGATCGGCAAGTGCCCAGCCCGCAGCTTCAACGGAACACCAAAGCCGCTGCGTCTAAGCACCGCGCCATCCGGCGGAAATGTCACAACAGGCGTGTCGGGATCAGCGGCAAAGACAGCATCGCGGCTGCGGAACACCTGCAAAGGCTCTGGCAGATGCGCGGTTCCAAGGATCAGCGCATCGGCAGGGGGCAGCGGAAAAGCTGTGCGTTTGGGGTTGATACGGTCAAATGCCTCGAACAGCAAAGGTGCGGAAAGCGCGCCACCAAACGCCCCCGGCACCGGCGTGCCATCGGGCCGTCCAAGCCAGACGCCCACCACATGCCGCCCGTCAAAGCCCACCGACCACGCATCACGGTGACCATAAGACGTGCCTGTCTTATACGCGATCTCTCCCAATCGCGCCGCTGCACCCTTTGGCGGGGCGATGCCTGAGAGAATATGTGACACCTGCCACGCAGCAACCGGCGACATAAATCGTTTGGGTACAATTTTCACTTCCTGAAGGTCCGCGCGCAGCGGCTTGCTTTGCCCGCCTTGCGCAATACCCGCGTAGAGCTGGACCAGATCGTGCAGACTCAACCCTACGCCGCCCAGCGCCACGGCCAAACCAGCCTGACCTGCAGGCAGTTGCGGCTGTGCACCCGCGCGCCTTAGACCCGCCATCAACCGGGCTGGACCCAGCTCATGTGTGAGTAAAACAGGGGGGATGTTCAGCGACAGCGTCAACGCATCGCGCACCGTCAGCATTCCGCGATACTGGCCGTCAAAGTTCTGTGGCGCGTAGCCTCCAAAATTCACAGGCGCATCACTAATCAGGGTATCGGGGTGGACCAGACCTTCGTCAAAGGCCAACCCGTAAACCAATGGTTTGAGCGTTGAGCCGGGTGAGCGCACCGCCTCCGTCATATCTACAAATCCCAAGGCCCCATTTTCGGCGGAAAACGCGGGCGAACCAACATAGGCCAAAATCTCATCGTTAAGGTGATCCGCGACCAATATCGCCGCTGAGACACCTTCGGCCTGCCCTACCACAGCACGACGCGCGAGCAACTGCATTTGTCGTTGCAAATGCGCGTCAATGGTCGTGTCATGACGCAACGCGGACGGAGAGCTACGGCGCAAAGCAGCGGCAAGATGCGGCGCATCCTGAGGCAAGGGACGAAAACCGCGTGGCACATCCGCTTGATTGATATCGGGACGCAGATTCAATCGCTGCAGCACCCGCCCCCGCGCGGCACGGGCAGCATGGGGGTGACGGTCAGGCCTACGACCCTCTGGCGCCTGCGGAAGCGCGATCAGCAACGCAGCCTCGGTTTGCGTTAGACGCGCAGGTTCTTTGCCGAACCACAGCAGGCTCGCGGCACGCAGCCCTTCTACAGCACCGCCATAGGGCGCATGATGCAGGTAAAGCATGAGGATTTCCTCTTTGCTCAACCGCCGCTCCAACGCGAGCGCTAAGCGCATTTGGCGCAGTTTGCCACTAAGACTTCCCGTTCCAGAATTTTCCAACAGGCGGGCAACCTGCATGGTCAAGGTTGATCCACCAGAGACAACCCACCCGTGGCGCACAGCCTGCAATCCCGCCCGCACACCAGCGCGCAGATCAACGCCGCCATGGCGGTAAAACCGCTTGTCTTCATACGCGATGAGCATTTTGATGAACTCAGGGTCCGCCTGCTCAAGCTGCATCGCAAGCCGCACACGACCATCCTCAACGGCAAAAGCGCGCAACAGCGTGCCATCGCGCGCGCGCACCTCTGCCCCGACTTCAGACAGCACTGGCGGTAGCACGGTCGCAGCAACCCAACGATCCAGCCGGTCACGGCCATGTGCGGCAAGGCCCAGCAGCACGACCGTCAGCGTAAGAAGGGTGGCAGCTCGATTCACGGAGTGACTCTCAGACGGGATGTGTCCGTAATTGCGCGATATTCGGGACGGTACATATCCGTTACCAACGCGGCCGGATGATGATACTCACCCGGCATCACCGCCCGCACCACATAGGCAAGCTGAAACGGTTCCGTCCCCGAATAATCCACTGCGGCTAGAAACCGGTCCGAGCGGAATTCGACACTCTGCGGCTTTGCCGGTTTCAGCCAGTCAAGCGCGCTTATCGCACCACTGGCGAGCAGGTTGGGGTTATCGAACTCGAACCCGCCAGGCAGCGGATCGTCGATCATCAGGCGCGCGCCGATAGCCTCGAACGGGCGAACATCCAGCACTGCAACCAGCCGCGTTCCCGTGGCAACCGCGCCTGTCACGGGTTCCCCTTCCGTCGTAAAATACCTGCGGGTCAGCGCATAGCCGTAGCCTCCTGCGTCGGGGGTGACCTCAGGCACACCATAGCTGGTGAGGGTAATATCCATCGGAGCGGTACCACTATTGTGCACCTCAACACTGCGCAGATCGCGATCGCTGAGCTTACGAATGATCGCTCCCGTGGCAGGCACGCCATCCACTTCGATACCGCTGTTTCCTGTAGTACTATCCAGAGCATGAGCGGCAAGCACCACTTGGGCAGCTTCCTGCGTCGACAAAGTGCGGTTGTCCGGCACCAAAGATTGCGAAAGCCCGACAAGGTCCAACGCGTTACTGCCCGCTTCGGTCACGAGCGTCAGCACAGCAGCCCGGTCGCGGAGGCCACTGCCAAAGTCGTCCCGCCATGCCGTCCGGTCCGTTGATTTCAACAGCAGCGCACCGGCACGGGCAAACATGCGGTCCGCGCGCTGAGGATCGCCATAAGCCGCCAACGCCGCCCCCAACTGTGCCGCTGCCAGCGGCGTGGTAAAAGCACCCGCCTTGGTATCGGCGTAGTATCGCAAATCTCCCATCTGGGCCGCCCCCGCGCGTGCGAGAACCAGCAACGCATAGGCAATATCATCGCCCCCATCATCGAAGTCAGGGGCAAAGTTGATCCGATTGCGCAGGTTGCCCAACGCAGACGAAAGCACGCGCGACGGGACGGCATGGCCTTCGGCCTGTGCACGCCAGAGGAAATCACTTACATAAGCGTCAAGCCAGAAGGCGCCCGTCTCTGCCTGCCACATCCCGAACGCACCGTTAGAGGTCTGTCGCGCCGCAACGCGCGCGATACCGTCAGCGATCTTGGCGTTGATGCTTTCAGGTTCGCCCAGGCCAGCTTCTTGTGCCAGACCATCAAGATACAACAGCGGCAGCGCACCTGAGGTGACCTGCTCGGTGCAGCCGTAGGGATAGCGGTCAAGCTGACGCAGCAGACCCGGTATATCAAACCGCGCCAATGGTCCCACGGCCAAGGTCGCCTCGGCAGTGCCTGCACGCAGTCCCGTCAACGCGGCGCGATCAAAGGTGAACCGTTCGCCCGCGTTGAGGGTAAAGCGGCGGGTGGTGGCGATTTCGGGATCATGGATACGGACCGGCATGCGCAAGACACGGCGCAGGATCGCGCCGTCCGGTGTGGTAAGCTCAACCGTGATTTCATGATCCCCCACCTCCCGCGCGGTCAGGTCAAGCGACAGGCGCAAGGTACCACCCTCAGCAATGTTCACTTCCGAAGGCACGTCCCCCATAGCGATGCCCGCATCGGCAAACACCGTGAGCTTCATGACACCACTGCCGCCACGCGTATGAATCAACTCCAGCAGCAGCCGGCTTTGATCTTGCGGAGCTAGCAGGCGCGGCAAGCTGGCGGCAATGACCACCGGATCACGCGCGGTGACGTCTTGGGTCGCGTTGCCAACTGCCGTTTCGGACCACGCGACAGCCATCAAGCGGATCGTGCCGTTAAACGCAGGCCGCGTCACTTCGATCATCGCACGCCCATCCGCGCCCACGGTGACCGGACCGCTGAAAAACGCCATCAACGCCTCTGTCGGCGGGGGCGATTGCAGATGGGCTGTAGCAGCCGCATCGCCACCGGACCGGACAGTGCCCATTGCACCGCTAAACCCGTCGATCAGGCGACCGTAGACATCCCGCAAACCAACCCCGAGGCGGCGCTGGCCGAAATAGTGGTCCGAGGGATCAGGCACTTTGAAATCCGTCAGGTTCAAAATGCCCACATCCACCGCCGCAAGAGCGACATAGGCAGTTTCACCCTCTTTGATACCGGCCACACGCACTGGCACAGACAGGATACCCGCCTGCCCGTCACTTTCCTGTGGAGCTTCAAGAGTAACAGAGAGTTGCTTTTCCCCCGGCACGATACGCGCGTGGGCCAGTCCCAAACTGCGCGCGGGGTTAAGCCCAGCCTGAACATCCATGGGCCGGACGACCGCCGCAGAGACATAGGCGCTGTTGCCCCACTCCTCGGTCACGATCAGGGGGATCACGGTTTCACCCGCCTCCACCTTCATGCTTTGCTGTTCGATCACGTGGTTGGACAGGACAGAGATCATCGCCACGCCCGCCTCTGGTGCCACGATGCGCAGCTGGGCAATATCACCGGTAGCGTAGGCTTCACGGTCCAGCGAGACGGCCAGAAAATCTGGAGTGGCCGAAGCATCATCGCTGCCATACCAACCGGACGCGAGTGCGACCGAGGACGCTGCATAAGGCTCGTCTGTCCGTTCAACCACCAGTTCGTATTGCCCCCAAGTTGTGGGCAGTGCCAGATCAGTGGGCTGTTTGGACAGCGTCAACTCTCCGCTGGCGACACGGATGCGGCGGGTCACAGGCTCCCAATCCCAGCCACCTCCGTTCTGGTACCACTGGTAACGGGTTTCGATTTGGTTGAAGCCCCAGCGCACAGGAATTTCACCCGCTGTTGAGATCAGGCTAAACCCTGCCTCCGCACCCTCGGATAGAACGCCATCAAAATTGGGCTTCACCCCGATCATGGGGACTTGCGGCGTAAGCGTCCGGTCGAGCCTACGCTCAACTGGACGCCCCGATCCTTCGGCGACGCGCGCGGCCAGCGCCAGCTTAAGCGGTTGGCTGGGCATTTCCGAAACATCCGGCATCGCGAGGTTTAGTTGCACGATCCCCTGTGTATCCGTGCGCACCGGATCAAGGTACAAGGTCCGAGTGTCAAACCGTTCATCATGGCGGCCAAAAAGGTAGCCCACATGTGCATCAAGGACGCGCGTTGTGCGCAACCGCAACTCCCCTTCGACCGGCAGATCAGCGGCAGCCGCGCCAAACAGATAGCGCGCTTCAATCTGTGCCACAGGTTCATCGCCCAAGGCTATCGGTGCATCAGAAAGGCTCAGGTCAAACTCGATCCGGTCTGGAAGGAAGTCCTCTACCAATAGCGTCTGGGATGCCAACGGCCCCAAAACAGGATCGGCAAAGATATCCAGACGCCACGCGCCACGCGGCGCTTGCGCCCCCACGGGCAGCGCAAAGACATGACCGCCCGCTACTGCATTTGCACTCAGAGTTCGGCTATATTCAGCACCATCAGGGCGGTTCAGCACCGCCACCAAGGGCAGGCCATTTAACGCGCGCCCCTGATCGTCACGAGTGAGAACGGTGGCAAAAACGGTTTCGCCCACACGGTAGGCACCGCGATCCGTGGTCAGAAACGTATCAATCGCGGGCGCAGGAGGTCGGCCTTCTACACCGCGATCAGATAGATCGAAAGCGGGATCGGTTAGCGACAGAAAAGCCCCGTCGCCTTGTGCATTCAATGCCGTCAGCAAGGCGGGCGCAGCTGAGCCGCTGCCACGGGTCAGCCCCGCGGGAAAATGCGCGCGCCCTTCCGCGTCAGTCACGGCTTCGCCCAGCACAGCGTTTGCACGCGAGATCAGTGAAAGCGTCACACCAGCGCGTGGCTCTGCATCGCCAAGACCACGCACTGTTGCGTGCAATCCATCGGTGCCGGACATCGTGCTTAGGCCTAAATCAGTGAGGATGAACCATTGGGTAGCGGCAGGATTGTCATAGGGGTCAGCACCTTTGATCCCCGCTGTCAGTGCATAAATGCCAGCGGGCTGGTCCTTAAGCGCCTCGGCCAGCGGGATACGCGTGGTCATTGCGGAGTTGAGCGTATTTTGAACAATGCCCGTACCGCTCCAGACATCCTGCGCAATGGTGCTAGAGAAGTTGTCTTCTTCATACTTGCTCAGCGGCTTGCCAAAATAGCTGTCCTGCATCGCACGCAGCAGGTTGCGGTCGCTGATGCGACGCAGCTTAAGCGTGACGGAATCGGCGTTCACCGTCTCAACCGGTAAGGCAGCTTCCGGTCCGCGCGGCAGTACATAGGCGCGGCCTGTAAAGCGGACCGAAGGGTCGCGGTCCCGCACATAAAGGGTCACGGTCACGTCCTTGTGCAAAATCCCGCCACTGGCCGCAGGCAGACCTGCACGGAAAGTCGCAGTATAGCGCGCACCATGAGTGACACCTTCGATGCACAGCGACCGCTCGTCCGCCTCAACGACCAGCGTGGGGTCCTGAACTCTTACAAACGGCTGATAGTCTGTGCCCGCTTGTACCAACCGCTCCGAGAATTCTGCGCATATACGCGGGCGAGCGCTGTTATTGTCCACACGGGTGTCAGTGATGCGAAATCCATATTTTTCGATGGCGGTATCAAGCGCTGTGCCCAACTCCTCGCGCGGCTCCAGTGCCATTGCCAGCCGCAGCGGGGCAATCATATCACGCCCGCGACGGTTTTCCTCAAGCGCGCGGGCCAACAGATCAAGCGCGGTCACCTGCGCATCAACAGTTTCCGCGCGCAGATAGGCGTTTAGCGCAGCAGGCACTGCCTCCCGCTCAAGCTGGTTTGCAAGATCGCGCGGGGTAATGCCGCGCGGACGCAGCCCCAACCAAGCGAGTCGTGCCCAGAGATCACCCCGATCCGACAACGCGGCAGCGCTACCAGCAAAGCGAGCGGCAGAAGCGGTATCACCTCGCGTGATTGCGGCTTGCATGGCGGCTATGGTATCGGCCAGCGAAAAGCCGCTGTCAGGATGGCGGTCCGCATTGATCTGCACCAGCGCTTCAGCTTGTGCGTAATCACCATCTTTCAATGATCCAAGCGCGGCTTTACGGCGTGACGCCAGGGATTGCGCCGCCGCAGGGGTTTGCACTTTGCGTGCCGAAACCGCGCCCTCAAAGAACTCTACCCGTGTCACATCGGATTTCGGAAAACAGGCGTTGGAACGGGTGTTGAAGGTAAACGCAACACAGCTGGATTGCGCATCGCAGGCCCGCATACAGGCGGCGCGCGACGTGTCAAACCAGGGTCCCAAATCTGCGCCGAAAAAATCGGTATCGGGCGTCGTTACATAGCGGTGATCGGGAAGGACCTGTTGCGCAACAGCAGCCGAAAGCCCCAACGTCAGCCAGAGAACCATCCCCGCAAAAACCCGCAAAAACCGCATGACAGAATCCCATTTCCTAATGTCTTCAGCGTGCCACGAGGCCAAGCCATCAAGCAAGGGCGTTCACCTTAAGCGTATGTTTACGCAGATCAGCGCACATATAGGCCTGCGGCATGCGACCAGTGAGGAATGGATGAGTCTACAGCAAAAACTCACCGAAGAGCGGCGCGGCCGTTTGGCAGCCGAACGGATGCTGGAGCTCAAGAAAGCGGAGCTGTTTGCAGCAAACCGCAAGCTCGGCCGTCACGCACGCCAGTTGAGCGACGAGATCGGGGATACGCGCGCGCTGGTCGAAAGCATGGGCGCGGAGAATCGTAAGGTAAAATCTGACTTAAGTGCCGCACATGAAAAGATCGCGGTGGTCGAACGGCGGCTTTGGCACTCGATCGAGACAATTAAGGATGGGTTTGCGTTTTTTGACGGAGATAACCGGCTCATTATGGCAAACCAGTCTTATCTGGCGGTGTTCGAAGAGCTGGAAGTCATCAAACCGGGCGTGAATTTCGTCACGATTCTTCAAGCGCTGACCGACGAGGGGATTGTGGACCTTGGCGGGATGGAGCCTACGGCATGGCGTCAGCGGATGCTCACCCGCTTTCAGGCGCGCCATCCGGAACCCGAAGTGATCCAGCTGTGGAATGGCAGCTATATCAAGATGATCGATCAGCGCGGACCGGGGGGGGATGTCGTGTCGCTCGGCCTCGATATCACTGCTACGGTGGTGTACGAGCGCGAGCTTGACGCTGCACGGCAACAAGCCGAAGCCGCCAACCGCGCAAAGTCTGCTTTCCTTGCTAATATGAGCCACGAAATCCGCACCCCGATGAACGGTGTCGTTGGCATGGCAGAACTGCTGGACGATACGGTGCTGGACGAAGAACAGCGCCTGTTCGTCCAGACAATCAGAAACTCTGGCGAGGCGTTGCTGGTCATTATCAACGACGTGCTGGACTACTCAAAAATCGAAGCCGACAGGCTAGAGTTACACAGCGCTGCCTTCGATCTGGAGCGGGCCTGCCAAGAAGTCATCATGCTGTTGCAACCTATGGCGCGGGAAAAGGGGCTTGAACTGCTTCTTGATTATGATCTTTTTCTACCGACCGACCTAGTGGGGGATGCGGGCCGTGTCCGCCAAGTTCTGACCAATCTAATCGGCAATGCGATCAAATTCACTGCGCAGGGACACGTCCTGATCCGCGTGACTGGCGTTGCGAATGCAGGTAAGGGAACTGTGGCCGTTCACATGGCAGTGGAGGACACTGGCATAGGAATCCCATCCCACATGACCGACCACATCTTTGGTGAGTTCAATCAGGTAGAGAACGAACGCAACCGCCAGTTCGATGGCACGGGCCTAGGCCTTGCCATCACCAAACGGCTGGTCCAACTGATGGAGGGCGATATCTGGGTCACTTCCGAAGAAGGTGCCGGATCGTGTTTTGGCTTCCGAATTGAAATGGCAGCCACCGGGCCAATTGACGTTTCGTATCCTTCGCTGTCGCTGGACATTCGCCGCGTGCTGATCGTCGAAGATTTGACTGCCAACCGCAAAGTACTTGAGCGGCAGTTGGAGCAGTTGCAGCTTCAGCCCGTCGGAGTATCCTCCAGTGACGACGCGTTAAAGGCGATGGATGCCACGATTGATCTCGTTATGACCGACCACAAGCCGCCGCAGATTGATGGGCTTGCGCTAACGACAGAGCTGAAGAAACGGGGATTTACCGCGCCTGTGTTGCTGCTCAGCTCGAACCTGGCTGGTTTGAAAAATGATCCTCGTGCCGGGAATTTTGCCGAAATGCTGCAAAAGCCGTTGCCGCGGCAAAAGCTTTTCATAGCTTTGCAACAAGTTGCTCCGCCGCCATCGCATGAAGGTCGGAGCGGCCTGCTACTACCAGCGTCGCAAGGAACGGAGCTATTGCGAAAGATGCGGGTGCTCGCCGCAGAAGATAACCGGACCAACCGGCTGGTCTTAAGCAAGATGCTCAAACCTCTGAACATTGATCTGGAGTTCGCAGCGAATGGCGAGGAAGCCGTTGCTCTATATGAAACGTTCAAGCCGGATCTAGTGTTCATGGACATCTCAATGCCGCGCATGGACGGCAAACAGGCCACCCGCAAAATCCGTGAGATCGAAGCTCGGAATGGTGGTCATATCCCCGTTGTCGCCATGACGGCCCATGCGCTTTTGGACGATGACAAATCTATCCTGCAGGCTGGACTTGACCATTATCTGACCAAACCGTTGCGCCGCGCAGTGCTGGAAGAGCACATCCTGCTGGCGCAACCAAAAGGCACACTACCTGTTAGAAACTCTGTAGTTCAGGAGGCTGGATAGGGACGCAAAAAGATCGGCGCATCAGGCTTGGACAGCGACGGAGTATAAGCGTATCCGCCGGTGTCAAAATCAAACAGACCATCTGTGTCAGATATGCGGTTTTGCATGACAAATCGCGCCATGGCACCGCGTGCCTTCTTGGCAAAGAAGCTGACAATCTTTGGTCCTTTGCCGTCGCCTTTGTCTTCCATGAATTGTGGTGTGATCACCCGCAGCTTGAGCGCTTCAAGATCGACCGCACCAAAATATTCCTGACTTGCACAGTTTACCAAAACGTCGCTGTCCGTGGCTTCGGCCTGCGCATTCAGTGCACGGGACAGATCGCTACCCCAGTATTCGTACAAGTTCTTGCCGCGCCGCGTTTTAAGTCGGCTACCCATCTCCAGCCGATAAGGCTGGATCGCATCAAGCGGACGTAGCACACCGTACAGGCCGGAGAGAATGCGCAAATGCTCTTGTGCAAAGGCCAGTTCATCAGCGTCTAGGCTGTCGACCTCTAGCCCCTGATAAGTGTCGCCTGCGAAAGCGAGTGCCGCTGGGCGGGTTAGATCAGTGGATGGGGTTTCCTCGAACGCTTTGAAACGGTCACGGTTGAGCTTGGCCAGATCATCGCTCAGCGACATCAGCGATTTGATGTCACCCAATGTCAGGTTGCGCGCGGTTTTGACCAGACGCACCGCGTCCTCCTGAAAATCAGGGGCTGTGGTTGTTACATCACGTTCAGCCCAATCCAGCCGCTTGGCCGGTGAAATCACAACAAGCATAGGTATCCCTCTTTGTTCTGCACGGGTACTTAGTCAGCGTGCCGCAGTACGTCCAGAAATGCGGCCCCAAAACGCTCGGCGCGCCGCTCTCCTAATATCCGCTCAATGCCGCCTGCATCTGCATTTCGCATCTGCGCGACCTTGGCCAGCAACGATGCCGAACAGCTCAGTGGCTTTTCCGTGCCCAGCGCACCGCGTGACAGCCCTGCCTGAACCTCGAGCAATTGGTCATAGACACTGCCCGCGTCGCGCCCAGCCAACTTGCGCCGCTGCGGATGCATCATCTGGGCCTCGCCGTTGATGACCTCCAGAAAAGCCGCGCCGTAGCTTTCAAGCTTTTTGGCGCCAATGCCGCTGACTTGCGCCATCTGGTCCAGATTGGCAGGGCGCATTTCAGCCATTTCGATCAAGGTGCGGTCCGTGAAGATGATGTAGGCCGGTACCTTCGCTGTCTCGGCCAACCCGCGGCGCTTGGCCTTCAATGCGCTGAGCAGCGGCGCGTCTTCTTCGCTTACCATTGCTTTGACGGCGGGTCGGCGATTAGCGCTGCCTGCGGCCTTAATACTGTCGCGGCGCAGGGTAATTTTGGCCTCGTCGCGCAGGATCGGCAGTGCCGCATCGGTCATGCGAAGCGCGCCGTGGCGGGCGGGGTCAGGGCGGACAAGATCACGGCCCATCATTTGCCGGAACACGGCCTGCCATTCGGGTTTGGAGTATTCGGTTCCCACGCCGTAGGTCGGCAAAGATTGATGGCCCCGTTGCTTGACCTTGTCGGTCTCGTTGCCCAACAGAATATCAATCAGATGGCCAGCACCGAACCATTCCTCGGTGCGCAGCATCGCGGATAACGCTTTGCGCACAGCCGTAGTGCCATCGAATGTATCAACAGGGCTGTCACACAGATCGCACCGGCCACAGGTGACATCACTCTCGTCGAAGTACCCCAGCAATGTTTTGCGACGACACTCTAGCGCCTCGGCCAAGCCCAAAAGCGCATTCAGCCGCGCATGATCCGCGCTACGCCGCTCTGGTGGGGCAAGCCCTTCGTCGATTTGTGTGCGACGCAGGCGGATGTCTTCGGGACCAAATAATGTCAGCGTTTCAGCCGGTGCACCGTCGCGACCCGCGCGGCCGATTTCCTGATAGTAGCTTTCGATACTCTTGGGCAGGTCGGCATGGGCGACCCATCGAATGTCCGGTTTGTCGATCCCCATACCGAAGGCAATCGTAGCGGCGACGATCAGACCGTCCTCTTGCTGAAAACGGCGCTCGGCGATGCGGCGGTCCTCGGCTTCCATACCACCATGATAGTGAATGGCGGTTTGTCCGGCTTCGTTCAGCGCGCGCGCGATACCTTCCGTCTTGGCCCGTGTGCCGCAATAGACGATGCCTGACTGACCACGCCGCGCGGCGGCAAAGTTCAGGATCTGATTGCGCGGAGAGTTCTTGGCAGCAAAGGCCAGATGGATGTTTGGTCGGTCGAATCCTCGGAGAAACGCACGCGGTGGCTCGCCGTCGAACAACTTCTGAATGATCTCAACCTGAGTCTCGGCATCTGCTGTGGCAGTAAAGGCGGCAAGCGGTACGCCAAGGGCGCGCTTCAGCTCTCCGATGCGTAGATAATCCGGGCGAAAGTCATGACCCCATTGGCTGACGCAGTGCGCTTCATCTACAGCAATCAGCTTAACGCCGACGCGTTTGAGCATCCCGATGACTGAACCGGCGGCCAAACGTTCTGGCGCCATGTACAAAAGCTTGAGTGTACCGGCCTCAAGGCCAGCCCAGACCGCGTCAGTCTCTTCTGGGGTATTGCCAGAGGTAAGCGCACCTGCACCAACGCCGACTTCTTGCAGCGAGCGGACCTGATCGCGCATCAAAGCAATCAACGGAGAGATCACCACTGTGACCCCTTCACGCATCAACGCAGGCAATTGGAAACACAAAGACTTGCCGCCGCCCGTGGGCATGATGGCCAGCACGTTTTCACCGGCGGTCACCGCCTCAACGATTTCTTCCTGTCCAGGGCGAAACCCGTCAAAGCCGAATACATCTTTTAGCAGCGGGGCAGCGCCGGACATAAGGCAGACCTAGGGTTGGGAAATGCAGCGCAGCCAAACTCCCATATCGTCGAAAGGGGGGCAAGGGCTACTCAGGCGCGTGCGGCCTTTTTACACTGCCTGATTTAGTAGAACAGCGCCGCGTTGTTGGTCAGAACGATCCGCGCAACCGCCACACTGATCAGCACAACCAGCGGCGCCAGATCGATGCCACCCATATTGGGAAGGACATTGCGAATAGGTGTATAGATCGGCTCTAGCAGGCGGTTAATCCCGTACCAAATCTGCGCAACCAAAGGCTGGCGCGTGTTCAACACCTGAAAGTTGATCAGCCACGACATCACCACATGGGCGATGATAAAGAACCACAGGATGTTCAGCAAAAGCATCAAAATCATGAACAGGGATGTCACAGGCGGCAGTCCTTTTGTAAGTGGGTCTACCTTCCAGTTAAGCGCGCAGCACAAAAAGGGCAAGAGTGCCGCAAGGTTCGTGGTTGACCCCGACCCGCTTCGCGGCGTTTGAACGGCGCGAAGGAGACCCCGATGTTCCCGTTTATTCGCCTATTCAAGGACGTGTTTCTGGCCAGCCGCCAGCCGCGCTTTTCCAACCTGACCGAGACCCATGTGACCCACCACATTTGCTGGCCCCATGATCTGGACGTGTTTCTTGAGCTCAACAACGGGCGCGCGCTGACGCTTTATGATCTGGGGCGCAGTGCGATGGCCATGCGCGCGGGACTGGTGAATGTGATCCGCCGCGAGGGTTGGGGGATGACAATGGCAGGCTCGCATGTTCGGTTCCGACGCCGGATCCGCGGATTCGAGCGGTTCGAGGTGCGCAGCCGCGCGGTGTGCTGGGATGACAAGTTCATGTATATTGAGCAGTCCATGTGGAAGCGAGACGGCGAATGCGCCAGTCACGTGCTGTACCGCGCCGCGATGACTGACAAGGACGGCATCGTGAAGCCGCCGCGCATATTGGCCGCGCTGGGGCTGGATGTATCCTCTCCTGTAATGCCGGACTGGATCAAGAAATGGACCGAAGCCGAGGCAATGCGGCCTTGGCCGCCGATGCAAGACAGCTAAGGCAGATATTCAGGGCTCCATCGCGCCCATGACATCGGAGAAATCAAGCTCGTCCACCCGCGTCACGGCCCACTCTGCAAAGCGGCGCTTTTCAATCGGCATTTGACCCAAGATTTTGAAGCCTGCGTGGCGGCCATCCTCACGGATGACCGTTCACCTGATCCGCCTCCCCCTCCAGAACCTGACAAAAGTTGCGCCCGTTAAGAGCCAGCACACCACTTATCCCAAGCTTACGGTTCTTTTCAGCCGATTTCAGGGCCCATGCACCCACCTCACTTTAAGACATGTTGCTTGTCGCTGTGCTGAAATACACGAGCCCGATCATAGGTCGTGTCCAGTCGTATTACCTAAAACCTTGTCTGCTCAGGGTAGACAAAATTTGGTAGCAAGAACAAAGATGTCGGCGAACCGATTTGTGGTCAGTAAAAAGCTCTCCCTTGCGCGACAGGGTTTAGGCTGCTCTACGTTGGGAAAACGGGGGAGGCAGCTCAATGTCAGTAGTGTCACAGCGCAAGCGCATCTGGGGCTGGTATTTCTTTGATTGGGCGAGCCAGCCTTATAACACGCTTTTGCTCACCTTTATCTTTGGACCGTATTTCACCGGTACGCTTTCCGGCAATCTGATGGCCGAGGGGATGGCCGAAGGGGCCGCACGCGCGCAGGCGCAAGCCTATTGGGGCTGGGGCCTTGCTGCGGCGGGCATATTCATCGCTGTGTTAGCACCCATTCTGGGGGCAATCGCTGACAACTCCGGACGCAAGCTGCCTTGGATATTGTTGTTCTCGGTCATGTACTTCGTCGGCTCTTATGCCTTGTGGTGGACAGCCCCGCAGGATTTCTCGGTGATCTGGGCTTTGTTCTTTTTCGGGATCGGCCTAATCGGAATGGAATTCGCGACGATTTTCACAAATTCCTACCTGCCCGAGCTTCACGATGATACGGCTGAACTGGGGCGCATATCGGGCTCAGGCTGGGCCTTCGGATACGTCGGCGGCGTGCTATCTCTTGTCGTGATGCTGGCCCTATTTCAGGCGACACCCAGCGGAAATACGATGTTCGGTCTGTCCCCGTTGTTCGGCCTTGATCCTACAACAAAGGCTGATACGCGGGTCGTCGGGCCGCTTACTGCGATATGGTTCGCTGTCTTCATGGTGCCCTTCTTTCTCTATGCCCGCGACACACGCGTGACCGGCGCGGCCCCCTTTCTGATCGGACAAAGCCTCCGCGATCTGGGACGGACGCTGAAAGGGTTGCCGCGCCATCCGTCGCTGATGGCATATCTGGGATCGTCCATGTTCTATCGCGACGCCCTCAATGGTCTTTATACCTTTGGTGGAGTCTATGCTTTGGGTGTATTGGGGTGGTCGATCGCCCAAGTCGGCATTTTTGGGATCGTCGCGGCAATTTCAGGCGCTGTGTTTTGCTGGATATCCGGACGGGTTGACCGCCGCGTGGGGCCAATGCCTGTAATTATCTTTTGCGTGCTGGCGCTGACCTTTGTGTCGCTGCTCATCGTGACGATCACACCGCAATCAATTCTTTTTATCTCGATCGCCCAAGGCTCTACCCTGCCTCATGTGACCTTTTTCATCGCCGGTGCGGTGATTGGGGCAGCTGGCGGTGCCTTGCAAGCGTCTTCGCGCAACATGATGACACGGCAGGCCAACCCTGAACGAATGACAGAAGCCTTTGGGCTTTATGCGCTATCCGGGAAGGCGACATCGTTTCTTGCCCCCGCGCTGATTGCTTTCACCAGCCAGATCACCGGTAGTCAAAGATTGGGTGTCAGTCCCGTTGTGGGGCTGTTCATCATCGGGTTGGTTCTGCTAATCTGGGTTAAACCGAGAGGGGATTTCAACAAATGAACTTCAGAAAATTACTCACGATCTCCGTGCTAAGCGCTCTGGTTGCCAGCTGCGGCGGCGCGCGTGACATCAGCGGTTCCAAGGAAAAGCAGCCAGTGCTGCCCGCCATAGGCGAACTGGCCGGACCGCTGGCCAATGTGCAGGCGAAAAAGCTGTTTGGCACAAAGTCATTTGCGACCTCGCAAACGCCCAGCGCTTTCGGCAGCTATGCCAAGGGCTGCTTGGCTGGAGCAGAGCAGTTGCCAGAAAGCGGGCCGACGTGGCAAGCAATGCGGCTGTCGCGCAACCGCAACTGGGGCCATCCCGAACTGATCGACATGGTTAAAAAGCTCAGCCGCGTTGCTGCCCAGAAACCGGGGTGGAACGGCCTGTATGTCGGAGACATGAGCCAGCCCCGTGGCGGTCCGATGCTAACGGGTCACCGCAGCCACCAAATGGGGCTGGATGCGGATATCTGGATGCTGCCGCCCACGTCACTGAGCCTGACGCGCACCCAACGCGAGAACATCTCATCGATCTCTACGCGCCGTTCCGCCGGCGCCTATGTGAACAACTTTTGGACGCGGTCACATCATGAAATCATCAAAGCTGCGGCAAAAGACCCGCGCGTAGCACGAATCTTCGTATTCCCCGGCGCGAAGGTCCAGATGTGTGACGACGAACGGGGTGATCGCAGCTATCTGCGCAAAATCCGGCCTTGGTACGGACACCACTACCATTTCCACGTGCGCCTGAGCTGCCCCAAAGGGGCGCGCGGCTGTGTGGACCAGAACCCGCCACCAGCAGGGGATGGATGTGCTGATGCCCGCCAATGGCAGTCCAACATCATCAAGCCACCAAAGCCGAAACCGGGCGCAAAGAAAACGCCAAGCAAACCGCGTGGCGAACTTATTCTGGCCGATCTTCCAGCACAGTGTAAATCCGTGCTTGACGCAAATTGATCCGGCTTGCACTGGCGTTGATCTGCCTGTGCGGAAGCGTACTTGCAGAGCCGTCGCTGCACGCAAACGGAGCGCCGCGTTGGCAGCTTGACGCGTCATGGTTCGGGGGCTGGTCCGGCATCGAGATTGGTACTCAAGGTGCACAGATGACGGTGATCAACGACCGTGGGCAACTTGTGACTGCGAGCTTGCAACGCGCAAACGGCCGCATCTCTGGCGTCGGTGTGCAACGCGTAACCGCATTGGGCAAAGCAGCCGGAGAAAGGTTGGGCAAGAAAGCAAGCGATGCCGAGGGCATTGCCATTGCGGATGACGGCACCGCCTTCGTCTCGTTCGAGCACCGGCACAGGATCATGCAGGTCGATCTCTCTAGCGGGCGCACGTTCAAACGCATCGTGCTGCCGTTTCAGAACAAGATGGAACCAAATGGAGGTGTCGAAGCACTGGCCGTTGCACCGGACGGGACGCTTTATGCAATTGCGGAGACCGCACCTGAAGGCGGCGCTCCATTTCCGCTGTATGCCTATTCGAACGGACAATGGCGGATTAGCGCGCGCATCCCGCAACGCGACTCTTTCGTTCCGGTGGGGGCGGATATTGACGCGAAAGGTCGGCTGTGGCTTCTGGAGCGGTCTGTAACACCCTTGGGTTTTCGTAGCCGTATCCGCCTGTTTGTGATCGACCCACGTGCACCCCGTGAATACACGCTGTTGACGACGGTACCCACCCAATATGATAATCTCGAAGGCATCAGCGTCTGGAGCGATGCCAGTGGTCAAATGCATGTGACCATGATCTCGGACGATAACTTTCTCCGTATCCTCCGGACCCAGATCGTAGAGTACCGCGTCAGGGAATAGGGTTGCGAAAATCAACGAAGACACCTAAAGCAGCCTCTGTCTGCGATCCCCGCAGGCCAAGTCGCCGCACCCTTGCATAAAACGGTTAATATTATGACACGCACCCATCTTCTTGGCATTATTGCCATGGCCGCCATCGTTGTGGCCTCCAATATTCTTGTTCAGTTCCTTTATGGAAACTGGCTCACATGGGGGGCGTTCACCTACCCTCTCGCTTTCCTCGTCACCGATGTGATGAACCGCGTTTACGGTACCGCCGCCGCGCGCCGCGTTGTGCTTGCTGGCTTTGTGGTGGGCATCATCTGTTCGCTGATCGGCACTCAGATCATGGGTGAGTTCGGACCACTGGTCACCGTGCGCATCGCTATCGGCTCTGGCCTGGCCTTCCTTGTAGCGCAGATGTTGGACGTGGGCATCTTCGCCGCCTTGCGCGAAGGTCGCTGGTGGAAAGCGCCGCTTGTCTCGACCATAGTTGGCAGCTCCGTTGATACGATCATCTTCTTTTCTGTCGCCTTCTCTGGCGCGCTGTCCTTCGTGCATCCTGCAACAGATGTGTCTTGGGCATCTGAAGTGATCCCGATGCTGGGTGTAGGCCCAGAAACGCCGCTGTGGGTTTCCCTTGCCGTAGCGGACTGGGTGGTAAAACTGACGTTGGCGCTGATTGCGTTGGTGCCGTTCAGGATGATCACCGCGCGGCTGCGTGCCGCCTGAACAGGCACTGTTGAAGAAAAATCCGGATCACCAACAAAAAAAGCTTTGCGAATTTGAAAACCTATGGGACGCTGATGACAGGTTTAACAAAATGTAAAGGAGGTGATCTAGTGTCAAGAAAGGTACTGGAGCGAGGTGTCGGAACAGCTTTGGAGGTCAATTGCTAGGGCAGCCCTTGGCAGTCTGAAATCCAGAGCGGGTCACCGGTCCAACCGATCTCGCCTCCTATACAATTCGATTGGGCCGCTCTGAAAAGGGCGGCCCATTTCGCATGTTGGACCAGTGCCCCTTCACCTCCTCCAGATCCGCGCTATGATCCTGACCATGCTTCATATAACAGATGCCATCATCATTCAGGACTGGGAGTTGACCGAGAGCTTCATGCGCGCGTCCGGTCCGGGCGGGCAGAATGTGAACAAGGTATCTTCTGCTGTGGAGCTGCGGTTCGAGGCCGCCACTTCGCCCTCCCTGCCCTTGCCGGTGAAAAACCGTCTGAGACGGCTTGCTGGTCGCCGGTGGACAGGCGAAGGCGCGCTGGTTCTGCAATGTGATGAAACACGCAGTCAAGCGCGCAACCGTGAGATCGTGCGTGCACGGCTCAAAGAACTGATTGAAAAAGCAATCACCCCGCCCAAACGCAGAATTGCCACGCGGCCCACTTTAGGGTCTAAAAAGCGGCGGCTAAAGGCGAAGAAAGTGCGTGGTGAGGTGAAGGCCATGCGCGGCAAGGTGGATCCGGACTAGCGTTCCTTTGCCCCATCAGATTTTTTTGAGCAGGTAGATATCCATAATCCAGCCGTGATCAGCGCGCGCACGGGCGCGGGTTTGCGTGATCTCGTCGGCGACTTTTGACAAAAGCCCTTCGACGATGATCTGCTCCGTCATGCCCACATAAGCACCCCACCAGATATGGATACCGTCGGGTGCGATCGTCCCAAAGGCGCTGCCTGAATCTAGCATCACAGCAACCGCGTCGACGCCTTGCGGCCAACCTTCGTCGCGCAAACGACGACCTGTTGTGACGATGAAGGGCGCCCCGATCTCGTTCAGGACAGTCGCATGAGCGGCTGTTAGAGCCTGTAGGGATGTGATGCCGGGTATAACCGTGATCTCCGGCGCGGGGTCTAACCGTGCCGCGATGCGCAATGTGCTGTCATAAAGCGAAGGATCACCCCAGACTAGAAGCGCGACCTTTTTCGCGCCGCCATGTACTATGATAGCATCTTGCCACACAGCAGCAATGGCGTCGTGCCAGTCATCCACCCGCTGGCGGTAATCCAGCGTCGCCTCATTACGGACCGGGAGCTCAAATTCGGCAATACGAGTGGCCGTGTTGATGAGAACCTCGGCACAAATGTCGCGGCGCAGTTGGGCCAGATCATCTTTTCCTGTGCCTTTGCGCGGAATCAGGATGAGATCCTGAGCATTCATCGCGCGAATGGCTTGCAGTGTCAGATGCTCGGGGTTGCCCGTACCGATACCGATGAGGGTCAGTTGAAGGCTCATGCGGGTATCCGTGCGATGGCTTTAGTGCGCAGTGCTCCAAGCACACGCGCATCACTGAAGGTGCCATCATTCGACGCATCATAGAGCTTTGAAAACGTCTCTAACACTGGTAAATCCGCCGACGTGATCTCTCCGAACAGATAGGCAACCTTACCCTTTGCACGGAAAGCCACAGTTTGTGCACGGGCACATCCGGACATGCAATCGACTGCTGAGACGGTCAGATGTGGCAAGGCTGCGCGGGCCTCATCCACGAATTCTGCGCTTTGCGCCGTGCAGGTTGTACAGACGTACATGTTCATCACTCTGGCTCCGCAAGCGGGCCGTAAAAGATTAGCGCCGGCGTGCTGGTCTTGGTTTCCTCCAGATGCGCGGCGAGCGTGGCGATGGTGAAACGCTCTAGCCGTTCTGCCGGGGTCGATACAGCTTCGGCAAGCATGGCGGGTGTATCCGCAGGCAGGCCGTGCTCAATCAGCCGAGCAGCGAGGCCAGCAAAGGTACGTTTACCCATATAGACAACAGTGGTGGCCAATGGATCAGCCAATGCGGCTATGTTCACGTCGGGCGGCAGATCACCCGATACATCCGCGCCAGTAATGAATTGCACCCGCCGCGCCGTCAGCCTTCGGGTCAGAGGAATCCCTGCGGTGGCAGCGGCGGCGGAGGCGCTGGTTACGCCAGGGACAATCTCGAACGGGATGCCAGCGGCGCGCAGGGCGGTTATCTCTTCTTCCAACCTGCCGAACATGCCGCTGTCACCTGATTTAAGCCGCACAACCTGAAGGCCTGATTCTGCATATTCCACAAGCACACGGCTCACATGGTCTTGCTTGGGCGAAGGACGGCCAGCGCGCTTGCCCACACCGATCAAATCAGCGTCGGCGCGCGCGAGGCTCAGGATCGGGCCAGAGGACAGATCATCGAACAACACCACATCAGCCGCCTCAAGCCGCTTGACCGCGCGAACAGTCAGCAGCTCCGGATCACCGGGGCCGGAGGAGACAAAGGAAACGAAGCCGCTCATGCGCCCTCCGCAATCAAATGGAAGAACGTGCCCGAAACCTGCCCACCACCGCCCGTCCTGCGGTAAGTACCCGTTTCGGAGACACTGAGGCCGTTGCTATCTGTGATCTGTGCCAAAGGCGTATCCGGTTCCTGCACAATGGTGGCATAGTGGAATTCATGACCACGCAGCTGCGCGCCTGCGGAGGCACCCGGAATTGCGGCGTTCAGGGTGGCACGGCGATAACCCAAATGGAACTTACGCTTGGCGAAAGAAGTCTCTAATCCGAGCAATCCTGCCATTTCATGCCGGACACCCTCCTTGTCGACCAACCCAGCACCCAACGCCATGTACCCCCCGCATTCACCATGCACGGGGCGGGTTTCAGCAAAGCTGCGCAGGCCCTTGAGAAATGTCTCGGCTGCGGCGAGCGTACCAGCGTGAAGTTCAGGATACCCCCCCGGCAACCAGCAGATATCGGCAGTGTTATCCGGTGCCTCGTTCCGCAGGGGCGAAAAGGGCAGCACCTCGGCACCAGCAGCGCGCCAACCGGCGAGCAGGTGGGGATATACGAATGCAAAAGCGTTATCTTGTGCGAGCGCAATACGCTGGCCCGGTGGGGTGATTTTAAAAGCAGGGGATATGTCGGCGCGTGCACCTAATGCGGCGGCGCGCAGAGCGCCCAGATCCACATGCTCGGCCACAAACGCAGCTGCATCTGCAAGGACTTCGGCAAGGTTCTCTTGCTCACCTGCCTGAACAAGGCCCAAATGCCTTTCAGGCAGTTCCATCTCGGATCGGCGTGGCAGAACACCCAGCACAGTGATGCCTGCCTGTTCCATCCCTACCCGCACAAGTGCCTCATGGCGAGGAGAGGCAACTCGATTGAGAACAACACCCGCGAGGGTCACATCGGGGCGCATCATCTTAAAGCCAAGCGCTGTCGCCGCGACCGATTGCGCAGCACCGGACACGTCCAGCACCAGAACCACGGGCCAGCCCATGTGCGCGGCGATGTCGGCGCTGGCTCCGTTGCCGGAAGCGCCCTCTATTGCGACACCGTCGAACAATCCCATTGAACCTTCAGCAAGGATCAGGTCGGCGCCTTGGGCATTCCCCATCAACCCTTCGATGCGCGCTGTCTCCATCGACCAACTATCAATGTTGTAAGACGCGCGACCGGATGCGGCAGTATGAAAGGCTGGGTCAATGTAGTCCGGTCCGCTTTTGAACGGCTGCACCTCCACGCCATGCGCGCGAAAGGCCGCGAGCAGACCTAACATCAGCGTCGTTTTACCAGTGCCGGAAGCCGGCGCGGAAATCATCAGGCCGGGGGGTATCATTCGGCCTCCGGAAAACGAGGGGCCGTGCCAACAGCGCGGAAGCGGCGGTCATAATCGCCCGCGTAGAGCCTGCTTTCGCCGAAATCCTCAGATCCCAAGGCGTGACCAACGAGGATAAGAGCTGTGCGCGCCATTTCTTCCCCGATCTCGGTTTTCAACGTGGCGAGTGTCGCGCGCACAACGCGCTCATCCGGCCAACTGGCGCGCCAGACAACTGCAACGGGGCAATCAGGACCGTAATGGGGTGTCAGCTCCTCCACAACACGGTCCAATACATGGACGGACAGATGGATGGCGAGCGTAGCGCCTGTGGCCGCAAAATTGGCCAGCGACTCCCCTTCCGGCATCGCTGTTGCGCGACCGGACGTGCGGGTTAGCACAACCGACTGCACAACGCCCGGCAGGGTCAGCTCAGTCGCCAAAGTGGCGGCAGCGGCGGCAAAGCTGGGAACTCCTGGCGTCACATCATAGGGGATGTCCAACGCACGCAGGCGGCGTAGTTGCTCTCCCATCGCCGACCAAATTGACAAATCACCAGAGTGGATGCGCGCAACATCCTGACCCCGCGCATGGGCAGCGCTAATTTCTTCCATGATCTCGTCTAGCGACAAGCGCGCGGTGTTCACGATATGCGCGCCTTCGGGGCAGTGATCGAGAATACCTTCCGGCACCAGCGACCCTGCATAAAGACACACCGGACAGGCTGCGATCAGGTCGCGGCCCCGCAAGGTGATCAAATCGGCAGCACCTGGGCCAGCACCTATGAAATGTACGGTCACTCGTTTTCCTTTACGTCATCGGCAATTGCCGCTGTTGCCATACCATCGCCTGAGACGACCCGCACCGCAACCAGTCCTGCATCCGGGCCCGACGCTACAAGTGCCGCTGCCTCGCAAAGGCTACCTGTTCCGAAGGCGTCGATAATTCGTTGTGACTGCGTTGGTGTGATCATCTGGGCCATATCATCTGTTCTCACACCAAGTCCGGGCAAAGCCAGAGCCTGTGCCAACTCGCGAAATACGGGCGCGCGGGACTTCGCGCTTTCAGTCGCAAGCGCCTGTACCGGGGCACCTCCCGAAGCCTCGATCGCGCGCAGCAGTGCGTCCTGTAGCGATGCCATGGCAGCGCCGCTACGAAATCCGATCCCTGCGACCCTCACAGGTTTACGCTCCACTGCACAATGGGTCGAGATGCAGTCCATCCCCGCATGGGGCCTAGGGGTGTAGCCTGCGCGATATCAAACCGCATAAGTGTGCCGCCCCTAACTGCATGGGCCTCTGCCAGCAGGGCCTCAGTCTCAAGCGTGACACCATTAGAAACAAGGCGTGTACCAGCAGGAAGCAACGCATAAAGTGTCTCTAATAAAGGTTTTCGCGCCCCTCCTCCAATAAACACAACGTCCGGTAGGGGCTCTTTGACCACGCAATCAGCGGCACGACCTTCGACGGCTTTCATTCTATGAGACAGGCCAAAGGCATCAATATTGCGCCTGATATTTGTGGTCCGCGCAACGTGCTGTTCGAACGCAATCGCGCGCCCACCTGCAAGACACCACTCCACCGAGATAGAGCCTGAGCCGGCCCCAATGTCCCACAACAAAGCGCCCTTACGCGGCGCAAGAGCGCTAAGCGTCAAAGCACGCACTGGCTGTTTGGTAAGTTGCCCATCATGGGCAAAGCTGTCATCCGGCAGGCCGGAAGCCCGCGAGAGCCCAACATTTGCAGGCAAGGCAACTGCCACTGCGACAGGTGCTATAATGTCTTTGAGATCAAAGGCATCCGCTGTCACATCGCGCAGCCGTTCATGTGGGCCACCCAACCGCTCCATCAACGTTAGTGTGGCCTTGCCCGCACCCTGTGCAGTCAGCCAAGCGGCCAGTTCGGCAGGAGCATCCGCGTCTCGCATCAGGCAGATCATCCGTCCAAAGGGTGCAAGCACACCTCGGAGCCGAGCAAGCGGAGCCGCGTGAAGTCCGTGGCAGGTGATCTCTTCCATCCGCCAGCCCAGCGCAGAAGCGGCAAGGGTGAAGGTCGAAGGGGCAGGATAAGCCCGCCATTCGTCGCGCTTGAGGTCACGTACAAGGCTTCCACCCGCCCCATGCCAAAACGGATCACCTGAGGCGAGCACTGCAACACGTTGCCCACGTAGGTCAAGAACTGGCGTGGTCGAAAATGGCACGGGCCAAGCCCGCCCTCGCGAACCGACCTGCGCCAAATCAAGATGTCGTGGCCCGCCAAAGACGATATCTGCTGCGTCGAGCGCTGCACGACTTGCGGGCGACAGGCCGTCGAGGCTATCCTCGTTTAAACCGATAATGCTGAGCCAGGGATCACCCATGATGCGCGTCCTTCTGCTGGGCGGAACCACAGAGGCCAGCCAATTGGCGCAGGCCCTGCATTCCGCCCGAATAGAGACTATTTTTTCTTACGCCGGCCGTACAAATGCGCCGGTGTCGCAGCCTGTTACGGTGCGTGTGGGCGGCTTTGGCGGGGCCGATGGTCTGGCAACCTATTTGAAGAATGAGGGGATCAGCCACGTGGTCGATGCCACCCATCCATTCGCCAACACAATGGGGCAAAACGCATACCAAGCGTGCAGAAAAAGTGGCTTGCCCCTGATGCGGCTGGCGCGGCCTGCGTGGCGCGCGCAGGCGGGGGATCACTGGACCCATGTGCCTGACATCGCCAACGCGTGCGTTGCTTTGCCCAAACCCGCTACCCGCATCTTTCTGGCGATTGGCCGAATGCATGTGGACCAGTTCGCTGCGCGGCCCGAACACCACTATCTGCTGAGGCTTGTCGATGCACCGGAGGAGCCAATCGCCCTGCCCGATTACCATGTCACTCTTGCACGGGGTCCCTTTGACGTAAGCGGGGACGTGGCGTTGATGCAGGAGCACAGGATCACCCATGTAGTCGCCAAGAACGCAGGCGGCAGTGGTGCCGCCGCCAAGATTGAGGCGGCGCGTGCGTTGGGGTTGCGGATCATCATGATTGACCGGCCGCTGCGGCCGGATGTGGCCGAATATGCTAATATAGGGGCTGTATTGGCGTGGCTCACTCATAGCACTGAACGCGGGGTATAGACGTAGGGACCCACCCGACGGGTTGCTGAATTGCCCACCAACACAACCGTGCGCATATCAGCCATATCCTCGGTCGCCTCGCCGAGTGTGACGGTTTTTAAACGCTGGTCCTCGTGGGTGACGTTGCGGGCGAACGTAATAAGGCGGTCAGGACCGCATTCCTCGCGCAAAATCGCCAAAGCCTCGCCGAATTGGTGCGGTCGAGATTTGGAGCGGGGGTTGTAGAATGCCATCGCAAAATCAGCGCGCGAGGCCATACGCAAGCGATGCTCAATTACGCTCCACGGTTTGAGATTGTCGCTGAGATTGATCGCGCAGAAATCATGACCCAAGGGGGCACCCGCTGCTGCTGCTGCGGCAAGCATGGCGGTGATGCCGGGCTGCACAGAAATATCGACGCCTTCGAATTGCGGCTGAGCCTCCAGCGCCTCGAACACGGCAGATGCCATGGCAAATACCCCCGGATCACCGGAAGATACGACAACCACGCGCGCGCCTTGTTGGGCGAGAGTCAGCGCATGGGTGGCGCGGTCAATCTCGACGCGGTTGTCTGTGGCATGCAGGGTTAGCCCATCGCGGGGCGCGATACGTTTGACGTATGGGATATAGCCGATGATGTCGGTCGCTTGCGCGATCACATCGCGAACTTCGGGTGTGACCAGCGACTCCCGTCCCGGTCCAAGGCCCACGATGGAAACCCAGCCGTTCATTCTTCGGCTTCAGGGCGGCGGCCCTGTCCATGCACCAGAACGATTGCGAAATAAGGGCAATCGCCCTCGGCCACATCCGCCAGTTTTGCGATGCGCTGCTGGGGCATCGTGCCTTTTTCCACCAACCAAGCATCATCCAAGCGGCCAGTCTCAGCCAAGGCTGCGCGCACACGTGGCAAGTTGCGGCCCGTCTTCATGATTACCAACGCATCTGCGCGCTTCATATGGTCGATCAGATCCTGCTGGGGCAGCGTTCCCATCAGAACGCTGAGCACGTCGTCCCCCCACGTGAAGGGCATATCAAGGCTGTTCCAGCAACCGACCATTCCGGGGATCGCGGGAAGTACCTCAACCTCTGCGCGACCTTGAAGGCGCGTGTGCAAGTGCATGAAGGAGCCGTAAAAGAACGGATCGCCTTCGCACAGCACGACAACGTCATGCTCTTTGGCCAGCACCTCAAGCTTATCCGCCCATTCCGCGTAGAAATCGACCATAAATTTTTTATAGCCGTCCGAGCCGAAGTGCAGTTCTGTCGTGACGGGGTATTCCATCGGGTACTCAATCACGTCCTCACGCAGCATACCCTGCACGATCATCCGCGCCTGACCGGGACGACCCTTTTTGCGAAAATAGGCAACATGCTGGGCGCCACGAATGGTGCGGTCGGATTTGACGCTCATCAAGTCCGGATTGCCGGGGCCAAGTCCTGCGCAAATAACTCTTCCCATAGTCTACTCCACCCTGCTGGCGAGGGCGTTAATGGCTGCCACGGTGATCGCAGAGCCACCAAGCCGACCTTTGACAATCATCGACGGGACCGGCGGCGCAGCCATAAGGGCGTCCTTGCTTTCTGCCGCGCCGATGAAGCCGACGGGGCAACCTATAATGGCGGCGGGGCGGGGGCAGTCGGGGTCCTCAAGCATGTTCAGCAAATGGAACAGCGCAGTTGGTGCGTTGCCTATTGCCACGATCGCACCTGCCAGATGCGGGCGCCATAGTTCAAGCGCGGTGGCGGAGCGGGTGTTGGCCATCTCTTTGGCCATCTCAGGCACGCGCGGATCACGTAGGGTGCAGATCACTTCGTTTTCACGCGGCAGGCGTTTGCGGGTGATGCCTTCGCTGACCATATAGGCGTCGCAGAGGATCGGCGCGCCATCTTCAAGGGCCGCACGTGCGGTGATCGCCATGTCTGGTGTGAAGTGCACGAATTCCTCCAGCCCCACCATACCGGCGGCGTGGATCATACGGACAGCCACAATCTCTTCTTCCGGTGTAAAGCGGCCAAGGGAAGCCTCCGCGCGGATGGTAGCAAAGGACTGCCGATAGATTTCGGCACCGTCGGTGATGTAGGTATGAGGCATATTATAGGTGGTCTTTCAGATCATCGGGAGAGAGGCCGGACAAGGAGGGCGTATCCCCTGCTTTTCCGTCTCTAATAAGAGCGTATCCATCCGCTTGTGCGGTCAGGGTGAGTGGAGCAGGGCGCGGATGCGCGCAACCTTTTGTACAGCCCGAGATGTGCAGCATTCCGGTGTCACCCAGATGGGGCGCAAGAGCTTTTCCAAGGCTGCGGGTCTTGCCAAAAGCCTGCGTACAACCCGGCGCCCCGGTACATGCAGTGATGCGTAGCAGCGGATTGGCAGGATTGGTGATCACCCCTTCAATCTTGGGCAATTGACGTGCGCTTTCCACAAGGATCAGACGCCAAGGCGTCAGGCGCAAACCACCGTGTTTGGCAAGAGTAGAGAGTGTTTCTACCCGCAACTGGCCAAATGCCAAGCCCGCAATCGCGCCATTGGGCGTATAACCGGGTGCGGGAATATAGCTGCCCTTCTGTCGTGGGACAAAGGCCCCTTCGGGTGTGCTCCCTTGCGCCACCAACGCCTTCATGCGGGTGGCTTCACCAGCATGATCAACAAACCAATGCGCCAGCGTTATCACCTCTTGGGTGGCGTTGTCTTGTGTCACAGGCTTGCCCGTTGTCATCCCGTCGGCCACCAGAATGAGGCCACCGCCCGCATCCAGCTCCAGACGGATATCAGCAGAAGCATCTTGCAGCACAGGCGCGCGTCCGCAATCAATGGCAAATCCGAATTTACCGGGAAGATCCGGCGCTTCAGCTGACGCCAGTTGCTCGGTCAGCTCGGCCGTAAGCAATTCAGTTTCGTCGCCCGGCTGCCAGAAAGGAGCGACCAAGATATTCCGGCGGCTTTCGATTTCAGGCGTGGGGTCGATAAGGCCCATCCCGCGCAACCCTTCGATCAGTGCGCCATGCTTTTCCTGCGTGACGCCACGTATCTGGATATTGCCACGGCTTGAGACATCGAGAAACCCGTTACCGTGCGCTGCCGCCAGCGATGCTATGCCGTCAGCTTGCGCGCGGCGTAGCCGCCCACCAAAGGGGCGCACCCGCACCACCAGACCGTCGCCCGACATCATCGGGCGCAAGGCACCGGGGCACCATCCTTTGACTTCGTGGCCGTTGGTTTCTTGGCCGTTCATTCCGCTGCCTCCATTGCTGCAGAGATTGAATTACGCCGTGTGATCCATAGACCTGCATCGCGCAGCGCTGCGAACCGGCTGCGCATTTGCTCCAAGGCCTTCGGGTTCTCTGCCTGTAGGAATGCGACCAAGTCGTCGCGGCTTAACGTAGCGTCATAATAGAGGTCAAACAGATGCGCAGGAACATTTCGTGTGAGATGGGCGAAAGCGGCAAGATTGTCGAGAGTTGCCGCGATTTCGGCACCCCCGCGAAATCCGTGGCGCATCATGCCATTTGCCCAATCAGGGTTGGCAGCGCGGGCGCGGACCACACACGCGATCTCTTCGGGCATGGTGCGCGCGCGCGGCGTTCCGATACGCGTGCTGTCCACATGATAGAGCGCGGGTTCGGGCGCGCCTAGATGCGCCATAGCGGCTGCAAATCCGCCCTCGTGCGTGGCATAATCTGACGACAACAGGACGTCGGTCTCGGTCAGGTCCTGAACATGGGCAAATCCGTCTGCCGCGCGCAGGCGCGCCTCAAGGCCTTCTCGATCTTGGTAGGCATCGCCCTTGGCGTCCAGCGCCCACTCGGAACCCTTCAACCACGCCTCACCCGCTGCTGAACGACCTTCGGGAGAATAGTCCTGCAAGGCGTTTTCCATGTTCATGCCGTATAGCCCCGGTTTAGGGCCGAACACGCGGGGAGCCTTTTGTTTGTACGGGTTCATGTCATCCGCTTCTTCACGCGCGGCCAAGGCGGTGGTTCCGGCCTCGAACAGACCCGCAAGGCCGGGGAAGATATCGCGGAACAGGCCCGAAATACGCAGCGTCACATCAATGCGCGGACGATCCAGCATCGTGAGAGGCAAAATCTCGTAGCCTGATACGCGGTCAGACCCCTCATCCCATTTCGGCGCGAGCCCCGCGAGGTGCATCGCCATCGCGACTTCCTCACCAGCTGTGCGCATAGTTGCAGAGCCCCAAAGATCGATCACAAGCCCGCGGGGCCAGTCACCATTATCCTGTAGGTGACGGCGCAGTAATTCTTCGGCCAGCTTAACACCTTGTGTATAGGCCGCGCGGGAGGGCACCGCTCGCGGGTCAACCGAATACAGATTACGCCCTGTCGGCAGTACGTCCGACCGCCCGCGATACGGAGAACCAGAGGGGCCAGACGGCACTCGTCGGCCGTTCAGCGCTGTGAGTAAGCCATCGTTCTCGCCTTCTGCTGTGCCGAAGACATGCAGGCCATCGCCATACTGGCTCTCCTTAATATCGCAAACAAAACGGTCAATCCGCGTGATCGCTTCAGCCTCGGAGGCATCGTCTGACAGGCCGAGGTCTTGCTCAACACCCGCGGCCTGTGCTTCCTCTCTAATGGTGCTTACCAGACGGTCACGGCGCGCAGGGTCAAGCCCGTCGGCGGTGGAGTATTCATCCAACAAACGCTCGAGTCGCAGCAGGGCGTCAGGTGTCTCACTGTCTTTAATAGGCGGAGGCACATGGCCAAGGGTCACAGCGCCGATACGCCGTTTCGCCTGCGCGGCCTCGCCCGGATCGTTGACGATGAAGGGGTAAATTACGGGCAGATCGCCGGTCAATACTTCGGGCCAACAATCATCCGACAGCGCGACGGCTTTGCCCGGCAGCCACTCCAGCGTGCCATGTGCGCCCATGTGTATCAGCGCATGATGCCCCTGCGCGCGCAACCAAAGATAGAAGGCTACATAGGAATGGCACGGCACCCGCGCGAGATCGTGGTAATCAGTATCGCGCGCGGCAATTACACCCCGCTCGGGTTGGAGCGCGACAAGCGCATTACCACATGATTGCGCGGGGAAGTGGAACGCTCCGTTCTTGAACAACGGATCGGTATCCGGCGAACCCCATGCGGTGTCCAAATTTTCACGCAGCGTTTCTGGCAGATCATGAAGCGCAGCAAGGTAGTCAGTCAGCGGCCAAGCGATATGCCTTTGCATAAGGGATTTGCCAAAGCCAATCGTTGGCGTGACCGTGTAGCCGGCTGTCGCCAGCGTCATCAGCAGGTCTTCGGCGCTGGCAAGCGCATCAAGACCCACAGCATGGGCGATCTGATCCTCACGACCGGGATAGGTAGACAGAACAAGGGCAATTTTGCGCTGATTAGGCTCTTTTTTTGCTAGCTTCAACCAGCCACTAATCCGGTTCACCACCGCTTCAATCCGCATATCGTGGGCACGGTGGGAAAAGCGTGAAAACTGCAGATCAGGGTCTTTTTTCTCGGGCGCCTTAAAGCTGACAACTCCGGCAAAAAGGCGGCCATCGACCTCGGGCAAAACCACATGCATCGCCAAATCGGCAGGCGAGAGGCCTCGCTCGGACCCGGCCCATTCCTTTTTCCGCGCGGTGGAAAGCGCCACCTGAAACACCGGGCAACCCTGCGCATCGAGTGGCGAGGTACCATCGGCGCCCCGCCCTGAGAAGGCAGTCGCGTTGATGATGGCCAACGGATCAAGTTGCGCCAGCGCAGAAGGCAGGAAGTCACGCGCAATCGGGGCCTTGAGCGAGGGGGCAAAGAGCCCGATGGCGTTTAAACCACGCGCGCGCAGGCTGCGGATCAGCGCATCCACTGGCGCGGTATCTGCGGCCGTCAGATAGCTGCGGTAGAATGTGACCGCGATTGTGTCGCCTTGCGTATCAACAAAGGGCAAAACCCCTTTGTCAGGGTCATAGAATCCGCAATCTGGCACAGTTTTCGCGCCCAAAACGGGTCCAGCATAAAGCCCCGCCGCTAAAGCAAGCTGCGCAAGCGCCGCTTGCGCTGCCACAGCGCCGCCTGCATCACACAAATGCTGCAAACGCCGTAGGGTCGATACAGGCAAAGTTGAGTGGGCATCAAGTGCGGGGTCTCCGCGACCATCGGCGGGCAGAACTGCCAACGCAATGTCATGGCGGCGGGCAAAATCCTGCACTTGCATGATGCCATAGGGCCAATAGTTTTCGCCGCCAATCAAGCGGATCAGAATACCTTTTGCCCCTGTTAGTGTCTGTTCAACATAATTGTCGACAGACGCAGGGTGGCGCAAAGCTGTAAGGTTGCACAAGCGAAGCGAAGGCAGATTGCCTTCTGCTCCGCCCGCGCGATGCCAGCCCGCCGCGAAAGCGCCAAGGTCACTGTCAGAGAACGAAAGCACCACCAGATCGGCGGGCGTTTGCCCGGGATCATAGGGGGTTTCGGCATCCTCCAGCCCATGACTTTCGCGGAAGACGACATGCATGGTCTATGCGCCCAATACAGCCTGGATCGCTGCGGGATCCACGTGGTCATGTTCGGCGATCACGACCAACGCGCCATTGCGCGGGTCGCTGCCCCATGGACGGTCAAACTGGTGGCGCACACGTGCACCCACAGCCTGAACCAACAAACGCATAGGTTTGCCTTTGACGGCCACATAGCCTTTGACGCGCAGGATATGCTGTTCGTTCGCCAGTTTTTCGATGGCAGCCACCAGCGTAGCGGCATCTTCAATTTCGGGCATGGGAACAACGATCGTTTCGAAATCATCATGTTCGTGATCGTCATGGCCATCGTGATGTGAGGGGCGCGCGGCCAGATCGTCTTCGGCTTTGGCGTTCAGGCCCAAAATCACATTGGGATCAATGACGCCTTCGGTCATTTCCAACATCGGAATCTTTCGAGAGCTTTCAGCCTCAATCACGGCACGGGCCTTAGCGAGCCCCTCCGGACCGGCAAGGTCTGCCTTAGAAAGCAGAATGATGTCGGCGCAGCTGATCTGGTCTTCGAAAACCTCCGAAAGAGGCGTGTCATGGTCAATGCTTTCGTCAGCTTTGCGCTGCGCGTCCACGGCATGCACGTCAGAGGCAAAAGTGCCCGCAGCGACAGCTTCGGCATCAGCCAGCGCGATCACACCATCAACAGTGATCTTGGAGCGGATGGCAGGCCAGTCGAACGCTTTAAGCAGCGGCTTTGGCAATGCCAGACCGGATGTTTCGATCAGGATGTGATCTGGGCGGACCGGCATTGCCATCAGCGCCTCAATCGTGGGAATAAAATCATCGGCCACGGTGCAGCAAATGCAGCCGTTCGCCAGTTCGACAATGTTCTCGGCAGGGCAATCGGGGATTGCACAAGACCGCAGGATGTCCCCGTCTACGCCAACTGTGCCGAATTCGTTGACCAATACAGCAAGGCGGCGGCCTTTGGAGTTGCTGATCAGGTGGCGGATCAGCGTAGTTTTTCCAGAGCCGAGAAAGCCGGTGATAACGGTTACGGGAATTTTTGACAGGTCGCTCATTCGGCAGCCTCCAGTGGAAGGGTAAATGCAGGAATCCGCGCAACGCTTTGCTTGCGGAAGATTACGGGGCGTTCACGCCATGGCACAAGGCCGTCTGGCGTCGCGGCGTATGCGGCAGCACCGGCGATAATATGAGGTGCGTCTTCAACGGTCATTTGACCATAAACATAGGTCCATTTGCCCGGCTGTGAAAGGGCAATGGCCGCGCCGGTTTTGCAGGCAGATAGACATTCGACACCGACGATCTGCACACCATCAGGTGCGCCTTGGGCTTCCAGCGCGCGATGCAGGCGTGCGCCTGGGCGCTGGCTGTCATCTTCATGCACTTCGCCGACTTTGCACGTGGTGCAGACATAAAGAGTAGCTGTCATGGTCCGCTCCTTTAATACGGGTTTCAATCAGAACGGCGCAGGCAGCGCTGCCGTCTTACTCCACGGTGATCGTTTGCTTCGCTTCGATCGGCACACCGTTGAGAACATAGGGATGATGATCGTTGCTGTTAAGAGAGACTGTAATCTCCACCTCGCCTTTGGGCAGATTATCCAGGTGCATCCAAGGGCCGTAAAGACGCGCCAGTTTGACGCCATTCGCGTAGACATGCGCGTGGCCTTCGCCAGCCACATGCGCTGTGCTTGCTGCATCAGGAATGAAGGCAAAGCGAACGGGCATCACATGCAGGTTGTAACCTGCCATCGGATCTTTTGTGACCACAATACCTACCGATGGCGCATTGGCAGAATCGACCTCGATCGGTGTGCCATGCATTTTCGCATGATCCGTGCCGCCATGATCCATTTCGAATCCATGCTGCGCTGAATCAGCGTGATCATGTCCGTCGAAGGTGATGCCGTTTCCGGCAGCCACCAAAAAGCCACCTGCCGCGCCAAAGGTCATCCCGATGATGAAAAGAATGAATGTCCGCATCGCCCGACCTCCCTATCGTCTTTGCTCTTTATCCAGAAAATAGGCTGCGAAACAGCCCAACATGACCCAAGCGGCTAAGCCAACGCCATAGGCACGGGCAGCGAACAGGCTGGCGATCTCTGTAGGGACGGGGCCGGTGAGAGTGTCGGGCATTGGAGCGCCAATTACGTGTGGTGCAGCCATCAGAATAATCGCGCTTCCCCACATCGCCCAGTTCTGTCCGAAGGCCAGCAACCACATCGCGATGCCTGCACTGATCACGGTTGCGAACCACCAGATCTGGCGCGTGCCAATATCCGCAGCCGCCGAACCAGGCAGTTCTGGCGCAAGCGAGAAACCTGGCGCGAAATGTGCGGCCACAAAACCTGCAACGCCCCAGACCATGCCCGTGTGGGCAGTCACATGCGCGCCGCGCTCTTCGGCAAGCAACATCAACGCAACCAGCATCAGTGCATAGCCGGTATAATTGAGCATGCTAAACACAAGGCTCAGCAGATCGCGAACAGCGTCAAAGCCGGGGAGGTCAGGATGAGCAGAGCTTGCTATAGCCCCAAAATGCACAAGTTGGCCGCTTTCATACAGCTCGGCATGCAACAGCACGGGCTGAACAAACAAAAGCTGCAGTAGGCCGGCAATCAGACCCGCAGCAGCACCAGCGAACAACGCGCTGGTCAGCAATTTAGAAAGCATGGCTTAGTGGCAGGGAAAGCCGGTCGCGTGACGCACATCATGTGCAGCGTCATGCAGAGTGCTTGCCTGTAGGTGACCTGTCATAGTGATAATGGCAGCGCCAAGTACCAGAGCGAACAGTGCAGGAAGGGCGGCAGTCCGGCTAGCGGCGACTGCTTTAACTTCGATTTTCATCTTCGTCTTCTCCTCGTCGTCACACCCGACGACATGTTGATTTCACCTTGCCCGGCAGGTCTCCTGGCTCGCGGGTCGTGGCCCTTGCCTGCCTTCCCAGCCCTTTTGGGGGCAAGTGGCGTTTTGACAAAAGCTCACCGCTTACAGTCGCGGGGGCGGCTTCAGATCGGAACATGGTACTCCATGCGACCCTACTGAATTCCCTTTTTCGGTCCCCAAAAGGACACCAAGCACTTTTAGTTACGCGGATTCCGTCGACTGGTGCAAGGCAATTCATGAGAGATGAGCGCTTTGAGCGTTTCCTTTCTGGTCATTGTCCCGTTCCCGACACATCATCGCCCGATGAAGACCGATCTCACCCTCACAGCCATCCTTTTACTGCTCTGCGCACTTACCCTTTTTGACGGGATGGGCCTGATCATTAAGTACTTGTCGCCTCGCTACAGCGCGGCAGAACTTTCCGCGTGGCGCAATGTATTCGGACTGATTCCCTCGTTGATCGTATTGGTCAGTTCGCGGGATTGGCACGCCCGCGGCCGCATCTTGAAAATTCGGCAATGGAAAATGGCATTGGCGCGCGGCGCGATTCTAACGTTTGCGCAGTTCTCGTTCTATCTGTCGTTGGGCATACTTACCTTTGCGACGGCATCAACGATCACCTACGCGAATTCGCTGTTTGCTGTGGCCCTTGCTGCGGTCATTCTGGGGGAGAATGTGGGCAAGATCAGGTGGAGCGCTGTACTGATCGGTTTTGCCGGTGTGATCTGGATTGTCCGGCCCGGCGCTGACACCTTCTCTCCTGCGGCCTTACTGCCGTTAGGGGCTGCAATGGGGTACGCTTTGGTCGGGGTGACTGCGCGCATGATGGACACTCAGGTGCCGACACCGCTGATCAACCTCTATTCAAGCCTGACAGCTTTGGCGGGGGCAATCCTATTGACGCTATTCACGGGCGGCTTCACCCCGATCCAGCAGGCGAGTGATATGGGTTTGATCGTTGCCATGGGCGGGTTTGGCGGCTCTGCTGTTTTGCTGCTGATTATGGCTTACCGCATGACTGAGCAAAGCAATCTTGCACCCTTTCAATACTTCGGCATTCCGCTGGCGTTTGTGCTGGGCTGGATATTCTTCGACGAAGCGCCTTGGAACGAGCTTTACCCCGGCGCTTTGCTGGTTCTGGCGAGCGGCTTGCTGATTGTCTGGCGCGAACGGCAGCTCAAGAAGCGTCGGCAAGGCTAGCGCGTCTTGCGGCAATAAAGCTCAAGCCGATGATGCACGACTTCGTAGCCAAGGTCGCGCGCGATCTCGTCCTGAAGCTGTTCGATCTTATCTGACTGGAACTCGATCACCTCGCCCGTGTCCACATCCAGAATATGGTCATGATGCTCTTCATGGGTCGTCTCGAACCGCGCGCCACCGCCTTGAAAGGCATGGCGATGCACAACACCGCCTTCCTCCAGCACAGAAAGGGTCCGGTAAACTGTGGCAAGCGACACCGAAGGCTCAATCAGTTTTGCACGCTCATGCAGCTCAACCGCGTCCGGGTGATCATCGGCATCTGCCAGCACGCCAAGCAGCGCGATGCGCTGGCGGGTGACACGAATGCCTGCCTTACGCAGAGCAGCTGTCATTTTTTCGGTCGTGTCGCTCTCGCCACTCATAATTTGCGCCCTACATTCTCATAGACAGATTATCTTTGAGAATCGTTATCATTCTTATTTACAGTTGTGAATAGTTCTCATAACCATTCACAAAAGCGATATCATAGGATGAATAGACGTCTATGTTTGCCAAATCACTCAAAACACTCGCAATAGTGAGCGCTCTTGCGTTGCCCAGCTCTGCCGCCTTGGCGCAAGAAAAATTCAAAGCTGTCACAACCTTTACTGTCATCGCCGATATGGCGCGGAATGTGGCGGGCGATGTGGCCGTGGTGGAGAGCATCACCAAGCCCGGCGCTGAGATACACGGCTACTCTCCGACGCCGCGTGACATTATCCGCGCACAGGGCGCAGACCTGATCTTATGGAACGGCCTGAACCTTGAGCTTTGGTTCGAGCAGTTCTTGTCGAACTTGCGCGATGTACCCTCTGCCACCGTGAGCGAGGGGATCGATCCAATCAGCGTTTCGTCAGGGACGTATGACGGAAAACCCAATCCGCATGCATGGATGGGCTTAGACAATGCGCTGATCTATGTGGACAACATTCGTGACGCTTTCATGCTGCACGACCCAGCCAATGCCGAAGCCTATGCAGCCAATGCCGAAAGCTACAAGGCGCGTATCACCGAAACGATTGCACCGCTGCGTGATGCAGTGCTGGCCCTGCCGGACAACCAGCGCTGGCTGGCGACCTGTGAAGGTGCCTTCAGCTACTTGATCCGCGATTTCGGGATGAAGGAAATCTACCTTTGGCCGATGAATGCTGACCAGCAAGGCACGCCACAACAGGTGCGCCGCGTCATCGATACAGTACGCGAACATGACATCCCCGCAGTATTCTGCGAATCCACGGTCAGTCAGGCGCCAGCCCAGCAGGTCGCGCGGGAAACCGGCGCAAAATATGGCGGCATGCTTTATGTTGACAGCTTGACCGAAGAAGACGGACTGGTGCCCAGCTATCTGGATTTGCTGCGCGTCACCTCCGAGACGATTGTGAAAGGTCTGACAGAATGAGCACCGGTATCTCTGCCCACGATGTGACCGTGACTTATCGCAACGGGCATACCGCCCTGCGCAACGCCACTTTCGAGATTCCCAGAGGGACCATCACAGCTCTGGTAGGTGTGAACGGAGCAGGGAAATCGACCCTGTTCAAGGCAATCATGGGCTTTGTTCCTGCGGCCAAGGGCGAAATCACCGTACTCGGGATGCCCGTCAAAGAAGCGCTGAAGAAAAACATCGTGGCTTACGTGCCCCAATCGGAAGAGGTCGACTGGTCCTTTCCGGTGCTGGTTGAGGATGTGGTGATGATGGGCCGCTATGGCCACATGGGGTTTTTCCGCCATCCCAAGGCCGCAGATCATGACGCCGTGACGGACGCCTTGAAGCGGGTCAACATGACCGAGTACCGGCATCGCCAGATTGGCGAATTGTCCGGCGGCCAGCGCAAGCGGGTCTTTCTGGCGCGCGCGCTGGCGCAAGAGGGTCAGGTGATACTGCTGGACGAGCCATTTACCGGTGTTGATGTGCAGACCGAAGACCAGATCATCGACCTTCTGCGCGAGATGCGGGATGAAGGTCGGGTTATGTTGGTCTCTACTCACAACCTTGGCTCCGTGCCCGAATTCTGTGACCGCACCGTTCTGGTGAAAGAGACCGTGCTTGCTTATGGTACCACGGAAAAGACCTTTACCCACGATAACCTAGAACTCGCCTTTGGCGGCGTACTGCGCCACTTTGTGCTGGGCGGATCTGACCTCCACGATGATGACGATGCGCGCTCGATCCGTGTGATCACGGATGATGAACGCCCCTTCATCGTTTACAGCGAAGAGCCCCCCAAGGAGGACGCGGAGTGATGGAGACGCTGCTCCTGCCGTTTAGCTACGGCTATATGTTCAACGCCATGTGGGTAAGCGCGTTGGTCGGCGGTGTTTGCGCCTTCCTCTCGGCTTATCTGATGCTCAAAGGCTGGTCGCTGATCGGCGATGCGCTGAGCCATTCGATCGTGCCCGGCGTAGCGGGTGCCTATATGCTGGGTCTTCCGTTTGCGTTGGGGGCTTTTGCAGCTGGCGGACTTGCGGCTGGGGCGATGCTGTTTCTCAATCAGCGTTCGGGGCTCAAAGAGGACACGATCATCGGGCTGATCTTCACCTCCTTCTTCGGGTTGGGGCTGTTCATGGTTTCGCTCTCGCCCACTTCCGTTTCCGTACAGACAATCACGATGGGCAATATCCTTGCCATCACGCCTTCGGACACGCTGCAGCTGGCCTTGATCGGCTTTGTCACGCTGGCGGTGTTGCTGGCGAAGTGGAAGGACTTCATGGTCACCTTCTTTGACGAGAATCACGCACGCTCCATCGGGCTAAAACCCGACCTGCTGAAGGTCGTTTTCTTTACGCTGCTCTCGGCCTCTTGCGTGGCAGCCTTGCAGACCGTGGGTGCGTTTCTGGTGATTGCGATGGTCGTGACTCCGGGGGCTACAGCCTATCTGCTGACAGACCGCTTCCCGCGCCTGTTGATCGTGAGCGTCCTGATCGGAGCGGGCACATCGTTCCTTGGTGCCTATCTCAGCTTTTTCGTCGATGGCGCCACGGGCGGTATTATTGTGACCCTCCAAACGCTGATCTTCCTTGTGGCTTTCGTCTTCGCGCCTAAACACGGCTATCTGGCCGCACGACGTAAAGCGGCGGAGGCGCTACGCGCATGATCGAGACACTTTTACAGCCGTTCCAGTTTGCCTTCATGCAGAACGCCTTTGTGATCATGATGATGATCGCTGTGCCGACCAGTTTGTTGTCGTGCTATCTGGTGCTCAAGGGGTGGTCTTTGATGGGTGATGCCATCAGCCACGCGGTACTTCCAGGAATAGTGGCCGCCTATATGCTTGGTATTCCACTGATCATTGGTGCGTTTTGCGCGGGTATGTTTTGTGCGCTGGCAACCGGCTTTCTATCCGAAAACAGCAGGGTAAAGCAGGACACCGTGATGGGGGTCGTCTTCTCCGGCATGTTCGGGTTCGGGATCGTGATGTACACCAAAGTCACGACTGACGTGCATCTGAATCACATCCTGTTCGGGAACATGCTGGGGGTGAGCGCCGCTGATCTGTGGACCGCAGGGCTGATTGGGCTGTTTGTGGCGGTAGCGATTATCGCAAAGCGCCGCGATCTGATGCTGCACGCTTTTGATCCAGTGCAGGCTCAGGCAGTGGGCCTACGCGTGGGTTGGCTGCACTATGGATTGCTGGCGCTGATTTCGCTGACCATTGTCGCGACATTGTCAGCCGTAGGCATCATCCTGTCGATCGGCCTTCTCATCGCACCCGGTGCGATTGCGTTTTTGCTGACCCAGCAATTCTCGCGGATGCTACCGATTGCTGTGGCTGTAACGATGCTTTCGTCTGTGTTGGGCGTCTATGCGAGCTTCTACCTCGATAGCGCGCCTGCGCCAACGATCATCCTCATCCTGACGCTGGTCTTTATCATCGCGTTTATCCGGTCCAACATCCTGACCCGCCGCGCCTCTGCGCGCCAGATCTGAATGACGGCCGCCGCTTAGGAATGTTCAGAGCGGCATGCCAGTGTTTTCTGCAATAGCCTGTTTGTACAACTTCCGGATACGCTCGGTCACTGGCTGCGTGCCATTACCAATGTTCTTTCCATCGATTTCAGACACAAGCGTTTGTGCGCCGAATGTTCCCGTCAAGAACGCCTCATCCGCTCCGTATGCCTCATAAAGCGAATAGTTCTTTTCGAACACGGGGATGCCATCGGCGCGGCACAGGTCAATCACTTTCTGTCGCGTCACACCGTTCATGCAATAATCACCGGTCGAGGTCCAAACCTCACCTCGCCGCACGATGAAGAAGTTACAGGCGTTGGTGGTGTTCACAAACCCATGCGGGTCCAGCATCAGCGCCTCATCCGCGCCCGCCTGTTCGGCCTGCAAGCAGGCGATCACACAGTTAAGCTTGGAATGGCTGTTGTACTTGGCGTCCTGTGACATCGGCAAGCCGCGTACCTGTGGCACTGTCGCAAGGCGGATGCCGCGCGTGCTGAGCGTCTCTACCGGTTTGGAGTGCTCCATGATGATCACGAGGGTGGGACCGGAGCGCGACAGCGATGGATGCTGGAACGGTTTGACCTTCACACCGCGTGTCAGCATCAGGCGGCAATGCACATCCGTGGTCATGCCGTTGGCCTCTGCCGTCATTCGCAGCGCCTCGGCTATGCCTGCCTTATCCATACCCACATCCAACGAGACCGCTTTGCAGGAGTTGAAAAACCGGTCCATGTGTTCGTCAAAAAATGCCCAAACCCCATTATAGAGCCGCATCCCTTCCCACATGCCATCGCCCAGCAAAAAGCCGCTATCGTAAACCGAGACTGTCGCCTCCGCGCGCGGCTTCAACTCTCCATTCACGTAAATCAGAATGTCCTGATTGCGTGCGTCTTCGTCCGCCTCATGGGTTGTGGTCATACCACCACCTTTTGCGCATCTTGCTTACCGACACCGAACACCCGCTTGTAGCGCTCAATCTGGTCTGCCGGACCCATCGCTTTGTTGGGGTTGTCGGAAAGCTTTACGGTTGGTTTGCCATTGGCGCTGACCGCCTTGCAAACAAGGCTAAACGGAGCGAGCGCATCGTCTGGAACCAGCCCGCGGAAGTCATTTGTAAGCAATGTGCCCCAGCCAAATGAAATCGCTGTTTTACCCGCGAACTGTGCGTGCAGTTCCTTAATCTTGGCAACGTCCAAGCCGTCGCTGAAAATGACCCGCTTGCTGCGCGGGTCCTCGCCACGGGATTTCCACCAGTCAATTGCCTGCATTGCGGCAGTAGCGGGATCACCGCTGTCGATACGGATACCGGTCCAGCCCGCCAGCCAGTCCGGCGCATTATCCAGAAAACCCTGAGAGCCGTAGGTATCAGGCAGGATGATGCGCAGGTTGCCCTCATGCTCATCATGCCAATCCTCAAGCACTTTGTAAGGGGCCTGAAACAGCGCGTCGTCATCTTTGGCAAGGGCGGCGTAAACCATGGGCAGCTCGTGAGCATTGGTGCCGATGGCTTCCAATTCGCGCTTCATGGCAATTTTGCAATTGGAGGTGCCAGTGAACTTGCTGCCTAGTCCTTCATTCATGGCCTGCACACACCAGTCCTGCCAAAGAAAGCTGTGCCGCCGACGCGTACCGAAGTCCGCGATCGACAAGTCCGGCACATCGCGGAGCGCCTCGACCTTTTCCCAGACCCGCGTCATCGCACGAGCATAGAGAACTTGAAGCTCGAACTTTTCCATCCCGTTCAGGACCGCCCGCCCGCGCAATTCCATCAGCACCGCCAGCGCAGGGATTTCCCACAGCATGACTTCATGCCATTTACCTTCAAACGTCAGCTCGTATTGATCGCCTTTGCGTTCAAGATGATAAGGCGGCAGCCGCATGTTTTCGAACCACTCCATGAAATCAGAGCGGAACATCTGGCGTTTGCCGTAGAAAGTATTGCCACGCAGCCAAGTGGATTCGCCGCGGCTAAGGCTCAACGTCCGGATATGATCGAGCTGCTCGCGCAACTCACCCTCATCGATCAGCTCGGCAAGTGGAATGTGCGTTGAGCGGTTAATCAGACTGAACGTCACCTGAGTGTCCGGCTTATTCCGAAAAATAGACTGACACATCAGGAGCTTGTAAAAGTCTGTATCAATGAGCGACCGCACGATAGGGTCGATCTTCCATTTGTGGTTCCAGACGCGTGTGGCGATATCAACCATTGGTAAAGGCTCCATTAGGCCCGTGTTTTGTGGCGCATGCGATGTATAGGAGCAAGCCTTTAGTCGAGCGCCACACCCGCCCCGCGCATTGCGTTTTTCGCTTCAACCAGCGAACCGTTCAGATCAATCGCGCGACACAGTTCCGTCTGAACAGTGACCCTGAGGCCCACTTGTGCTGCATCTACCGCAGAGTAGCTGACGCAGAAATCCAACGCGAGGCCGACCAAAGTCACCTCCTTGATCCCGCGCGTGCGCAGGTAGCCTTCCAGACCTGTGGGCGTTTTGTGGTCATTCTCAAAGAACGCCGAATAGCTATCGATGGCAGGAATATAGCCTTTGCGGATCACCAGATCAGCATGATCTGTCTTCAGCAGCGGATGAAACGCCGCGCCGTCGGTGCCCTGAATACAGTGATCAGGCCAAAGCACCTGCGGCCCGTAAGGCATCTCCATCATATCATAGGGCGCTGCCCCCGTATGTGTGGAGGCAAAGGAGGAGTGCCCCGCCGGATGCCAGTCCTGCGTCAGCACAACGGCATCAAACTGGCCCATCAGCTCATTGATCCCCGCGACGATCTCGTTTCCGCCGGTTATAGCAAGCGCGCCACCCGGGCAAAAATCATTCTGTACGTCGATGACTAGAAGAGCATGCATTGTGGGTCCTCGCGGCTGTGGCAAATTGCATCTGCTGACGGCTTTACCCTACACACCTCTTGCGCAACAGCCCCTGTGCGGCCTATTTGGCGTCCCATGTATACCATTGTCGCCCTTTATCACTTCGCCCGTTTTGACGCACCAGAGGCGCTCAAGCCGTCCCTGCTCGAGCTATGCCTTGAGGAGAATATCACCGGCACGCTGCTGTTGGCGCGCGAAGGGGTGAACGGCACCATCGCCGGGCCGTCGCAAACGGCGGTTGATCGGGTCCTTGCCCATCTGCGCGCCCTGCCCGGTTGCGCGGAGTTGGAGCATAATATCTCGCACGCGGATGTGCCGCCCTTCGGCAAGATGAAGGTACGCATCAAGCGCGAAATTGTGACAATGGGTCAGCCCGATGTGGACCCGTTGGCAGGCACCGGACATTACGTAGCGCCGCAGGATTGGAATGATCTAATCACCCGCGACGATGTGGCTGTGATTGATACGCGCAACGACTACGAAGTCGCTATTGGCACGTTCAAAGGCGCTGTTGATCCGGAAACTACCAGCTTTGGCGAGTTTCCCACATGGTGGGAGGCCAACAAGCATCGTTTTCATAACAAGAAGATCGCGATGTTCTGCACCGGTGGCATCCGCTGTGAGAAGTCAACCAACTTCCTGCTAGGTCAGGGAGTTGAGGATGTCTATCACCTCAAAGGCGGCATTCTGAAATACCTTGAGGAAGTGCCGCAAGCCCAAAGCACTTGGGATGGGTCGTGTTTCGTTTTCGATAATCGCGTGAGCGTAGAGCACGGGCTAAAACCCGGCACGCATCTGCTGTGTCACGGCTGCCGCCGCCCCATCCTGCCTGAAGACACAGAACGGGACGGATATGAAGCAGGCGTGAGCTGCCACAACTGCGTGAATGAAACGACGGAAGACGACAAGATGCGCTTTCGCGAGCGGCAAAAGCAGATGGCATTGACGAAGCGGCGCAAGTGGTAGGTTAGGCCGCCACTGCCCTTGGCGCACGTGGCCTGCTGCGCGAAAGCAGCCACAGCATGATTGCAATGTTCGCGCCGTTCCAGACGATCCCGTTGATGAACGCCAGATGATAAGATCCGCTCAGATCATAAATCAGCCCAGACAGCCAGCCGCCCAGCGCCATGCCAAGGATGGTTGCCATCATCACGAACCCCACACGGGCACCCGCCTCTTTCGCAGGCATGTATTCCCTAACGATCAGCGCGTAACTGGGCACGATGCCCCCTTGGCTCAGGCCAAACACAAGGCTCACCAGATAGAGCGAAACCATGCCGCCCGAGGGCAGGTACAGAAATAGCGCAAGGCATTGCAGGCACGAACCGATAAGCAAAGTACGCACGCCGCCCAAGCGATCTGCCAACAGCCCCGAAACGATCCGCGACGCGACCCCGCCCAACAACATCAACGCCAGCATTTGCGCGCCCACGGCCGGACCAAATCCAAGCCCGACGCAAAGCGCCACGATATGTACTTGAGGCATCGACATGGCGACACAGCAGCCGATACCGGCAAATCCCAACAGGTACTGTAACGTACGCGGCGACAGACCAGACGAGCGCGCGTTCAATGTAGAAGCATGCTGGGCCGCAGCGTGCGCTTCTTCGGGAATACGCCGACGCAGTGTGAATGCCAGTGGGATCACGAGGGCAAGCGTCGCCACTGCCATTACCAGATAAACCGACCGCCAACCGCTTTCCTGCAGCACGCCTGCCAGCAGGATCGGCCAAATAGCGCCCGAAAGATAATTACCCGAAGCAGCGATCGCCACGGCGATACCTCGACGGCGCACAAACCAATGCGATACGTCGGCGATCAACGGCCCAAACCCTACCGCTGAGGCAAAACCAACAATCAGTTGCGCCAACGAAAGCATAACCAGCGACCCAGACAGAGTAGCCAGTCCGTATCCCAACGCGGTAACAGCCGCCGCCACAATCAACGACAGCGTGACGCCGAAGCGATCCACAGCACGCCCGATCACATAATTACCAGTCGCAAAACCGATCATCGTAAGCGTATAGGGCAGCGAGGCCATGGCACGGCTTCCGCCGAACTCCGCCTCTACCGCAGGCATGATCACGATGATGGCCCACATGCCCGCATTGATCACCGTGCCCACGCAAAGCGTTAGCGCAAGGCGGGTCCACGAATAGCGACTATCAGTGATCAGATTATCCATGTGGCGATGTGGCCGCGCGGGATCGGAAATTGCAAGCTTTACCTTCTGCTAACCATCCCTATGCGCCTTAGGAGTTTGCTAACGGCTCCGGCGGTATCCCTGTCCTTGGGTGAATTAAAGGTGGTTTATATGAGTGCGAAGGCAAACCTCGCGCCAGTCATCATTAAACGCAAAAAGATCATCAGGGGCGGCGGGCACCACGGCGGTGCATGGAAAGTCGCTTATGCGGATTTCGTAACCGCGATGATGGCGTTTTTTATGTTGATGTGGCTGCTGAACGCGACAACGGAACAACAACGCAAAGGGTTGGCGGATTACTTTTCACCGACGATCCCCATTGTGCGCGTATCGGGGGGCGGCAGCGGTTCTTTTGGCGGGGAAAGCATATTTTCCGAAATGACCATGCCGAAGAACGGGACAGGTGCTTCGGCCAGTCGTCCCGCGGCCGAAGACAAGGCGCGTGGCGCTTCCGGCAATGATCCAGACGCCCGTGAAATAGCGGCGCAGGACGAGGTTTTCGAAAGCCTAGATGAGATGTTGCAAGGTCACGGCGGCGAATCTGTGGTCATGGAAAACGTGCTTGAGCATATCGTTACCCGCATCACTGATGAGGGCCTCGTGATCGAGATATTCTCTCGGGATGATCTGCAGATCTTTGAAAACGGGACCGCAGTTCCAACTGCTTTGATGCATGATCTGGCGCTTCTCATTGCTCAGGTGAGCAAGACAGTCACGAATGATATCGCCATCGGCAGCCATGTGCGTGCGCAACCGCTGGTCCTGAAAGAAAGCTCTGTCTGGGAGCTTTCTCAGCAGCGGGCAACGCAGATGCGGTTACTGCTGGAAGGTCAGAACATTGAATCCGCGCGCATCCAGCGGGTGACCGGACATGCAGACCGGGAGCCGGTGGTGCGTGACCCGATGGCGCTGCGAAATGATCGAATCAAGATTGTGCTGCTGCGCGACGCATCCTGACCCAAAGAAATAGAACGCATTTTATCTGTTAGCCCGGCATTAAAGCATGTCGGGCTATTGCTTGCTCCAGAACGGAAAACGGCAGAGCAGAAAGGCGTGTCTATGACAATTTCATCTTCCTTGAACGCAGGTGTAGCGGGGCTTCAGGCCAACGCAACGCGGCTGGCAAGCATTTCAGACAACATCGCGAACTCGTCGACGTTCGGGTACAAGCGGGTTCAGACTGACTTCGAATCTATGGTGATATCAAACAACGGCGGCAAATATGCAGCAGGTGGCGTACGGGCCAGTACCAATCGTCAGATCGATCTCAGAGGATCGCTGGTGCCGACATCTAACGCAACCGATCTTGCCGTCCGCGGACGGGGGATGCTGCCGGTAGCAAAGGTCACTGATTTGAATGCGGGCAATGGCGCTACGAACATGCTGCTCACCAGCACTGGTTCTTTCACAACAGATGCCGAAGGGTATCTGACGACGTCTTCCGGCCTTGTCCTGCTAGGCTGGCCCGCACAGCCTGATGGCTCCATTCCACCTTTCTCACGCGATACTGACGAAGGACTGGAACCGATCCAGATCAACGTCAACCAGCTCACCGGTGAGCCGACCACCCGTATGACGCTGGGCGTCAACCTGCCTGCAACGGCAACGATGGCTGGCAGCGTGGTAGAGCCGCAACATCTCGCCGTGGAGTATTATGGCAACCTCGGTACATCTGAGAGCGTGAATGTGACCTTCACGCCGACCGTCCCTGCGACAGGTGCGTCAAATGAATGGACGATGACGTTGACAGACTCCGTCAATCCAGGCGTTACTATCGGCGAATATGCTCTGACATTTGAAGATAACCGCACCGCTGGCGGCACTTTGGCTTCTGTGACTACTGTCTCTGGCGGAGCCTATGACACAGCATCAGGAAAGCTGATCGTTAATGTTGATGGCGGCCCCATCGAGATTGATATCGGTGTGATCGGGCAAAGCGATGCGCTGACCCAACTGTCAGACACGTTCGCGCCAGTCTCTATCACCAAAGACGGCTCTCCCGTTGGAAATATGACAAGCGTAAATGTGGACGGTAACGGCTATGTCCATGCGACGTTCGATACCGGCGTAACGCGCACAATCTATCAAGTACCCCTAGTGGATCTCCCAAATCCCAATGGCATGATCGCGCTCGATTCGCAAACCTATCAACCCTCAGTCGACAGTGGATCGTTCTTTCTGTGGGATGCCAGTAACGGGCCAACAGGCGATATCGTGGCTTTTGCCCGGGAAGAATCTACCACAGATGTTGCGAACGAGCTCACCTCGATGATCCAGACCCAGCGGGCCTATTCATCCAATGCGAAGGTCATCCAGACCGTGGATGAAATGTTGCAGGAAACTACCAATATCAAACGCTGAGTTGACTGCGCGAGGGAGGGGCTCAGTGCGCCTCCCCACCTGATCCAAGGGGAACACCATGTCTATAAACGGAGCCATGAACGCAGCCATGTCGGGCCTGCGCGCCGCCGCGCGAGGGACCGAGCTTGTCTCGAACAACATCTCGAACGCACTAACACAAAGTTATGGCCGCCGGGAGCTAGCGCTGTCTTCTATGAACTACAGTGCGAATGGCGGCGTGAGGATCGACGGGACCACGCGCCACGTCAACGAAGGTGTTCTGGCCGACCGTCGGTTCGCAGACGCTGCACACCAGAACGTGCAGACAGCCGTAAGTTTCTTTAGGACACTAGAAGACGTGACCGGAATTGCGGGAGACCCTGAGGGTCTGAGTGGGCGCCTTGCATCCTTTGAGGAAAGCCTGATCACAGCGGCGAGCAGACCGGACGCTTCGGAGCGTTTGACCGATACAGTCGTGGATGCCCAACGTCTGATCGACGGATTGGCACGCGCGTCAAGTGACGTACAAGCCATTCGCACCCGTGCAGATGGGCAAATTGCCCAAGAGGTCGTCACGCTCAACACCGCACTTCAACAGATCGAACAGCTGAATAAACAAATCATCACAACGCAGGCGCGCGGCGGAAGCACGTCGGGATTAGCGGACCAGCGGCAGGCAGTTTTGGACACAATCGGTGCGATTGTTCCCATCAACGTAGTCCCCCGCGATAACAGCACTATTGCGATCTATACAGAAGGTGGTGCTGTTTTGTTGGACATCAGCGCGGCGAACATCGGCTTTGAACGACAGAACACCGTTACCGCATATCAAACCCTTGATGGTGGTACTTTGTCTGGACTGACGCTCAACGGTCAGGATTTGCGCATGAGCGCGCTGGCGGGAGGCAGTTTAGGCGGTCAATTTGCTGTGCGGGATACTTATGGCGTTCAGGCCCAAACTCAGCTGGACGCACTTGCCCGCGATCTGGTTGAGCGATTTGCCGACCCGGCAGTTGATGCAACGCGTGGAGCTGGTGATCCCGGACTGTTTACAGACGCGGGTGCCTCTTTTGACCCTCTGGACGAAGTAGGTTTAAGCACGCGGCTTGCACTTAACGCAGCGGTTGATCCCACCGCAGGTGGTGAAGTCTGGCGCCTTCGTGACGGGTTAGGCGCAACAACCCCGGGCCCAGCTGGAGACTCTACCTTGCTCAATGCAATGCGCGATACGTTGGATACAATGCGCATACCAGCTTCAGGTGATTTTGGTACTGGCAGTCAAAGCATGTCAGACCTGTTCTCTTCATTCTCAGGCATGCTGTCATCGACCCGCGCCGGGGCTGAAAGAGATTTGACGTTTAATGCTGCGCGCTTGACTGAATGGACAGACCTTCAGCTGTCTCAAGGTGTTGATACCGATCAGGAACTTCAAAATTTGCTTGTTCTTGAACAGGCCTATGCAGCCAACGCCCGCGTTATTCAGGCTGCAGACGCCATGCTCGAAACATTGACGAGGTTATAAAAATGAACATCGGATCACGGGGCGATACGGCCCATTCTTACGCAATGCAATCTCGGAATGCGGCCCTCAAACAAGACATGCAGCGCCTCACGCTTGAGATTTCCACTGGACAGGTGGCAGACATTCGCACCGCTTTGGCTGGTAATGTCGCCTATCTGAACGATCTGGATCGGAGTCTCACCAAGCTAGATGGATACAAGCTGGCTGGGCTGGAAGCGCAGCAGTTTGCCGACGGTGTTCAGACCGCATTGGGAAGGATTAGTGATCTGAACGCCTCCTTCCGTGATAGCTTGCTTACTGCAACCAATTCCGCCTTAGGGGACGGGACAACCGGCCTACAGTCTACGGCAAGGGATAAGCTGGATCAGACTATCAGCGCATTGAATACCCAAGTATCCGGTCGGACCCTGTTCGCCGGTACTGCGACAAACGTACAGCCGATTGCTTCGGTCGACGATTTGCTGACAGGGCTACGTGCTGCAGTGACTGGCGCGGTCACTGTCGATGATATCTTTATCGCCGCGCAGGCGTGGTTTGATGATCCTGCCGGCTTTGGCACAACTGGCTACCTTGGCTCTGACACAGCACTCGCACCAGTCGCACTCTCAGACTCTGACTCGGTCGGATTTAAGCTTCGTGGAGATGATACCGTATTGCGTGACACCCTCCGCAATCTCGCATTAATGGCAATGGCTGACGACCCCGCTCTGAGCCTAAACAACACGCAAAAGAGCGAGCTACTACAAAAGACGATGACAAATGTCTTCGCCAACGTTGACGACGTCATTCAGCTACGGGCCACCGTCGGTACGTCCGAAGCCCACATAGAGACAGCCACCGTGCGCCAGAGCAGCGAACGCAGCGCGCTTGAAATGGCACGCAACAATCTGCTGTCCGTAGATCCCTTTGAAGCCGCCACAGAACTGGAGCAAGTCCAATTTCAATTGCAAAGCCTTTACGCCATCACCGCACGCTCATCCCAGCTTTCGTTGGTGAACTACCTATGAGAGGCCTGACGCGTATTTTCTTTTGTTTGGCTCTGTTATTGAGCCTTTTGGGCCCAGCGAATGCCACTCCCGTCAGAATAAAGGATTTGGTCGAATTTGACGGCGTGCGCGGCAATGATCTAGTAGGCTACGGGCTTGTTGTCGGGCTTGACGGTTCAGGCGACGGGCTGCGCAACGCGCCTTTCACCGAAGACATTATGACCAATATCCTGGAACGCCTTGGCGTAAACGTGACAGGTGAGCAATTTCGTCCGAAAAACGTGGCTGCTGTTCTGGTCACGGCAACGTTGCCTCCGTTTGCGCGGGCAGGCGGCCAGATTGACGTGACCGTCTCAGCCATCGGCGATGCGAAAAGCCTTTTGGGTGGGACGCTCATCATGACGCCTATGAACGCGGCAGACGGCGAAATCTATGCTGTGGCTCAAGGGGCGATCATTGCCGGTGGAGCCACTGCAGAGGGAGATGGCGGGCAGGTAACGCAAGGCGTACCCACGTCCGGCACGATCCCTTCTGGTGCGCGGGTAGAGCGAGAAATCGAATTCCAGCTAAGCTCGCTTAGCGATCTACGCCTTGCTCTACGCGAAGCAGACTTTACTACCGCCGGGAGAATCGAACAAGCGATCAACCGCGACTTCGGGCGCGGCGTTGCGTTAATGTTGGACAGTGGCACTGTACTTCTCGACGTACCTGCAACCCGCATGAGATCAGTTGCCCATGCCCTTGGCCGGATCGAAAACATTGAGGTCGAGCCTGAGCGCAAAGCGCGCGTGGTCGTCGATCAACGTTCAGGAACTATCGTCATGGGCGAGGACGTGCGCATTTCGCGAGTGGCCGTAAGTCAGGGAAATCTGACCTTGCGGATACAAGAAGAGCCGCTGGTTTCTCAACCCAACCCCTTTGCTGACGGTGAAACTGTGGTTGTGCCACGAACCCGCGCCGCGATCGAAGAGGAACCGGGCATTGGGCTCGCGGAGATCCCAGCTGGCGCTTCGTTATCGGAGTTGATTGCAGGCTTGAATGCTCTCGGAGTGTCGCCACGCGATATGATCGATATACTTAAAAGCATCAAGGCCGCAGGTGCGCTTCATGCCGAGTTTATTGTTAGATAACAATTTCTTAGAAAAGCTTGATCTCTTTGTGAAGTAGGGAGGTCAAGCCCGGCCACACTCCGCATTGTGTAAGCAACAATGCACACAACCCCGCCTGTGTCATCTGGGCGGCAACGAGAGCTTGCGCAACCATAACACCATCGCGAACGTCGAATAATACAGTGGCCGCCAAAAACAGAAGTGCAGTTAACCCTAACAGCATATCATAAAACGCACCCCTTTCGACCGCGTGCATCAGCAGACCGGTTGCGCCGAATAACACCGGCGCGGACTGGCCAACCACCAGCCATACCAATATCTCACTGTAAAGACCTTTTGGGGTACCCAAAATTACTGCAAGGTTGGGTGCACCAACCATCACGAACAGCGCCATGGCGCCACAAACCATAAGATAGCTCAAATTCACGCGTGCGGCTGCGGACTGAAATCCACTTTGCTCTTGTGCTTGGGCAAGTTTTGAAAGCTGGCGCGCCACCCTTGATCCCAACAGGAAAAGTGTCAGCGGAATACACAACGATGCAACGCGCGCCGACACATAGATCCATACAACAATTGGCTCTAGAAACCACGGCACGATCAACAGATCGACGTACCGGGCCACAAATCGAAACAACCCACCCCATTCACCAAGACGCATCCGCGCCATTCTTCGCCACGACAGCCTTATTCGCTGGCCCATCATTCCACTCCATTCACAATGCCACCCCTGACATCAGGGACAAGCAATAGGAGTGAGAGATGGCCAGAACCTTAATTCTGGCAGCCCGAATATCTGTAGTTTATTATCTGTTAGAGCCAAATTACGCTAAAAGTAGCTGCGCACCAAACTGCCTGCAATTAGCGCCCAGCCGTCTGCCACCACAAAGAAGGCCAATTTGAACGGCAAGGACACAACCGCAGGCGGAACCATCATCATGCCCATGGACATCAGGATCGCTGCGACCACTAAATCGATGATCAGGAAGGGGAGATAAATCAGGAACCCGATCTGAAACGCTCGCGAAATTTCGGATAACATAAAGCTGGGTACCAAAACCGAAAGTGGAGCATCCGGCGTTGGCTGCGCGTTGATAGTGTCCGGTCTCAGCTCTGCCATCGCAAAGAAAGTCTCGGGGTTCAACCGTGCTGCCATGAAGCTGCGAAAAGGTTCTAACGTGAGAGAAACCGCCTGCTCCACTCCGATCTCTTCACGGGTAAGAGGGCCGATGCCGTTCGTCCACGCCGCGTTGAAAACCGGTTCCATAATGAAATAGGTCAAAAAGAGCGCGAGGCTAACAATCAGCATATTCGGGGGAGATTGCTGTAGCCCGATCGCCTGTCTCAGGATCGACAAAACTGTGACCAAAAACGGGAAACACGTGACCATTATGGCCAACCCCGGTGCTAGGCTAAGCACGGTAACCAGGACGAATAGTTGAATTGTGCGAGCTGAGATTGAACCGTCATCCCCAAGGGCTATCGACAGGTCCTGCGCCCCAGCCATCTGCGGCAAGAACAGCAGCGCAATGATCCCGATCCAGACTGGGAAAGATCGCACCATCAAAGCCCCTGCTGCATATCAACAACTTCGGTTAGCCGCACAATGAGTTGCCCGGCTGCATCACCCTCGGCCTCTTCCAAATTGCCACGCGCAATGAGTTTGTCACCCACGTACAGTTCCACCGGATCATCGACGCGCCGGTCCAATGTCAGCACTGCGTTTTCACCAAGCATCACCAAGTCCCTCAGCAGCGGACGTGCTTTCCCGACACAAACGGTGATTTCTATCGGCACAGAAGTGAACGGGTTGGAGGTATCAGTGGCAAGTGTTGTCTGGTCAGGCATCAAGGCACTCCGGTTGTGTATGGAAGTTAAAGGCGTTCATTGCTGTCGTGATCTCCAGACACACCGCGTCCAAGTTGATCTCATGCTCCTGCGTTTCGAGCGCGACGAACAATTGATGGCTGCTGAAGGTTGGATCCGCGCTCAAAGAGACTGGGAGATTCAATTCAACGTCTTCGAGGAGGCCTTCAATCATCGGCAGGCTGCTCTCAGAGACCCTTAGCGTGATCTGCGCCTCGGTCTGTTTTCCGGCCATTTGGACCAGTTGCTCTATCACATGAGCGCGCAAAGCGGCGCTGGTGGTTCTGGGAAGCAGGGCGGATAGCATATGCTCGAACAGAGGTTTCAGTCCACGGTTCAGCCTAGCCAGCGCTTCCTGATAGGTGAACGAGAGATCGTGCAGGTTGTGCACAAATTCCTCCCCAATATTCTTCTGCTCAGTTGTATGATTTTTGTCAGCGTCACTCCAACCAGCCTGATATCCTTCTTCGAAGGCCTTGAGATTTTCATCCTCGATATGCTCAAGAGAAACAGGCTCTGCAGGCTCTCCGTCCGGGCCATATGTGCTGAAATTAGCGTAGCGGTGCGCGATAGAGGTCATACTTTTTCCTCCTTATCCTCGAGCCATCCGCGCAATATTTCAACCGTCTCTTCCTGACGCTCCCCAATCATGTTCCGAAGACGTTTAACGGGATCTTCTGGCGGCAAGCGATCAAGACCGGCATTCTGCACGAGTGTCACCCCGCCAAAACTGCCCTGGTTCTGGACGTTACCCATGTCTTCAGCGTCCATGACGGCAGGAAGGCCACCAAGCTCAGCCGTAGGACCATTCAGCGCCGGAGCGTTTTCAGGCTCCTGCGGCGCACCCAGCGCTGGAACGGCTACGGATTGCTTGGTCATAACCGGCCGGATCACAAAGAGCCCCAGAATCAGCGTCACTGCCGCGAGCACCAGCATCTGGATCGCCGAAAGCAGATCGAGATCGAACTGATCCATCAGCGATACACTATTTGCCGTGCCCGAAGGCGCAACACTTTGCAGCGCCATAGACTTCAGCGTAATGATATCACCCCTCTCTGCATCAAAGCCGACTGCAGAGGAGACGAGCTCGCGCAAAGCTTCCATTTCAGCTGGATCGCGAGGTTGCGAGACAGGCTCGCCCACATCATTTAGCGCCGTGATTTCATTCACCAGTACAGCAACCGAAAGCCTTTTGACCGCACCCGGAGCGCGGATGATTTCACGCTCGGTCTCGGATACCTCATAGTTAATACGCTCTCGGGTTTCGCTATTTTTCGAGGACGACTTGTCACTTCCCGCACCACCTTCTTGGTCTGGCAAATTGCTTGCAACGGTAACATCACCGCCACCTGATCCTTCGGCGGTATTTGTACGCTCCTCAGTATCACTGCTTATGGCCACCCTGCCCTCAGGATCAAAACTACGCTCGCGGATCGCCTGGCTTTCCGTGACGGTATCGACGCTAACTTCGACGACTGCGTTACCGAACCCCACTCGTGCTTCAAGCAACCGCTGAACCCGGTCACGCAGCACCTGAGCCTTGTCATCGCCTCCGACGGAAGGTGCTGATTCTTCTGTCGCCCCGATCAGAGATCCATTGGCATCAATCACCGCCACATCCTCGGGGGCGAGCCCCGCCACGGCCGAGGCAACCAAAAACCGGACGGCCTTTGCCTGCGCCGGAGAGATGGCGCCACCATTTGGGGTCAGGGAAACAGATGCTTTGGGCGTGACGCCACGCTGGAATGGATTTGAACCCGTGCTCGCGATGTGCACGCGCGCCATTGTTATGGCAGGATTTGCAACAATCGTCCGTGCCAGTTCACCCTCTTTTGCGCGCCAGTACGCAGCGTCAAACATCTGGCTTGTAGTGCCGAACCCGGTCAACTGATCAAGCAGCTCATACCCGCGGTTCCCGTTTGCGGGGAGACCTTCGCTGGCCAGTGTCAGGCGCAGTTCATCACGCGCTTTACTGTCCACAAATATTGATCCACCGCGCACTTCAAACACAACACCGCGCTGCTCCAAAGAGCGGACAACGTCCCCTGCTGCACTGCTTTCCAGGCCTGCATACAATAGGGTCATACTAGGGGCCGTGGTCATCCTTGCCATCGCAAGAATTGCAAAGAACATCGCTCCAGTCGCCGCAATTACAATAAGTTGCCGCTTGATCCCAAGCTTCATCCAGACATTCAGGTACTGCTGCACAATCGCCTCCGTCGCACCGAACGTTCTGTCCGGCTTCTCCAACAGAAATGACCGATTGGGCTTAACAACCCGTTAGTGCAATCGCGGCTATACCGTTTTGAATAGCAGAGGATGGAGAGACCATGTCAGAAGATGAAGCCACGCCAGAAGGTGCCCCGCCCAAATCAAAAACGCCCTTATTCATTGGGATTGTGTTGGCGTTAGTCGGCTGTGGTGGGGGGTTTTACGCAACCTTTTCCGGCATGATTCTTGGCGGAGGCAGTGAAAACCACGCCAAATCCGAGAACGAGGAAATCAAAAATCCTTTTGCCGACATCGCCTTTGTAGAAATTGAACCGATGGTCATATCAGTGGACGCTCAACCGGAGCGGCGAATCCTCCGCTTCCGTGCCCAGTTGGAAGTGCCACAAAGCTATCAGGCTGATGTAACCAAGCTCCTGCCGCGCGTTGTGGATGTGCTAAACAGCTATCTCCGCGCATTAGAAGTCGCCGATCTGGAAGATCAAACGGCACTGACCCGACTGCGCGCACAGATGCTGCGCCGCGTCCAGGTAGTCACGGGTCAGGGCCGCGTCAATGACTTCCTGATTATGGAATTTGTACTGACTTAAAGGAGCATATGATGGAACTTATCGCGGATATTCTGCTGGCAGCAGGGGCTATTGGAGCAGGCGTGTACTGTTTCGTTCTGGGTCGTCGACTCAACCGGTTCAATGACCTCGAAAAAGGGGTTGGTGGGGCTGTAGCTATTCTGTCGGCGCAGGTAGATGACCTGAATCGCACCCTCGTAGCGGCCCAACAAACAGCGGCAGCTTCGGCACAGTCCCTAACAGAGCTTACCAAACGCGCCGAGGATATGTCGCGTCGGCTGGAGCTGCAGATGGCCGCTCTCCATGACATTCCCACAGCCGCTTCGCAGAAGGCGGCACCGCAGGCGCCAGTCGCTCCCACAGCAACAACATCGCCTAACACGACAAACCCAAGCACTCCAATGTTTGCCCGGCGATCCCATCAAACAACAGGAGACACCGCATGATTTTTTCCGTATTCAAACGGATGCGCAGGCCTGTCGGTCGCGGCTCTGTGCTTGTCATCGCGTTACTGTTGATCAGCTCCGCCACGATTCGGGTGATCACAAGCGCGAGTAGCGTTTTCGCTCAGGACGGCCAACTGCCGACCACCCCTCTGTCACTAGCAGCGGCAGTGTCTTCCAAGACGACAGATGCCGCCGAGAAGGAGAATATGAGCCATGTTGAGACACATATGCCCATAGCGGCCACCGCCAACCGAGCTGAGCTGTCAGGCCTCATCGCAGCATTGTCCGAACGCGAAGTGCAGGTGTTAGAGCGAGAAAAGAAAATTGAGATGCGGATGCGTGCGTTATCGGTTGCAGATGCGGAAATCGAAAAACGCATTGAAGCGCTGACCCAGACCGAAGCAGCATTGCGGGCTACCTTGTCACTTGCGGACGAGGCGTCCGAAAAAGACATTCAGCGCCTTACGTCTGTCTACGAAAACATGAAACCCAAAGATGCTGCGATATTGTTCGAACAGATGGAGCCTAGCTTTGCCGCAGGTTTTCTAGGCCGTATGCGCCCCGATGTCGCGGCCGACATCATGTCGGGGCTTTCTCCACAAGTAGCCTATTCGATCAGTGTAATTCTGGCTGGCCGCAACGCCAACGTCCCAAAAAAATGAGCACACGCTGACAGTTCCTTAACCACCATATGCAACACTCTCACCAACAGGCAATCGGGGGCTGACATGATTGGCATTATCGGCATTATCACCATCTTCGTCACGGTTTTTGGCGGCTATCTACTTGCCGGCGGCAAGATGGGTATCATCCTGAAATCTCTCCCGTTCGAGATGATTATGATCTGCGGGGCCGCGCTAGGGGCTTTCCTGATCAGTAATGACGGTCCGGCGATCAAACACACGATGAAAGACATGGGCAAAGTGTTCAAAGGGCCCAAATGGAAACACGACGACTACCGCGATCTTCTGTGTTTGCTGTTCGAATTGATACGCCTTGCAAGGCAAAACCCCGTAGCTGTGGAAGAGCATATCGAGGGACCGGATGAGTCATCCATTTTCAGCAAATACCCGCGAATTCTCAAAGACAAGGAAGCGATAGCGCTGATTTGCGACACCATGCGCTCTGCCTCCATGAATTATGACGATCCGCATCAGGTTGAAGAAGTGCTTGATAAGAGGATGGAAGCGAACCTTGATCACGCTATGCATTCAAGCCATGCGCTTCAGGTGGTGGCAGACGGCCTACCCGCCCTTGGCATTGTTGCGGCGGTTCTGGGTGTTATCAAAACAATGGCATCAATTGACCAGCCGCCCGAAGTCCTAGGAAAGCTGATCGGTGGCGCGTTGGTTGGGACGTTCCTTGGGGTGTTTCTTGCTTACGGACTAGTTGGTCCTTTCGCCTCTAAGGTGAGCGATGTCACGAAGGATGAATCATATTTCTATCAGCTTATTCGCGAAGTCCTGATCGCAAACCTGCATAATCATGCGACCAACATATGCATTGAGGTCGGTCGTCAAAATACACCATCGCACTGTAGACCCAGCTATGGTGACCTTGAAGAAGCGCTTAAAGCGCTCAAGCAGAATGCAGCATGAAAATCCTTTTGTTGATAGCAGCGCTGTTGTATTGTTCTGTGACTAAAGTGCAAGCGCAGCAACTGGCGGTACGTTCGGGCGATCACCCGACATTCAGTCGTATTACCCTGCCCCTTTCCGCTTCCCAACGTTGGGAAGCGCGCCAGACGGGACAGGGTATTGAGCTCAGCCTGCCGGGTCACTCCGGTGGATTCGATGTCTCTGCTGTTTTTCTCCGCATGCGACGCGACCGGATCACTCAGATCACAGCCACCAAAGAGACGCTTACCTTTCTAGTTGATTGCTTATGTAGCGCCACCGCTTTTCGCAGCGGACCCCTGCTGGTTATTGATGTATCGGACGAGGGCACAGAACTGGCAGGGCCGCCTATAATGGGCTCCGCGCGTGTTCCCGCGCAACGGTCACGTGTGACGGCTCCTAGCGCATTAAATAGTACTGCAAAGCTACCATGGATCGGAAGCGCTTCCCCCTATGGGCCCAGTATGGCGGTCGGCACCACTCCAGCAATATCCGGTGCAACATCTGCTTCTAAGTCAATCCCTGAGGACCGCACCGCTCTTTTGAAAGAAATTCAGCAAAACCTGAGTCAGAGTGTTGCCTCTGCCGCCAGCAATGGCCTGCTTGAAAACAGCTATGAAAACCCTCCGACCTACAAAAAACCGACAGATGCCGCAGGTGATACTCCCGAACTTCCACCGGTGGCTCTTCCCAAAGCAGCACGGTCAGCTTCCCAAAACCTACACATAACCAGCAGTATGGACTTGCCTGACGGAATCCGAACCCATTCGGTCAACGCGACAACAGCAGGCATGGCTTGCCCTAAGGCGGGCGCACTAGCGCTTGAAACATGGGGAACAGAAGACGGATTTTCTGCCCAAATGGGCCCCGCACGGACTGCACTTATGGATGCCCGCGACCGACTTGATAAAGAAGCCGCCAAAACTCTTTCCCAGCTGTATCTCTACTTTGGCTTCGGGGCAGAGGCACTTGATGCGCTTCAGTTGGATTCATCTATAGCAGAAGCTAACCAGCATTTGACTAATGTAGCCAAGATATTAGAGTTTGGCTCTGTGAATGGCCGTAATGCTCTTGGCGCCTACACCGACTGCGAATCCGATGTTGCCTTGTGGGCAACACTGAGTTTTCGCCATGTTCCACAGGGCATTCTGATAGATATAAATGCGGCCTTACGCGCGTTGAACAAACTTCCAGCACATCTGCGCCAAGTCGTGGCCCCTTCGTTAAGCGAGCGATTCTTGCAATACGGTGATCCAGAAGCGGCCGCCGCATCGATGCGCAGTATAGAGCGTTTACCCACCCCACTCGCGCCAGAGGCGATAATGGCTCAAGCCAGACTTGCCATAAACGCAGGTCAACCGGCCGAAGCGTTACTGGAAGACGTGATAGGGACAAACAGCAGTGAATCGCCCGCAGCACTTGTCAAACTGGTTGAAGGAAAGCTCGCCAAGGACGAACCACTGTCTTATGAGACAGCAACTTTAATAGAAGCATATGCACAGGAATTGCGCGGGACCGAGATGGGTAATCAGCTGCGCCGCGCCCAAGTACTTGCACTGAGCCAGTCAGAACACTTTGAGGAAGCGTTTAGCACCCTTGACGCTCTGAGTCCCTCTTTATCTCCCAGTGCCGCCACTCAGTTGCGTCAAACCGCATTAGACCGGCTGACACAAAAGGCCGAAGACATTGTTTTTCTCGAGCACTTTTTTGCACAGGATTCAGCAGCGTTGGAGAAGCTATCTAGTAACACGAAACTTCAACTGGCGGCGCGCTTGATGGATTTGGGTTTTGCATCCGAAGTTCAGATAATGCTCGAAACAACCAATGAAGCACCAAGGGATAACGCCCGACAGCTTCTTGCAGCACGAGCGGCTCTTGCTTTGCGCCATCCATTTCAAGCACAGGCCGCGCTTATCGGCATTGATGGACCTGAGGCACAGTTACTGATGGCGAAGGCCAAAGAAATGTCGGGGGCATATCGCGAGGCGTCAGAGATTTTCACCAACTCTGAAGCGACCGCCCAAGCGGCACAGGCGGCATGGCTCTCGGACGAATGGCGTGAACTCACCCCAGCCCAAACACCCGATTTTGGTCCGGTTGTGACCTTGGCACAAGTCGAGCCTGTGGCAGCGGATACTGAACTTGGTCCGCTGGGCCGTGCAAACAAAGTATTGGAAGAAAGCAGCGCAGCACGGGGCACATTGGAGCAATTCCTAAGTAATCCTATTGTCCAGGTCACACCTGATACCTGAAAACTTTCAGAGCTTTGGTTACAGAAAATAAACTCTCCTCCCATAATCTGACCTTGATCCGCAGAAGCGGCAATTTAGGGGTGCAGAATGCATATTATCAGGCAGTTCGTTCTGTTTTCTTGTGTGGCCGATTATGGTCAGGTTGCATTGCTACAGTCAGGTAACCTCACGCTGCGGTGGCTAGTATGAATTTCTCGTTACGCGCGATTTATCAGCCTACGGTGCTTCTTGCCGTTGCTCTCATGATGGTCATCGTGATGATGATACTACCAATGCCAGCATGGGTACTTGATACCGGCTTGGCCGCCTCTTTCGCCCTCGCCATCCTGATTTTCACGGTAACCTTGTTTATCGAAAGACCGTTGGATTTCTCCGCTTTCCCGACCATTTTGCTGGCGTCACTCATGTTGCGCTTGTCTCTTAACGTGTCATCGACAAAGCTCATCATTGGGGAGGGGCATACCGGCACTGATGCTGCCGGCGATGTCATTCAGGGATTTGCCCAGTTTGTCATGGGTGGCTCGGTTTTCCTGGGATTAGTGGTTTTTTGCGTCCTACTAATCGTAAACTTTATGGTGATTAACAAGGGTGCCACCCGTATGGCTGAGGTTGGTGCGCGGTTCGCGTTGGACGGTATGCCTGGCAAACAAATGGCGATCGATAGCGATATGTCTGCCGGCGCGATCACCCACGAAGAAGCAAAAGAACGCCGTGCACGTGAACAGCAAGAGACTACGTTTTTCGGTTCGCTTGATGGTGCGTCAAAATTCGTCAAAGGGGATGCGATTGCCGGATTGTTGATCACTTTGCTCAATCTCGTGGCCGGTTTGATAATGGGTACGCTGGTTCATGACATGCCAATTGGCGACGCGTTCGAGACCTATGCCATCCTTACCGTAGGCGACGGGCTGGTATCGCAAATCCCAGCTGTCATCATCTCGATCGCGTCAGCACTTCTTTTGGCGCGCGGTGGGGCGCAAGGTTCAACCGATCTGGCGATGTTTGCCCAGTTAAGCAAACACCCGGCGGCCTTGGCAACCGTGGCTTGCCTGATGACGCTATTCGCATTGGTGCCCGGCATGCCGTTTGTCCCCTTCATGACTGGAGCGTTGGCATTGGGATACTTGTCCTACCGAATGTACCGCAAACAAAGTCTGGAACCGGTTGAAGTACTGCCAGAAGAAACCGAACAACTGCCGCGCGAGAAATCTCTCGGCGATGTGCTTGAGCTTGATGATATCCACGTAGAATTCGCGCCCGATCTCGTGAGCATGGTACTCGACCCCGGCACTGGACTTGATGCGCGCATAACGAATATGCGCACGCATGTGGCCTCAACCTATGGGATCATACTACCGGAAATCAGGCTGACCGATAACCCAGGGTTGCCGGTTGGGACTTATCTGTTGCGGATACAAGGCGTTGAGCAAGCGCGCGCCGTGCTGCGCCCGCACCAGATACTGGCCCTCGCCCCTGAGAATCCGGACGCATTGCCGGCGGGTATAGACACTGTTGAACCTGTCTATAGTGCCCCTGCCCGCTGGATAAATGAAAAAGATCAGGAGGATGCGGCCATCGGCGGCATCACTCTTGTGACCCCCGCCGAAGTATTGGCCACGCATCTGCTGGAAGTGGTCAAGCGTAACTTTCCCCGCCTGCTAAGCCTTAAATCCCTGCGCAGGCTTTTGGAGGAAATGGTCAATATCTCCTCCCCCATACGCGCAGAAGCGAACCGCAAGCTGCTGGATGAGCTGATCCCAGACAAAGTCCCGATAGACGTCCTTCATTCCGTTCTGCGCTTGCTGTTGGCGGAACAGGTATCGATCCGCAACCTTCCGCTGATCCTTGAGGCGACTGCTGAGGCAAGGGGTCAGAATTCGCAACCGGAAGCAATCTGTGAATTGGTTCGGCAGCGACTAGGCTTTCAACTGGTCGCAGAGATCCGCCGCGATGACGGGACACTACCGCTAGTTCAACTAGCCCCAGAATGGGAAGACACGTTTAGTGCCTATCAGGTGGATGCTGACCGAGGGTTGGACATCGCATTGCCGCCAGACCTATTCAATCAGCTGGCTGACGGGGTGTCACAGAAACTCAACGATGCCAATCGCAATGGCATTTTTCCCGCTGTGGTGACGAACACTCGACGTCGCCGGTTTCTGCACACGGTCATGCGGGCCAAAGGCATCAGCTCGCCTGTGCTCTCATTCGAGGAAATCGGACTGGACGCGCGGCCCTCTCTGGTGGGCGTCGTGCCGGCATGATGCAAGACCTCACACTGCTGATGGAGTTGACCGACGCCCTTCTGTGGCAGGGGTTCGCAGTTTTCTTGCGCGTCAGCGCATTGGTCAGCCTTCTACCAGCTTTCGGGGAACAAACTGTTCCTGCACGGGTCAAGCTTGGGCTGGCGTTTGCGTTCACGATGATCATTGCGCCCGCTGTCCCTCAGCCTGACACAGCGGCCCAATTCGACACCATCATGTGGTTTATTCTGACCGAAATCGCGGCAGGCGTATTGTTGGGGATCGGTCTCAGGCTGTTTGTACTAGCACTTCAGACCGCCGGTTCGATCGCGGCTCAATCTACTTCCCTCGCTCAGGTTTTGGGTGGCGCCGTGGCAGAGCCTGTGCCTGCGATGGGTCATATCCTTGTCATGGGTGGGCTGACCCTTGCCGTAATGACCGGCTTGCATGTACGCGTCGCGGAAATGGTGATCTTGTCCTACGATATGCTGCCCATGGGGCGGCTCCCCAGTGGGGCGGATGTGTCAGAATGGGGCGTTGACCAGATTCGCCGTGCCTTTTCCTTGGCCTTCACACTGGCTGCGCCGTTCGTGATTTTATCCGTCCTCTACAATGTCGCCCTTGGCGTAATCAACAAGGCGATGCCGCAACTTATGGTAGCTTTTGTCGGTGCACCGGTCATCACCGCCGGGGGGCTACTACTGCTTTGCCTAGCAGCACCTTTGCTACTGGCAACTTGGCTCGAAGCGCTTAACAGCTTTATCGCAAATCCGCTGGAGCCTGTGCCATGAGTGATTCCGAAGATCCCTCGGATAAGAGTTTTGACGCTACTCCACAAAAGCTGCTTGAGGCGCGCAAGAAAGGTGATATCGCCAAGTCAAATGACCTTTTGACAGCTGCTGCCTACTTCGGCTTGCTCGTTGCCTTCGTAACGATGGGCGCTGACAGTTTGGCGCACGTTGGCACAGCAATGATGGCCCTGATAGATCAGTCTGATAATTTGGCCCCCTTGTTCTTTGACGGTCGCGCAGCAGCACCTGCTGGTGGGCTAATGCAAGCCTTGGTCTGGGGGATGGCACCGATCTTTGCCCTTCCAGCGATAGGCGTGGTTCTGGCACTATTTGCACAGCAGGCTTGGGTATTTGCCCCCAGCAAGCTTGAGCCAAAGCTCAGCCGCATTTCCATGATTGAAAACGCCAAGAACAAATTCGGGCGTGACGGGCTGTTCGAATTTCTGAAGAGCTTTGTAAAGCTGTTGATTTTCTCGGCGTGCCTTGCGCTGTTCATCCGCGCATGGCTTCCCCAAATGATCGGTGTGCTACAAACCAACCCACAAACAGCCATCGCGTTACTGGCTAAAATTTGCACAGGGTTTCTGAGCGTTGTTGTCGTGGTCTCAGGTGTAATTGGCGGCATTGATGCCCTCTGGCAGCACGCATCCCACATGCGAAAGAATCGCATGTCACGCGAAGAGGTGACCGATGAGAACAAAGAAAGCGAAGGCGATCCGCATCTAAAGCAAGAACGTCGCCAACGCGCACTGACCGCCTCGCAAAACCAAATGATAAAAGAAGTGCCGACGGCCGATGTGATCATCGTCAACCCAACCCATTATGCCATCGCGCTCAAATGGAGCCGTCTACCTGGCGAAGCACCTGTTTGCGTGGCCAAAGGTGTGGACGAGATTGCAGCCACCATCAGGCGCATCGGTTCGGAAGCAGGCGTGCCCATCCACTCGGACCCACCGACAGCTCGCGCGCTTCACGCATCGGTCGAAATTGGTGACCAAATCCGCCATGAAGACTATGCGCCTGTTGCCGCAGCAATCCGGTTTGCCGAAGACATGCGGCGCCGCGCGAAAGGCTCAAGATGAGCACGCTAGATGACCTTGCGGTGATGCAAAAACTGGTCGAGGTTAAGTACCGCCAGCAACAGGAAAGCTTCTCTCGATTGATGGAGCAGGAAAACCGTTTACGGAATTCATTGCAACAATTGGATCTTCATCTGGCCGAAAGCCGCAGCAGCACAGACGCGCCGCAAAAGGCGATCGGGGCTGATGTTGTTTGGCAGTCATGGATCGGCCGCAAGAAACGCGAATTAAACCTCCAGCTAGCTCAAGTACTCGCAGTAAAGGAGCGTCATATCGCGCAGGTTAAAAAAGCTTATGGAAAAGTGCTGGTTACAAACGCGCTTTACGCTGATACCCGCAAGGCAGCCCAACAAAAAAAGGCGCAGTCCCAGCTGGACCGCGCCATATCTTCGATGATGTTCTAAGGTAATCAGTAGTCTTGTCGGGCTATCTCGATGATCAATACATCTTTGATCACAGACTTCCCCAGGTCTTTCTGTGCCACTTCACGCAATGCCGTACGCAAACGACCCAACACCTGAGCGTTCGTGAAATTGCCTTCAAACCCGCCCATGTTCGCGTGATCAAAGAGCACCTGTAGGAAACTATCCCTCAGCTTTGGCTCACGTAAATAAACTGTATCAGTTTGACCTTCAGGCACCTCCACGCTGAGCGCGAGCACCACCAGCGCCGTGACCTTCTCTCCCGAAACAATAGGAACCACGAACTGGTTGTTGAGCTTAACGAATTCGCTGGTCATCTCATCTTCGTGCTCTGAGTCTGCCTCTTTTTCATTATGGCCTGCATCTTCATGCGCGCCTTCAACGGCAGGCGTATCACCAGACGTGGCACCGTCCGCCACATGTGCGGTTTCGGGTTCAGCATCGGTTCGGAGCATAATACCTGCACCAACACCGGCGCCTGCACCAACCAACAGCAAGATAAGGGGAAGAAGTTTTTTCATCATCGAAGCTCCTGGTTAAAAGGGCAGAACAGCATCAAGAACCTGCTGGCCGATACGTGGTTGCTGCATGTCGCTGATCTGACCACGCCCGCCATAGGACACGCGGGCCGATGCTATTTTGTCATAGGTGATCTCATTCTGCCGCGAGACATCTTCGGGCCGGACAAAACCGGTTACCAGCAGTTCACGCAGCTCGAAGTTGACGCGCAACTCCTGACTGCCCGAAATGGACAAAACACCATTCGGCAACACATCAATCACTGTGGCGGCGATCCGCAGTTCCAGTTTTTCGTTGCGTTTAACAGAGCCGTCACCGGACGAGTTGCTTTGCGAACTCAGGCCGACCAGCTCATCCGATGATGCACCTTCGGGTAGTTTCTTATTGAGGCGCTGCGGTAATCCGAACAACCCCGGTACGCTAAGATTTTCGGAGCCAGAACGGCTCCGATCAGAAGAGTTGGATATCTCTGCCCGTTCGTCAATTTCGATCACAACGGTCAGGATATCGCCCCGCACTACCGCACGCCGGTCCCCCAACAGCGAGACCCGTGAAGGCGACCATAGGGACGCCGCATCAACGGGACGCCGTTCCAGAACGATCAGAGGCAATCCCGGTTCAATCATCGCCCGGGCCTCTGGCGCCTCTTGGGCGGGGGTGAAGCTCGGCGGGCTGCCGATATGATCCCCACGCGCGCAGGCGACCGTAAGACTGAGGGCAAACATGCCGCAAATTTTCAGTGGTGTGTGCATGGGGTCAATTCCTTACTTCGATGGTGCCATCGTTCAGAACCTGTCCGAATAGCGTGGCACGAGAGTCGAGATTCATGACACGAATCCGGTCTCCGACTGCGCCACGCTCCAACGCGCGGCCTTCAGTGCCAATACTGATGCCGTTGGTGTTGTATCTGAGCGGCACAATCTGATTGCGAGCGATCACAGCTGGCGGGCCAATATCACCCATTAAAACAGGCCGACCAGCATAAAGCGCCACCCGCGCCTCTTGCCCAATGACGTCGGACAGCCGCGCAAACCCTGTCGACAAATCGCCAGCAGCAACGGTGACATCCCTTTCCGTGATGATCTGGTTTGGCCGGATGGTTCGCGTTGAAATTACCGTATCGGCGAAGCATGGGGCGGCTATTAAAAACGCAGAAATTAGAGCGAGTGATTTCATCAGCGCACCTGCGTCGTTGCGCCCATCATCTGGTCTACTGCCGAGATGACTTTGGCGTTCATTTCATACCCACGCTGCGCTTCAATCAGCTCAGTGATCTCGCGCACCGCATCAACCGAGCTGTCTTCAAGATAGCCCTGCCGAAGGGTGCCCAAGCCATCCTCTCCAGGCGTAGCTACCAGTGCGGGCCCGGACGCCTCTGTTTCGAGGAACATGTTGCTGCCAATCGCCTCAAGACCTTTGGAGTTGGTGAACCCCGTCAGCGTAAGTTGGCCCAGAAGTTGCCCTGCGGCGGCTTGATCGAAATACGCGTAAACTTCTCCATCTGCGTTGATGGAGATGCTGCGGGCATCCGCCGGAATTGTGATTTCAGGCCCAACAGGAAATCCTTCGGACGTCACGATCAACCCTTCGCCTGTCCGCTTCAGACTGCCGTCACGGGTGTAGGCAGTTTGCCCGCTGGGCAACGTGATTTCTAGATATCCCAAGCCTTCGATCGCAACATCCAGATCGCTTTGCGTCGCCGAAAGTGATCCTTGCTGAAGGTGCATGCTGACCGCCGCCGGCCGCACCCCAAGACCAAGCTGTACGCCCGTAGGCAGAACAGTGCCGTCAGACGCATTTACGGACCCCGCTCGTGCCATCTGTTGATAGTGCAAATCGGCGAACTCGGCACGGCGGGCATTGTAACCTGTGGTACTCATGTTCGCGAGGTTGTTTGAAATCGTCTCCACCCGCATTTGCTGGGCGCTCATTCCGGTGGCGGCAATCTTGAGGGCGCGCATCGGCTTTCTCCTTTATTTGGAATCGGTGAGGGTTTTGACGGCGGCGCGAATGCGCTCGTCCTCAGTCTGTAAAAAGCTCTGCCCCATCTCATAGGCACGCTGCACTTCGATCATGCGCGACAGCTCAAGAAGCGGGTTCACATTGGAGCTTTCGACAAAGCCTTGCAGAACGCGCGCCTCTTCGGTGGGCTCGTCGCCGGCATCGGCGCGAAACATAACCCCGTCCTCACGCACCATGTTCAGCGGTTCTAACGGGCGCACGATGGCCATTTGTCCAAGAGGCGCGCCATTAATGCTGAGCGTACCATCGGAGGAAACCGCCAGCGTGCCTGCACCAGCCGGTACAAACAGCGGCGCACGTCCCGCGTCCAGCACCGGAAACCCGTCTGGCGTCACCAACTGCCCATCGGCACTGGGTGAAAACGCCCCTGCACGGGTGAGCCTGTCACCCATCGGGGTTTGGATAACAAAATAGCCATCCCCTTCAATCGCGAAATCAAAGGTCCCGTTGGTCTGCGTGAGACCGCCCTGCTCAAACGAGGTTTTACCAATGTTACCCTGCCCCATGGACAAAGAGTTCCCCCGCTCAACCGGTTTAACATATTCGGAAAAAATCACCCCTTCGGCGCGATAGCCCGTGGTTGCGGCGTTGGCGATGTTATTAGCCACGACCTGCATTTCACGTTGCAAGCCAGACTGGCGACTTAGGGTAATATAGCCGGTGCTTTCCATCTTTATCCTCCGATGATGAGCGGGATGATCTGGTCGTGAAAGAAGGAGACAAGCGTGTTGGTCATGAAGTGCATGGACATCCAAAACACAACGGCAATCGCGGCCAGTTTCGGTACAAACGTCAGGGTCATTTCTTGAACCGAGGTTAACGCTTGAACCAATCCGATCGACACGCCCGTCACCAAAGCGGCAACGAGAATTGGCAGAGAGATGATAAACGCCACCCAAAGCCCTTGCCGCATGGTGTCAAAGAACACCAACTCGTCCATCATCAGACAGGCATCCGCAGGATTTCTTGGTACGCCTCAACGACTTTGTTGCGTACGCTGACAGCAGTTTCCACAGCCAACTCCGTCTGGGCCAACGCCTGAACAAGCGCGTGCGGATCTGCGTTGCCCATCATGGTTGATTGTGCGACCTGTTCGGACTTTGCCAAGGTAGAGGCGAAATCACCTGCAATGCCCTTTAGCATTGCCGCTGGGCCACCTTCCCCTTCAACAGGGGATGTCGCCGGTTTGGCCGAGGTATAATTTTGGACTGCTGAGAGGGACTTCAATTCCATTCTGGAACTCCTTTATGTAATTTGACCCATGGGCCTAAAATAGCCTTTAACGGCGCAACAACTGCATGAGGCTGCTCGACATATTGCGAGCCTGATCGAACATTTTTAGATTTGCTTCATAGCTGCGCTGCGCTTCGCGGGCGTCGGCCAGTTCGATCAGAAGATTCACGTTAGAACCTTTATATTCACCGGTTTCATCCGCTAGCGGGTGAGACGGATCATAGATTATGGAAAGGTCACTTTGGTCCAGACGGACACGGCCAACCTGCACTGGCGATATCTGATCCCCCTGTCCCATCGCTGTCTGAAACGAAATCAGCTTGCGGCGATAACCGGGTGTGTCGGCATTCGAAATATTTTCTGACAAGTGCCGCAAGCGCTGCGCCTGTGCTTGCATGCCACTTGCAGATACGGATCGCGCGGAGGAAAAATCGGTCATTCTGGGGTCTCCTATCTGGTGCTGACAGCGGTGCGCAGTACGTCGAGCGCGGATTTGTAGATCGCGAGCGCACGGTCATGATGACTTTTGGCGTCAGCGGCTTTCAGCATTTCAGCTTCAAGTGAAATTGTGTTTTCGTTGAGGTTTTCATTGCCGCGCATTTCTACCGGCGCCATCTCTTGCGCGCTTGCGCTGCCGTTTAAGTGACCGGCGCGAGTAGCACGCTGGTTGCCCGCAGTTTCATCAGGTGAATATAGCGCGGCGAAGGGTGGCATTTCGTGCCCCACGTACCCTGGCGTGTCCGCGTTAGCCACATTCTGCGAAATCAGCGCCTGCGCTTGCCCCGCATGGCGAGCCATGGCGGCGGAGGTCTGAAAGACAGTTAAATTTTCGAACATCGGGATTCTCCCTGCTGCGGTTTCATGAAGGCTTAATGGTGATTCCTTTAGAAACAGTGAGCAGCAGACAAAGGAACACCATGACAGATGCTTCACTCCTCGACGGACTTTCAGCCCATATTGCCGATCTGCGTGCTGTGCGACCCGTCGGACGGGTGAGTAGCGCCAACGGCTCAGCGCTTCACATTACGGGGCTCGCGCAAGACGCCTCGATCGGCGACGGTTTGCAAGTCTACCGCAAGCGGGGCGCGCCGCTGCTTGGCGAGGTCGTGCAGATCATTGGCGAGACGCTGGTCATGCTGGCTGAGGAGCCCCCCGAAGGGATCGGTCTGAATGACAGGGTAACTCTACTGTCACCTAGTGTGATTGCACCTTCCAACGAATGGCTGGGAAGAATTATTGATCCAGCAGGTAAACCTCTAGACGGCAAGCCACTTTTGCGCGGGGCTTATGCGCGGCGACTGCTGTGCCCACCACCGGACGCCGCGAATAGGCGGCCCTTTGGTGAGCGTCTCAGCACGGGGTTGGCAGTGACAAATACGATACTTCCCATGGTGAAGGGGCAGCGCATGGGTTTGTTCGCGGGTTCTGGTGTAGGGAAATCGACATTGCTCGGCCAGTTTGCCCGACACATGACCGCCGACGTAGTTGTAATCGCTATGATTGGCGAGCGAGGGCGTGAGCTGCGCCACTTTGTAGATGAGGTGTTAGAAGCTGAAGGGTTGGCCCGAGCAGTGGTGGTGGCCGCCACCTCTGACCAATCACCCCTGTTACGTCGGCGCTGCGCTTGGACGGCCATGGCCGTAGCCGAACATTTCCGCGACGCAGGGCTTTCCGTGCTCTTCCTTGCTGACTCAATTACCCGTTTTGCCGAAGCGCACCGCGAGGTTGCAGTAGCCGCCGGAGAAGCGCCAGTCTTGAGAGGCTACCCGCCATCCACAACCCATCTCATCACATCGCTATGTGAACGCGCTGGCCCAGGATCAGCGACACAGGGAGACATTACTGCGCTGTTCAGCGTCTTGGTGGCGGGATCGGATATGGATGAACCGATCGCCGATATCCTGCGCGGTGTGCTGGATGGGCATATGGTGCTGGATCGCACCATCGCCGAGCGGGGACGCTTTCCCGCAGTCGACGTTTTGAGATCAGTCTCGCGCAGTCTTCCTGCAGCTGCCAGCGCGCGCGAAAACAAACTTTTGGCGCTGACCCGAAAAATGCTGAGTCTGTATGATGCCAACGCCATGATGATCCGCGCTGGCCTATATACCCACGGCAGCGACCCCGAGATCGACAAAGCAATCGTCCTGTACCCAGAAATCGAAGCGTTTTTATCCAGATTGGAGCCGGACGATGCCCAGCGTAGCTTTAGCCAGCTTGAGCTAATCCTGCGACGCGCAGGATTGGGCGCCAGTTAGCCGCCGCGCAGCAGCGTCAGCGCGATCGCATTTGAGGAATAGGTTGTATTGAATTGTGAGATTTGATCTCTCACGATGTACTTAGTGATCAAATTCTGGACCTTCGTCGAGTCACTGAAGATACTCAGATCGTCGGATCCGAACTCCTTCTTAGCCCGATCTTTAAAGACACTCAATTGTTGGTCTAAATCGATTTGCCCAAACGCTGACGGCAGATTTAACGCTTTCTCTAAAAGACTGCGTAAAGGCGGTTCGCCCATGAGGGTGAACCACTTGGCATCATTGGACATGTCTTCCGCTGCCAGACTGCCCATCTCACGTTCTGCATAAAGGGCAAAGCGCATCGCTTCGTTCTGCTCACCCGCGGCTATTTCAAATTCAATTGTCCGAAACCGATCTATGATCGCTTCTGCAAAAACCGGCTGTCCAACTTTAAGGTACTCTCCAGGTCCAAATCCGAACGCTTGTGACATTTCTTTGTATCTGGGATCGGAAAAGCGGTTAGCCAGGGCGTCATCATTCACGCTACCTTCTTCAAGAATTTTCCGGATGAAAAACTTACTATTAATATCGTCCTGAAGCCCAAAAGCGCCCAACGCAACAGTCAGCAATCGCCTGTCACCCACGAGTTGCTCTGCTGTTTCAACCTGGCCAATATTCTCACGGAAGTAGTCAGTGTCGCGCTGAAGCTGCGTGCTTTCGGAGAAGGCCTTAAACTGGCTGTCGTAAGTCTGCTGCAAAAAGCGCCAGCCGCCCAGCCCGCTAACAGGGATGACAGGTTGAAACATCAGCTTGACCGCACGGCCAGTAACCGTTCCTCTCGAGGAAGCAAAGCGCGTAAAGCTTTCAGTGTGCGGTAATGCTGCTTTTCAATAATCGACTGACTGGCTTCACCAAGGATCTGACGGCTATCAGGATCCGTAAACACCTGGCTAAGCTCTTCGATCTGACGCAGAAGCGGCATATGTGCGCTTTCCACGTCTTTGTCGCCGGACAATACCAACTGCACCGCGAATAGTGCGCGCCGGACGGGTGTTTTTACATCTTCGGGATGGATCGCATCCCGAAGCCGCAGGATCTTTGCATCCGGTGTCATGATGGCCAGTCGGCTACGGCGGTCACCGTTTTCGATTACCGCGCCATTGATCAACACCCGTTCTTTTGGACCTAGCTTCAAAACAAGACCGCTCATTGTGGATTCCAATCTATTTCAGACCACGTAAAATCGCGGTGTTTACTTCAACGAGCAGGGTGGCGGCTGCCTCCCGCCGGATTACCTTGCGCGTGTGCTGTTCTGTAAACTCCGACAGGTAGATTAGACGCGCGCGCAGATCGTCTGGCAGCAAGTTATCCGGATGTGAGACATCCATTGCGAATTTGCGCCAAAGCGTGCGATTCTCATGCAACGCATGTATCAGCTTGTTAAAATCTTTGGCCTTCATCGCCGAGGTGAGGCGCGATGTAATACGGGCGACGACGTCATATTCGACCTTGCGCGCTGATTTCAGCGGCGCCGTTACTGGCGAATAGCCGCGCTGGGCAATTTGTGTTGTATTCACGGGGGTGTCCCTGCTCATTAAAGACTATACTGGTGGCGCACTATCGCGCGCCACCACCTTTTTAGGGTCCAGATTTACCGGAACAGGGACAGGATGGTCTGTGGTGCCTGGTTAGCAATCGACAGAGCCTGAACACCCAGCTGCTGCTGAGTCTGCAGAGCCTGAAGCTTAGCAGACGCCGCCTCCATATCCGTATCGACAAGCGCGCCAACACCGGATGTTAGCGAGTCGGACAATTTGGAGATGAAGTTGGATTGATCATCCAAACGCTTTGCGGAGGTACCAAGAGCCGCCGCACCGGTAATTGCGGCAGTCAGCATCGTTTCCAGCTCGGTATAGGTTGTCGCAGCATCGGCTGTATCTGCAGTACCTGTCAGCGTGATGTCCGTTACAGACGCTTCGAGATCGGCTGAAGCGATGTCGATCGTGCTTGCTGTTGCAGCACCACCACCAATGCGGTTGATCTCTGCAACAACTGCCAGACCGGTCGCACCGTTTCCATCTGTATCGGTGTTCAGCAGGTTAACCCCGTTGAACTGAGAGCCGGCAACAATGGAATCAAGCTGCTCTTTTTTGGCAGTCATTTCCGCATTGATCTGCGTGAAGTTTGCAGATTCAGATTGCGCGGAGATTGCCAGTGCTTGCATCTCTTTGATCGTTTCTACGATCATCTCAGCACCCGCACTTGCTACGGCCACAGCTGATTGGCCAACAGCGAGACTGTCTTTGACAGCGGACAGGCCGGACACGTCTGATTCCATCACCTTTGAAATGGCCCAGACAGAAGCATTGTCCTTTGCGGAGTTGATGTCCTTACCTGTCGAAATCGCGGCTTGCGTATCCGAGAGGCTCGAGTTGATGCTTTTCAGAGTCTGCAGCGCAACCATCGCGCTGTTGTTTGTAAGAATGCTCGACATTGAAGCATGTTCCTTTAGGTGTCGGCGCTTTACGCCGGTTTAAGCCCGCACATACGTCGGACAGGAATGCCATTCTGACCTTTACACTAGCCCCTCAGGGGCAATGTGCCATCCGGGATCGGATGCATGGCCAACATGGCGTTTTCCTCCTTACAAAAGTCTTAAGCGGCCCGTTTGCTCTGTTGTGCATTTTATTTAACTGGCCTCAAATAGAGAGAATGGGACTTTTTTTTGTTTATAATTATTTAGTTACGCTCTTTTTTCGACTTTGGGCTGAGACGGTGTCCGCACGCTTTGTTTGCGACCAAGCGAGTCGTACGTTTCCAAAGTACTGCGCACCTGTCGTAATGCAGCAAGGCGGTTCGCCACCGTTTGGATACCTTTCAGCGCACCATCCAGAAGCAGCTGATTACGGTGCAATTTACCCTCAAGCGGCTTGATCATCGCGACATTGGGCGCCGCGTCGTTAAGCAGCAGCTCAACCATCTGCTCTTTGAGCGGGAGAAGAGATCCCAACCCTTCCAGATCACCCTCAAGCAAGAAAACACGCTCCTGCTCCAGCAGCGCATCAAGCTTGGTAAAATCAACAGTTTCAGCCGTCATTGGAGCGCTCCTTCAAAATGTCAAAAAGGGACTGTGCAAGCCCGATGCCACCGGTCTGTACGATGTGTTTGGCTTGCTCTTCGATTAGGAATGAACTGAACTGGTCTTCCCCCGCGCCTCCTCCGAAGCTCTCGCTGGTTTTTCCCAGCCCAGCCGATTCGAGCATTTCTGCCAAAAATGACGCCTCTAGGTTTTGTGCGGCTTGCATCAACGCCTGTTCGCGCGGCTTGTCCCCAGCCGCGGGTAGGGAGGTGGGATTCAGTATCATTTGGAATACTCCTTAAATTGCATGAACTTTCCCGAACATGGGCGCAAAGCGGTAAACAACTGGTAAGGAAGAAGGCGGATAGTGCAGCCAGATCGAGGCAGAACCCCGAAAGGCGCACACATGAATATGCCCGTTGCAGACGTAAACCCAACTGGACCGATCAAAATGGTTCGGCAAAGCGCTACCGCCGCCCTCACTCCAACGGATGGACAGCAGACAGCTGGCCAGACTGACTTTGCCAGCCTGCTTGCTGCGTTGCCGGACAACAGACGTGTCTATGATGAGCCGATGCAAGTCCCAGCTGGGCCAGTCACCGACGGCGACGGGGAGGCGATTGAATCCGCTACATCTGGTGAATTTACCAAGCCAGAAAAGCATGAAGCATTGAGTATCGACCTGCCTTTGTCATTGCCCAAAAAGAACATTCCAGGCTTGGAGACTACACCACGCCAAGAAACTAATTCTGCCGTGCCGCGATCTAACGCAGATGAATTGCATCTGTTTGGTGGCCAGAAACCACCTAAAGGCGAAACTGATTACGGTCTTGCAGTGGAATCTACTCCGGTTCCGAACGGGCAGCCCTACTTACCTATTTCAAAGCAGCGTAGGCCGGTAATGTCAGAAGCATCTGGCCATCTGAGTGGAGCTCAGAATAAAGCCACCGACATCCCTTCCAAAACGCCTGAGGCTGAGACCCCACCGAGGTTTAGCGCACGTTTTCCAGATGCCAGCAGCCTCCCTCGGAAAGAAACGTCGAGCATGTCAGGCGTTCAATCGACTGAGGACATAAAGCAAAATGCAGCCGACAAGGTCCCTCAGTTAATGACTGGTCGTGTCCCGTTTGGCGACGCAGTCGTTGAACAAACCCCGCCATTGGCCGCGGCAAAAATGGCGGATCAATCATTTGCCCCTGCCCAACCCAATGCGGACGCCGCGTTGAGCCGACAAGCCCACCGGACTGATTCTTCCTCAGGTTACAGCCCTGTTGAACAGATTCCCCATAGAATTTCTGTAGCTGGTCCGCCTCCACAGACGGAGACAATATTGCCGTCGCGCGATGGTACGGCCGCGTCACCCCAAGCGCCAACTCCTTTGCCGGATGCGAGCTCGCCCATACAAACGAAATTGACTGAGGCAACGTTGCAATTCTCCTCTGAAAGCGCGGCAGACGCTCGGCCAGTCAAAGCCATTGAGGGAAACATTGTTCCTACCGGACGTGCGCCCTTGCAGACCTCAACCAGGGGGGTGTTGATACCCCCTCAGCCTGCCAAAGCAGCAACTCCGGTAATCCCGACAGTTACGGGCGTTCAGACATCGCGTTTGGTGCATAACGGTTCTGCGGCGCTGAAGACAGATATAGCTGAGCAGACGAACACCCCAACTTCGCTGCTCGTAGACGCCGGGACGCCCGAAATCTTAGACTGGACTTCCAACAGAGCCAACTTGGCACCCCAAGGGTCTGTTGCACCGCACCGTGCGGAAGTGGCAGCACAGGTGGGACGGCAACTGGTTGAAGTGTTGGCCTCTGCGGGCAGTCGCCCCTTAGAAATCACCCTGTCTCCCGAAGAATTGGGCCGTGTGCGTATGGGTGTAATAACGGAAGACGGCAAAATCACAGTTAGCATTCTGGCCGAACGTCCAGAGACACTGGACTTGATGCGCAGACACATAGACCAGCTTGGGCAGTCATTTCGCAACCTAGGCTATGAACAGGTGTCTTTTTCCTTTGGGCAGGGCGCTCAGAGCGGGGATCAGGCGGGCGCCGACCCGCATGGCCAAACCACCTCCCCCCCAGCAGGAACAGTGCAGCCTGACGCTGAAACGTCCCCTGCGATCATCAACCTGGACACCGCCACGACGAGCGGTGTCGATATCCGTCTGTAAGGAACCGATATGATTTCCCCCACTCTTACCAATTCTAGCAGCGTCAGTGTTGCAGGCGCCGCTGCAGGTTCGCCTCAAGCGCAGGCCGTTCTGTCTTCAGATTTTGAGACTTTTATCAAAATGCTGACCACTCAAGCAAAGTATCAAGATCCATTAGAGCCGCTCGACAGTTCTGAATACGCTGCACAGTTGGCGCAGTTTTCCATGGTGGAACAGCAGGTATTATCAAACGATTTGCTCACCGCGCTGACCACTACGTTGGGCAATAGCACAATGGGCCAGATGGCTGGATGGATCGGCATGGAAGGACGAACGACTGCCCCGGTCACATTCGACAACACGCCCATAACAGTTCTGCCGAGCCCCCCGATCGGGGCCAAGTCGATGGAGCTAGTGGTCTATGATGCACAGGGCCGCGAGGTTGACCGCGGCGCGCTACCAGTCTCTTCCGAACCAGTTGTTTGGGCGGGTGTCCGGCAGAATGGCGCTCCGGTCCCTGCGGGCCAGTACCGATTCGAAATAAAGGCCATCGATTTGGGTGGCAATCCCCTACAGGCAACCGCCGCCTCTACCTATGCGCGGATCACCGAAGTCCAAAGCATCGGCAGCGAGGCGCGAGTCATCTTTGCGGGAGGGGCTGAAGCAACTGCAAGTAGCATTATTGCATTGCGTGAAGCAGTCTAGAGGTCAGCCAATGCATAAGCGCCATATGCGAACGGAAGGAGCGCGCGCCGCCATCGCCCTAGCGGGAAGCGGCGCAAACGCGCCCGCATGGCCTGTGGATGGTCAAGTGTCGGCGTCTGACCCTGCACCAATTGTGCCAGCAAGGCGCCGCTATAAGTTCCCATGGCGATGCCGTTTCCGTGATAGCAAAGTCCCGCGAACAGGCCTGATTGCTCCGGAATCTCACCCACAAACGGCAGCAAATCGCGAGCAAGGCAGACCATGCCGGACCAACCGTGCGTCGTTTCAACATCAGCCCATGCGGGAAACATTCTTTCGAAATCTCTCCGGATGCGCTGCGCAGCCTTTGCCTCAGCCGCCGCACCCGTGAACACCCCACCGCGCATGCCAAACAGGAATCGGCGATCTGGTAGAAGGCGGAAGTAGTGGAGCAGATTGCGCGTATCATAGCACATCTGGTCGCTGGTCCATCCAGCGGCTGCCAACTCTTCGTCGGCCAACGGCCTTGTAACGATGACGTTTGACTGACTCGGCAAATAGCGGGCCGCCAACCAGTCCGGCAAATCCTCGGACGAATATCCGTTGGTTGCTATAATAACGCGATCAGCGCGTAACCTGTGGCCATTAACCTGCAGCACCCAACCGTCCACCTGAGACTGTAAGTCCGTGACTGCGCTATTCTCATAAATGCGCGCGCTGGAGTCTGCGGCAGCCTGCGCCAAACCGCCGACATATTTGCGCGGATTAAGCCCGAACCCGGCTTCTACCGTCAAACCGCCGTGGAATGGTCCAGCCATCCCAAGTGCGGCAAGGCTATCTGCTTCATGCAACTGATAAGGTACACCGTAGTTTTCCGTCACTGCTTTCGCATGGGCTTCCAACTCTGCCATGTCCTTTGGGCGGTGCGCCAACATCGTTTCACCGTTGGAGTGGCGATCCACTTCTATTCCTTTCTGATGAATGATCTCTTCGACCAATTCAATCGCGGCGCGTTCTGTGCGGCGAAACGCTATGCGACCATCACGGCCAAAGCGGCGATCAATAGTCTTATCGCCTGCCATCCCGCCTCCCAGACAGCAAAAACCACCGTTGCGCCCCGATGCCCCCCAACCGATCCGCTGAGCATCCAACACCGTGACGCTTACGCCCGCGCGCGCAAGGTGAAGTGCCGCTGAAAGGCCGGTAAATCCTGCACCTATTATGGCAACATCCGTGCGTCCGCTTTCGGCGAAAGCGGGTCGTGGTCCAACCTGGTGCGAGGCGTCCCACCAACAATTTGCACGCGGCCCTTCGCCGTATGCGTAGTCATCAAACAGGCGCCTCATGCTGTGCGCTCAGCTGCCTGAGCATCTTTTTGCGCGCGTACTGAATTGCGCTTTGAAACGAGTGACGCACTGATAACGCCGATGGTGACAACACCAATCATCATCGTAGACAGCGCGTTGATCTCGGGAGACACGCCCAAGCGCACGGCGCTCCAGATCTTGATCGGCAACGTGGTCGAGGACGGACCCGACACAAAGGACGCAATGACCAGATCATCAAGGCTAAGCGTAAAAGCCAGCAGCCAGCCCGAGATTACCGCAGGCGCTATGATGGGCAAAGTCACGAGCCGGAAGGCCTCCAACCGGGTGCAACCCAAATCAAGAGCGGCTTCCTCTAACGATCGGTCGAAGCTGACAAGCCGCGACGACACCACAACTGAAACATAACACATCGCAAAGGTCGTATGCGCAAGCACGATGGTAAGCACACCACGGTCCAATCCGATGCCAATGAACAGCAACAGTAATGACAGGCCGGTGATGACTTCAGGCATCACCAAAGGCGCATAGATCATGCCTGAGAACAGCGTGCGGCCAAAGAAGCGCCCCGAGTTAACCAGCACATATGCTGCCATGGTACCAAGCACCGTCGCGAGGCTGGAAGACATCACCGCAACCTTGATGGTAACCCAGGCCGCATCCAGAAACGCCTCATCGCGCAGCAATTCACCATACCATTTGGTAGAGAAGCCGGCCCAGACGGTCACCAGTTTGGACGCGTTGAAGCTGTAGATCACCAACAGGATCATCGGAAGGTATAGGAAGGCAAACCCGAGAGTAAGTGCCGTGATATTGAATGGGCTGAGATGTTTCATGTTTCTGCCTCCGCCTGTTTTTGTTGGTTGCGCTGGAACAGCACAATCGGAACGATCAGGATCAACAACAAGATTACCGCCACCGCAGAGGCAACGGGCCAGTCGCGATTATTGAAGAACTCTTCAAACAAAATCTTGCCGATCATCAACGTACCGGAACCGCCCAGAAGCGAGGGGATCACAAACTCGCCCAGTGCGGGGATGAACACCAGAAAGCAACCTGCAATGATGCCATTCTTAGACAGCGGTATTGTCACCAGCCAGAAAGCAGACAGACGCGAACAGCCAAGGTCTTCGGCGGCCTCTATCAGGCTGTCATCCATCCGGTCCAGCGCGGCATAAATCGGCAGAATCATGAACGGCAGATAGGTATAGACGATCCCGATATATACGGCTGTATTGGTGTTGAGGATGGTAAGCGGGTCCGAGATCACTCCGAGCCAGAGCAGCAGTTGGTTGAGCAATCCTTCGTTACTGAGAATGCCGATCCACGCGTAGACGCGGATTAGAAACGAAGTCCAGAAAGGCAAGATCACCAACATCATTAGCGTAGCGCGCCATTCCTCGGGCGCGCGCGACATTGAATAGGCCATTGGATAGCCCACAAGCAGTGTCAGGAAGGTTGAGATCAGGGCAATCTTCAAACTGCTCAGGTAGGCCTTGTAGTAAAGGTCATCGGTTGTGAGGAACACGAAGTTCTCGAAATCGAGGCCCTTTATCAGCGCACTAAACCCGTCCTTCATGGTGGGCGTATAGGGTGGGATCGCCAGATCGATGTCAGACAATGAGATTTTGAACACGATCAAAAACGGGATCAGGAAAAGTGCCAGCAGCCAAGTATATGGCACCGCGATCAAGGCAAAACGGCGCATCAACTTGTCTCCCAACAGAGTGTCACGGAAAAGCTGAGCTTCTCGATCCCGCAGTCGTAAAAATCCACACCTTCGGGGCGCAGCGCCTTGGCCGCGGACAGATCGTTCGGAAAGAGGTTTTCAAGGAAACTCATGCGTCCAATAAGACCCCTGCCGTCGCGTTCCAGCGAATCCATACGGGATCTTCCCAAGTGATATTCCGGCGCGAAAGGCGGCGGGTATTGGCGGTTTGCGCCTTGATGATTTGTCCGCCCGGAAGCTCCACATAATAGGTGCTCAGGTTGCCTAGATAAGCGATATCAAGCACTTTTCCCTGCACCGTATTTTCGGCCTCTTCGGGCTTTTCCTTTGTTATGCTGATCTTTTCGGGCCGGATAGCCAAGTAGCATTCCTGACCTTCGGAGAAGGGCCGTTCGGACACAGCAAGGATCGGAGCCTGATTGACGCCCCAATCGATGAAGTATTTATCTTTTCCAGACGCTTTAGTCGTCCCCTTGAAGATGTTCACATCACCGATAAAGTCCGCCACATAAACACTGTTTGGTGCTTCATAGATGCCGTCGGGGGTCGCGACCTGAATGATCCGCCCCTCATCCATGACCGCAACGCGGGAAGCGACGGTCATCGCTTCCTCTTGATCATGGGTCACGATGACAAATGTGGTGCCCGTGGTTTCCTGAATGTCCATCAGCTCAAACTGCGTGTCCTGCCGCAGCTTTTTGTCGAGCGCGCCCAACGGCTCGTCCAGCAGCAACAGTTTGGGTCCTTTGGCCAGACTGCGGGCCAAGGCAACGCGCTGGCGCTGGCCGCCAGAAATTTGGTGAGGTTTACGGCGAGCGAATTTTTCAAGCCGCGTGAGTTTCAGCATCTCGGCCACGCGAGCGTCAATCTTGTCTTTGGACAGCTTGTCACGGCGCAGACCGAACGCAATATTCTCATAAACGCTCAGGTGTGGAAACAGCGCGTAGGATTGGAACATCATGTTCACGGCACGCTGGTTGGGGGGCACATTCGCAATGTCCTGACCAGCCAGCTCGATCGAGCCTTCAGTCACGCTTTCGAATCCCGCAAGCATCCGCATCATCGTTGTCTTGCCGCAGCCGGAAGGTCCAAGCAGAGCAAAGAATTCACGCGTGTAGATATCAAGTGTTAGATCGTCGATCGCAACAAAGTCACCAAAACATTTGGTGACGTTCCTGAACCGGATCAGAGGTTTTTCGTTTGGGTTTTCCCAAGGTGTAAATTCGTTGTCCCCGGTTTCAGCTTTTGGTTTTGCCACAAGACCATCCCACGTTAAGCATAAAGATAAGGACAGGGCCAAACGGCCCTGCCCCGTGTCGATCCGGGCTTAGGTGCCGGATTTGATCTTTGTCCAGCTGCGGGTAACCACACGCTGTACTTTTGGCGGATAGGGTGTGGTGGTGAACAGATTGTTCAGCGTCGCCTCGTCAGGGTAGATCGCTGGATCACCGATGACGTCTTCGACCAGGAACTCTTGCGAGGCTTTGTTACCGTTGGCGTAGTAGACGTAGTTTGATGCCGCCGCCATGTTTTGCGCGTCCATAATAAAGTTCAGGAATGTGTGCGCGGCGTCTGGGTTGGGGGCATCAACTGGAATGGCCATTTGGTCAAACCACATCTGCGCGCCTTCCTTGGCAGCATGGTAGGCGATTTCGACCCCATTATCGGCTTCGGCTGCGCGATCACGCGCCTGAAGGATGTCACCGGACCAACCGACAGCAACACAGATGTCGCCGTTCGCCAGCGCCTGAATATACTCGGAGCTGTGGAATTTTTGGATGTAGGGGCGGACCTTCATCATCACTTCTTCAGCCTTCGCGATAACCTCAGGGTCATGGCTGTCAGGATCTTCGCCGATGTACTTCAGCGTCATCGGCAGCATTTCGGCAGGTGCATCAAGGAAGTGCACACCGCAATCGGCAAGCTTGGACATGTTATCGGGGTTCAGAACCAGCTCAAGTGAATCGACAGGAGCGTCGTCACCGAGAATTTCTTTCACCTTGCCAAGGTTCACACCGATACCGGTGGTGCCCCACATATAGTTGATGGAGTAAGCGTTTTCAGGGTCATACTGCTCTGTGCGGGTTGTCACCACGTCCCACATGTTCGCGATGTTGGGCAGCTTGGCCGTGTCCAGTTTCTGGAACGCACCCGCAGTGATCTGGCGCTGCAAGAATGTACCAGAGGGCACAACAACGTCATAACCTGAACCGCCAGCAAGCATTTTTGTTTCCAGGACTTCGTTGCTGTCAAACACGTCATAAATCAGGTCGATACCGGTTTCTTCTTCGAATTTTGCCAGAAGATCTTCGTCGATATAGTCGGACCAGTTATAAACGCGGACTTCTTCGGCAAACGCTGCACTTGCCATCAATGCGGCAGCGGCTGTGCCGGTAAAAAGTGTCTTGATCATTAGGGTACTCCCTTGAGTGAAGCCGGGTTGGCCCCAGCATTGGCAAAGATGTGATCAAATTTTGACCGCCTTGCCAAGCTGATTCATTTAGAAGGGCATCCACGCGTCGCTGATTTGCGCGAAATTCGTGGGCACCGCGACGGCTTTTACCACTGCCTGATTGACCCTGATCTAATTTGATCATATTTTAGGCGCAGCCATCCCTCCAGCCTGATAGGGGCCCTTCATGACAGTTATATCAAACCACCTTCCAACCGCCGAATTGCAGGCCTTAGACGCCGCCCACCATATGCATCCTTTCACCACCAACGACGAGCTGAAAGCCAGTGGCGCGCGAGTGATTACCAGCGGTAACGGCATCTATCTTCGCGACAGTGAAGGAAATGAGATACTGGATGCCATGGCGGGCCTGTGGTGCGTGAATTTGGGCTACGGGCGCGAAGAACTGGTGAAAGTTGCCACCCGCCAGATGCAAGAACTGCCGTTCTACAACACCTTCTTCAACACTACACATACACCTGCCATCGCCTTGGCTGCCGAACTGGCAAAGCTTGCGCCAGAAGGCTTGAACCATGTGTTCTTTGCCGGCTCCGGCTCTGAAGCGAATGACACGAACCTGCGGATGGTCCGTGTTTACTGGGCCGAAAAAGGGCAACCGGAAAAATCCCACATCATTAGCCGTAAAAACGCCTACCACGGGTCTACCGTTGGCTCTGGCTCAATGGGCGGGATGAGCTATATGCACGCCCAGGGCGGCATGCCGATTCCCGGAATTCACCACATCGGCCAACCCGACTGGTGGGCAGAGGGCGGGGATCAAACACCCGAAGAGTTCGGCCTTGCCCGCGCACAAGAACTGGAAGCAAAAATCCTTGAGCTCGGCGCTGATAAGGTTGCCGCCTTCATCGCAGAGCCGGTTCAGGGAGCGGGTGGTGTGATTGTTCCCCCCAGCACCTATTGGCCAGAAATCCAGCGTATTTGTGAAAAATACAACGTGCTGATTATCGCAGATGAAGTGATCTGCGGCTTTGGTCGGACCGGCAACTGGTTCGGCTCCACCACGATGGGGATCAAGCCGCACATCATGACAATCGCCAAGGGGCTCAGCTCTGGCTACATGCCGATTGGTGGCTCGATCGTGTCTGACGAAGTCGCCGAAGTGATCAACGCGGTCGAATTCAACCACGGCTATACATATTCGGGTCACCCCGTTTGTGCTGCGGTTGCGTTGGAAAACCTGCGGATCATGCAAGACGACAATATTCTGGACCACGTGAATAATGTCGCCGCCCCCGCGCTGCACGAAGCACTGGTGCAACTGGCCGAGCATCCGCTGGTTGGCGGTATGAATGTTAAAGGGATGATGGCATCGCTGCCGCTTTCCCCGCAGAAGGAAACGCGAGCAAAATTCGCGATGGAGGCGGGTACCGCTGGTTTCATGTGTCGCGAGCGCTGCTTTGCCAATAATCTGGTCATGCGCCACGTCGGCGACCGGATGATCATCTCTCCTCCGCTAGTGATTACACCCGAAGAAATCGGAATTTTCCACAAGCGCGCCAAGCTTGCATTGGACGATACCTACAAAGCCCTCAAAGACGGCGACATGCTAAAAGCAGCTTCATAATGCAGCGCCGGGCGTAAAATTTTTACGTCCGGCATACTTATATGGCAGGAAAATCGACTGAAAATGCCGTTTTTTCAGTTAAACCGCCCTGAATCACAGACTTTTCCTCGAATTCTGATTTATCCAGTTGCAAACGTGCCCCTCCATGCGTTTAGTTTATGGCAACGTAAAAATAATAAAGACTACGGGGAGCCATAAATTTGGCCAATACTAAGAACAGCGACGCATTCGTCGAGTTTGAACGTGTGCAAAAAAGCTATGACGGCGAGAACCTTGTCGTCAAAGATTTGAACCTCAGCCTCCCGAAAGGCGAGTTTCTGACAATGCTTGGGCCCTCGGGGTCAGGCAAGACAACTTGCCTCATGATGCTGGCCGGATTTGAGACAGCAACTTATGGCGATATCCGTCTTGATGGTGTTTCGATCAACAACATCCCGCCGCACAAACGCGGAATTGGCATGGTATTTCAGAACTATGCCCTGTTCCCGCACATGACAGTGGCCGAAAATCTGTCCTTTCCACTGGAAGTCCGCAAGATGGGCAAATCCCAGCGCGAGGAAAAGATCACCCGCGCATTGGGCATGGTCCAGATGAACGATTTTGCGGGCCGTCGGCCTGCCCAGCTTTCTGGCGGCCAGCAGCAGCGGATCGCACTGGCGCGAGCGCTGGTATTCGAACCCGAGCTGGTTCTTATGGACGAACCGCTGGGCGCTTTGGACAAGCAGCTGCGCGAATCGCTTCAGTTCGAAATCACCAAACTGGCGCATAACTTGGGAATCACCGTGGTCTACGTGACCCACGACCAAACCGAAGCGCTGACCATGTCAGACAGAGTCGCAGTGTTTGACGATGGCCGCATCCAGCAGCTTGCGCCGCCGGACAAGCTGTATGAAGAACCTGAAAACAGCTTTGTTGCGCAGTTCATCGGGGAAAATAATACCCTCGAAGGCGTGGTTAAAGAGATCAAAGACGGCGTCGCTCTTGTCCAACTGGACAGCGGTGAAATCATCGAAGCCAAGCCGGTTAACGTCAATAAGGCAGGCGACCGCACCCGCGTATCCATCCGCCCAGAGCGCGTTGAGTACAACAAAGAGCGGATGCGCGACGGTGCCTTCACGCTCAAGGCAGAAGTGCTCGAATTCATCTATATGGGTGATATTTTCCGGACGCGTCTGCGGGTTGCAGGCAAAGATGACTTCGTCATCAAGACCCGTAACGCCCCCGATCAGGCCCGTCTGACCCCTGGCACCCAGATCGAAATTGGCTGGCTGCCTGAAGATTGCCGCGCGTTGGACGCCTAAGGCGCCATGCGTGTGTCATATCGCGGCGCGTTTCGCGCACCGTGATCTATAAAAGGCGGCGGCCAAACCCGTTGTTGCCGCCTTGAAATACACCAACGGGAAAAAACTGGGAGATACGAATGAACCTCACTAAAACATTGATGGCATCAACCGCGCTGACAGTTGCGGCAGGCATGTCATTTGCCGAAAGCCACATGGCCAACGAGATGACGATCGTTTCATGGGGCGGCGCATACTCCGCTTCACAGCAGAACGCTTACCACACACCCTACACCGAAAAGACCGGCGTAAAGATCATCAACGATGAATCCTCTGCCGAGGCCGTCTCCAAGCTGCGTGCGATGAACGAAGCGGGCAACGTGACATGGGATGTGGTTGACGTTGTTGCATCCGACGCCCTGCGCCTGTGCGATGAAGGTCTGGCGATGGAAATCGATCCGGACGAAATGCTCGCCGATGCGCCTGATGGCACAAAAGCTTCCGAAGACTTTGGCGACCTGTTGGTTGGCGACTGCTTCATCCCGCAGATCGTGTACTCCACGACTGTTGGCTATCGCACCGATCTGGTCGGCGACACACCTCCGACAGATATCTGCGCGATCTTCGACACAGACGCATATCCAGGCAAACGCTCGCTTGAGAAGCGCCCGATTGGCAACATGGAATGGGCTCTGCTTTGCGACGGCGTTGCAAAAGACGAAATCTATGACGTGCTGGAAACAGCCGAAGGTCAGCAGAAAGCGCTCGATAAGCTTGGGACGATCAAAGACGACGTGATCTGGTGGTCCGCTGGTGCCGACACTCCACAGCTGCTGGCTGATGGCGAAATCATCATGGGCTCCACATACAACGGCCGCCTCTTCTCGCTGATTGTTGAGCAAGAGCAGCCAGTTGCCATGATGTGGGACGCGCAAGTATTCGACCTTGACGGTTGGATCATCCCAACAGGCCTGTCCGATGAGCGTAAAGCACGCGCATTGGATTACATCATGTTCGCGACAGACACACAGCGTCTGGCGGATCAGGCCAAGTACATCTCTTACGGTCCTGCACGTAAGTCTTCCGCACCATTGGTTGGCAAGCACGCAGAACTAGGTATCGACATGGCACCACATATGCCAACCGATCCAGATAACGCAAAGAACACGTTCCTCTACAACTACGAGTTCTGGGCTGACTACCGTGACGACATCGACGCCAAATTCCAGGCGTGGCTGGTACAATAAGCCTCTGACGGCTTAAGGAGAGGGCCCATCGCGGCTCTCTCCGCACTTTACTCGTTAGTCAATTTACCTATTTCGACCAAGCCGATGGGGAAACCATGAGCGACGCACCAACAGTCCAGACAGCATCATCATCTGCCGCCGAAGCGCGAATTGCGGATGCCGCACACACCGGCCCCATGTTGGCCGCCGATGGCACGCCGCTTAAAAAGTCGCTTAATCGCGCGCTCAGGCTACAAAAGATGCGCGCCCTGGCGCTAATCGCTCCTTTGTTGATTTTTGTCCTCGTGACATTCATCGCGCCCATTGCAGACATGCTGTTCCGGTCGGTCGAGAACGAAATCGTCTCTGATACATTGCCACGCACCACAACCATGCTGGCTGAGTGGGATGAGAAAGGCACCGACATTCCGGGCGAGCCGGTGTTCGAGGCCCTCTACAATGACATGTTCTTTGCGCAGGAAGCCAAGCTGCACACACGCCTTGGCTCCCGCCTGAACTATGAATTCACGGGCGTTTCCTCTCTGTTCCGTAAATCGGGCCGTAAGGTCGAGGATATGGGCGAGGTCTATCAGGACCAGTTCGAAGACCTTGATGCCTTCTGGAAGACCGGTGAGAACTGGAACAGCTTCATGGCGACCGACAAATGGCTCGCTTCGATGGAGGGTTGGAAAGAAGCCGATGGCAAACAGCCTGCATTCGTTCTGCGCGATGGTATTGCCAAGGCGCTGCCCAAAACAGCCGCTGCATATAAGCAGTTTGCCAAATACATTCAAAACGTAGACGAGGAAAATCTCTACAAGAAAGATCCTTGGGCCGTCATCTATTCATCGCTGCACAGCGATTTGACAGGTGAGAACGGTCTTGCGTCCTACGCTGGCCCCGCCGCCGCAGAGCTGGCCGCCGCTGCCACCACTGCTCCGACGTTCGAGACTGTGAACTACTCCGAAGCCTTCAAGAAGATCGACAAGGACTGGTATGATGTGAATGTTTGGCAGACCATCAAGTTCTATAGCCCAAAATACACCAACGGCTATTTCTTGAACGCCATCGATATGCAGAAATCTGTAGACGGCGTAGAGATGCGCCCAGAGAACCAGCAGATTTACGGCCTCTTGTTCTGGCGCACTATGGTGATGTCCGTGGCGATTACAGTGTCCTGCATTATGCTTGGCTATCCCGTGGCATGGATCTTGGCGAACCTGCCACCACGGCAGGCCAACCTGTTACTGATCCTCGTGCTGTTACCCTTCTGGACCTCCTTGCTGGTGCGTACATCCGCGTGGAAGGTGATGCTGCAACAGCAAGGTGTGATCAACGATACGCTTGTCTGGCTTGGCCTTGTTGCCACTGATGACCGTTTGGCACTGATCAACAACCAAACAGGTACGATCATCGCGATGACGCACATTCTGCTGCCGTTTATGATTTTGCCGCTCTATTCCGTGATGCAGACTATTCAACCAACGTATCTGCGCGCCGCAAAAAGCCTTGGAGCTACCAACTGGACCGCTTTCTGGCGCGTCTACTTTCCGCAGTCTATTCCGGGCATCGGGGCGGGCAGCATCCTCGTGTTCATCCTCGCCATCGGCTATTATATCACGCCCGAGATTGTGGGTGGTACGTCCGGTACGTTCATCTCGAACCGGATCGCCTATCACATCTCACAGTCGTTGAACTGGGGCTTGGGTGCGGCACTGGGTGCGATCCTCTTGGCGGCTGTTCTGCTGCTCTACTACGCCTACGACAAGATCGTCGGCATCGATAACGTGAAACTCGGATAAGGAGCGGACCCATGGTAGCACTCACACCCATCTCGCGCACTGAGCCTGCGTTCTACGTCTCTGTCGTAGCAGCTTTCGGTGCTTTCTTTGGCATCTTTATCGGTACCGGCAATGGTAACGTCATCGTAGGCGTTCTTGGCGGTGCCATTCTGATGGCCGTTGCTGCATTCGTCCTGACAAAGGTCATCAAAACCGAAAAACCGGGTCGCTGGATTTTGACAGCCCTTGTGGCAGTCGGCGGCTTTGCCTTGGCAGGAATTCCCGGCCTTCTCATGGGAATCTTCTTCGGCTGGTTCTTCGGGTTTCTGACATTCTGGCTCTATGAGGGTCGCTACCGCGCGAAGATTCCGCCCTATCTGACACCTATGCAGGTCTTGTGGCATTTTGCATTCCGCACCATCTGCGGCGCGATCTTTGTCTTCCTGATTACGCCCATCCTTGTGGTCATGCCGCTGAGCTTTAACGCCGAGAACTTCTTTACCTTCACACCTGAAATGCTGCGCTTTGATCCTGCGGGCTACTCACTCAAGCATTATCGTGACTTCTTTACCAATGACGCTTGGCAGGATGCGATGAAGAACTCGCTCCGCATCGCACCAGTGGCGACGCTGCTGTCTGTCGGGTTTGGCACATTGGCTGCCATCGGTCTGAGCCAGCCGCACGTGCCTTTCCGCCGTGCGATCATGGCGATCCTGATTTCGCCGATGATCGTGCCGCTGATCATCTCGGCTGCGGGTATGTACTTTTTCTACAGCCGCGTTGGTTTACAGGGAACGTATATCGGTGTGGTTCTGGCGCACGCCGCCTTGGGCATCCCGTTCGTGATCATCACAGTTACAGCCACGCTGGTCGGTTTCGACAACTCACTGACGCGTGCGGCGGCAAATATGGGCGCAAACCCTGTGACCACCTTCTTCCGCGTGCAAATGCCGCTGATCCTGCCGGGTGTAATCTCGGGCGGCCTGTTCGCCTTCATCACCTCGTTCGACGAAGTTGTGGTCGTACTGTTTGTTGGCTCGGCCGGGCAAAAGACGCTGCCGTGGCAGATGTTCATCGGTCTGCGCGAGCAGATTAGCCCAACGATCCTCGCCGTCGCGACGATCCTTGTGGGTATCTCGATCTGCCTGCTAACCGTGGTCGAACTGCTGCGCCGCCGCTCTGAGCGGATGCGCGGCATGTCACCGACTTAAGCGCAGGCGCTCTAACAAGCGGGGCGAGGCATAGCCGTCAGGCACCTCTCCCTGCGCCAGCTGCCAAGCCCGTACTGCGTTGACTGTGAGTGGCCCGATCTTCGCATCTATCTTTTGTGTATCAAACCCTTGTGCCGCCAGTTCTGTCTGAAGTTCGATCCGCTCAGCATAGCTAAGCGTGCGGTCCTGACGGGGCCAATCACCCTGTAATGGTCCTGCATCGACGATACGGTCCGCCAGATGGCCAATCGCGATGACGTAGGCGTCAGCGGTGTTGTAGGTCTCCAACACCGCAAACTTCTTGAATACCATAAAGGCAACGCCTTCCGCGCGCGCCGGTAGCAGGATAGAGACCGCACCATAATCCGGTGCGGCCTTTTTACCTGTGTCCAAAATCCCGATCTCCGCCCATTCGGCGGGCGATTTCTGCACCTCGCGGTTGGCCAAAAGATAGTCAAAGCCTTCCGGAATACGCACTTCGATGCCCCAAGGCTGCCCCGTCACCCAACCGTTGCTTTTAAGATAGGCAGCGGAGGACGCAAGCGCATCGCGGGGATCATCATCCCAGATGTCCCGCTTTCCATCACCGGTCCAATCAACCGCGTGATCGATGAAAGAGCCTGGCATAAACTGCGTATGCCCCATCGCCCCTGCCCAGCTTCCTTTGAGGCTCTGCAATGACGTATCGCCGCTTTGCACAATGCTGAGCGCGGCAATCACCTGCGCTTCGAAAAACTCTGCACGGCGTGCGTCATAAGCAAGAGACGCCATCGAGGTCAGCACCGGATCGCTACCGAGAAACGTGCCATAGGCGCTCTCAAGCCCCCAAATAGCAGTGAGGATGCTGGCAGGAACGCCGTAGCGCGCCTCAATCTCCGACAGCAGTTTTTGCTGGCGTTTCAGTGCGGCCTTGCCGTTGCTGATCCGAAGGTCAGAGACTGCGGTGCCAAGGTAGTCCCAGATGGTTTTAGTGAATTCGGACTGGTTGCGGTCCCGCTTCACGACCTTTGGCGCGTAGGTGACATCCGCCATCGCTTTGTCAAAGATGTCCGCCTCGATCCCAGCAGCCAGCGCTTTAGGCCTGAAGTTTACGATCCAGTCCTGGAGCCCTGACTCACTAAGCACTTCCGTTGGCACCGTAGTTTGGGCCGTGGCAGGACAGGCCGCAAGCATCGTAAGAGCAAGAATAACGCAGCGCATTGCTGGCCCTCTATCTGATAGAACTGCCCGCAACTTACCCACAATCAACCCAGGCGCAAAGCGGTCACCGCGATTGTTGGCGGTCTTTGGCCCGCTCAACTGCTTCGGCGCGCAAGCGGGCCACAAAATCACGCAGCATCGGCACGCGCTGTGGGCGAAAGCTGTCCCCTGTGAGGCTAAGGTCCTGCATGCGATCAAGTCGGAAAGCGCGGAAATCCTGACGTAGATGCCACCACCCCATCAGCATATGGGCGTTTTGCATGAACACGATGCTCAAGGGATCAACCTGCCTGTGTGACACCGCGCCCTTGGCATCCTCATACGCGAACGCAATCGTCACCTCGTCCCACGTGGCTACGCGCAGGGCTTTCACGTCAATCGACGGCTCCGGAGGCCGCACGAAACACCGCGCGTCCAGAACAGCGTGCTGCAAATGGTGAGTTTGGCGCGCCGGCAGCCGTGCCTTTAGTTTAGCCAATGCAGTTCGCGCGGCGGCAGCCAGCGCCGGATCACCGATCACATCCACTTCGCGCAAGCCCAGCACCAACGCTTCAAGCTCGTCATCGGTGAAACCCAGCGGCGGCAGGACAGCGTCTTCGATCAAGGTGTAGCCAAAGCCCGCTTCTCCGTCGATCACCGCGCCCAAGCCGCGCAGGGCATTGATGTCGCGGTAAATGGTACGCAAAGATACACCCGTTTCATCGACCAATGCAGAACCCGTGACAGGCGCAGGCAAACGCCGTAGCGTTTGCATAAGCTGGAACAGACGGTGCGTGCGGGTCATGGGAGTTTCCTTCTGATCTGTTCAGCCTTGCATAGCCTCCTGTCATTTTCTGGCAGCATGACCTGTTAGGCAAGCACCACATCATCCAAAGGAAATTACATGATCACCCTTTACACATTCCCTTCCGGATTTGGTCAGTTCAGCTATAGCCCCTTCTGCACGAAGGCCGGCTGGTTATTAAATCTATCGGGTGTCCCTTGGGCGCGCAAAGACATGCATGATCCGCGCAAAATGCCGCTCGGCAAACTCCCTGCAATCGGTTTACCCGATGGGGAAGTCATACCCGATAGCGACAATATCCGAAGCTATCTTGAGCAGCAGGGTCATGATTTCGACGTCGATCTCAGTGCGCGGAACAAAGCCGTCTCGCGGGCATTCATCCGCATGGCCGAAGAGCATATCTATTTCCATCAGGTCATGGACCGCTGGGGCGACGAGGCCAACTGGGCAGTCATTCGCAAAGAATATTTTGGTTTTCTGCCTGCGCCTCTGCGCGGTCTCATTACCGCAAAACTGCGCAAGGATTCGATGAGCGCAATGCATCGCATGGGTTTGGGGCGCATGACAGTTCAACAACGGCTGGAACGGGTCAAGCCGGACTTTCAGGCGATCAGCGACCAACTGGACGCGCGTGCCTTTCTATTCGGCGACACGCCCAGCGTGGCTGATGCTAGTGTGGGTGCGAACCTTGGCGCGATTATGGCCGGACCGGTTTCGACTCCACTTTCACGGCGTATCTCGGATGATCCGGTGCTTAGCGCCTATGCCACACGTTGCGCCGACGCGACGGATTAGCCGCGGCTGCGGGTCACCTTACGCTTGGTCGCCGCCTTCTTACCCTTAGCCTTTGCGCCCTTACGACGCGGGCTTTGCCCACCTGGGCTTTTGCGCCCTTGGGGGATTTTCTGGTCCTCGATCTCTAACAGTTCAAGCGAAATACCACCAGTCACGGGCGTTACTTCGGCCAGGCGCACAGTAACGCGCTGACCCAACCCGATGGTAATGCCGGTGTCTGCCCCCATCAGGGTGCTCGCCTCAGCATCATGGTGGAAGTATTCGCGCCCGATGTTGCGCATGGGGATCAGGCCATCCGCGCCTGTCTCATCCAGCTTCACAAAAGCGCCAAAGCGGGCAATGCCGCTAATGCGGCCCGTCATTTCGTTGCCCACACGTTCGGACAGGAACGCGGCAAGGTAGCGGTCGGTCGTGTCGCGCTCTGCAACCATCGACCGCCGCTCGGTATCCGAGATATGCGCGCCAGTGGCTTCCATGTCCTCAATGTCGTGGGGCGAAAGACCATCATTGCCCCAACCGTGCGCGGTGATCAGCGCGCGATGCACGATCAGATCCGCATAGCGACGGATCGGCGAAGTGAAATGCGCGTAAGACCGTAGCGCCAGACCAAAGTGGCCGATGTGATCGGGTCCGTAGTAGGCTTGCGTCATTGAGCGTAGGGTAGAGATGTTGATCAGTTCCGCATCATCGCTGCCCGCCGCTTGATCCAGCAGACGGTTCAGGTGCGCCGTTTGCAACACCTGCCCTTTGGCGAGCGTATAGCCCGCCGCCGCCGCCGTTTCACGCAACGCGTCGAGCTTTTCCGGTGTCGGCTCTTCATGGGTACGGAACAGAAGCGGGGTCTTCTTGGCAATCAGGGTTTCGGCTGCGGCGACATTCGCCAGCACCATGAATTCTTCGATCAGGCGGTGCGCATCCAGCCGATCGCGGAAATTAACAGAGCGGACTGTGCCGTCATCATCCAGCTCTATCCGGCGTTCTGGCAGATCTAGATCAAGTGGCTGGCGCTCTTTGCGTGCCTCGACCAGCGAACGATAAGTAGCATAAAGAGGTTTGATAACAGTCTCTAATAGAGGCTCTGTGCGATCATTCGGGGTGCCATCCATTGCAGCCTGCACTTCTTCGTAATGCAGGCTGGCAAGTGATTTCATCAGGCCACGTTGGAAATCGTGACGCAGCTTGTTGCCCTTTGCATCCAGCACCATGCGAACGGCGATACAAGCCCGCTCGACCCCTTCGTGCAGCGAACACAAGTCACCCGACAGGCGATCCGGCAACATCGGCACGACACGGTCGGGGAAATAGGTGGAATTCCCCCGTTTGCGGGCCTCACCATCCAAAGCGGAACCGGGTGTGACATAAGCAGAGACATCGGCGATGGCGACCCAAAGGATATGACCACCTTCATTCGCCGGATCAGTATCAGCTTCCGCAAAACAGGCATCATCGTGATCGCGGGCATCAGATGGATCAATGGTGATCAGCGGCAGATCACGCAGGTCCTCGCGGCCTTTAAGGCCTTTCGGTTTGGCTGCGTCAGCTTCGGCGATGACATCATCTGGGAAGTCATCGGGAATGTTGTGCTGATGGATCGCTATGAGCGAAACTGCCTTGGGTGCTGACGGGTCGCCCAGCCTGTCCACAATGCGGGCGCGCGGCAGACCCATGCGGCCCTTTGGTCCGGCCAGCTCTGCCTCGACCAGTTCGCCTTCTTGGGCACCACCCGTGGCGTCGGCTGGCACGGCCCATTCTTTGTCCGCACCCTTGTCGATCGGCTGGATGCGTCCGCCTTCAGCGTGTTTATGGAAGATACCGATTATCTTTTTCGGGTTTGTCCCGATGCGACGGATCAGTCGCCCCTCGTAGTGATGGCTTTCGCCTTTCACTAGTGTGAGGCGTGCCAGAATACGGTCGCCCGCGCCCAGCGCGGGATCAGAGGCGCGTGGAATCATCAGCACCACAGGCTCCACACCTTCGCCAGTCCACTCCATGGGCTTTGCGTAAAGGTCCCCATACTTGTACGGTCCGATGACCAGAAGGACACTAACCGGTGGCAGACGCTCGGGGTCATTGTAGCTTTTCTTTCGCTTCTCCAGATGCCCTTCGGCCTCTAGTTCTTTCAGGATCCGTTTGAGATCAATGCGCGCAGCCCCCTTGATGCCGAAGGCCTTGGCTATCTCGCGCTTGGCCGACAGAGTGGGGTTTTGTTCGATCCATTCGAGGATCTCTTGCTTGGTAGGAATTTTGTTCATGGCAATGGAGGTAGCACGCGTTTGGGGGGCGCGTCACATTATTTTAAGTCAGCAACCGTATCGACATCACGAAGCGTGGCGACATGGGCGATACTGTGGTCCGGCAGGCTCATCTGAGTGTCAGCAAGCGCATGAGACGTCGACCAGCGGACGCCAGAGAACAGACAAGGCGGAATTGCACGGGTCCGCCGCAGCCCAATAAGCCAGTAACCCCCGTCCGGCGCAGGACCGAAGACCGCATCATGTGCGCCCAGCGCCGCAAAAGCTTCGGCGATGTGCCGTGCCGTTATGCCGGGGATATCACCGCCAATCACGCAGACAGCGCCAGGAGGCGCCCCGCGCAGGGCCCGCCCCATCCGGTCGCCCAAGTCACCGTTCCCCTGCGGGATGCGGGCCATATGCGCGGGCCAGACACGCGACAGCAGCCCTGAACGGTCCGGAGCCACAGCCAGCACAACATCCCAGCGGGGGTCTTCGATCTGACGGAGCAGGCCGCGCACCTGATGACGAAACCACCATGCCGCTGCAACCATACCGATATCGCGCCCCAGCCGGGTCTTGACCCGTCCGGCGCGCGGCTCTTTCAGCATCACGACCAGCGTGCGCCTCATAAGGGGCGTACCATCATCTGATGCGGCTCACCTTCATCCAAGTATACTTCCCCATAAGGGATGAACCCCAGCTTGCCGTAAAAGCCCACGGCATGGGCCTGTGCGCCCAGCACAGCACTTTCTGCGCCCTGCTCTGTGGCCAAGGCCACTGCGGCGTTGATCAGGTCCGCGCCAAGGCCAGTACCCCGCCGCGCAGCAATCACGCAGACACGGCCAATCTTGGCGGTGGTACCGTCCAAAAAGACGCGTGCTGTTCCAACGGCAGTTTCCCCATCCAAAGCCAACAAGTGATGGCTTTCGGTATCCAGCGCGTCGACCTCGCCCTCAGCAGAGTAACCCTGCTCGGCCACGAAAACCTTGTGACGCAGGGCGAAGCAGGTTTCTGTATCTTGGGTCGGGGCGATCATAGTCACGCAAAATAATCCTGAAGAATGCGCGTGTAGATCGTTTTAAGCTCATGGATGTGATCCACCCGCACGTGTTCGTCCACCTGATGCATGGACTGACCCACAAGGCCGAACTCAACCACAGGACAATGCGCTTTGACAAAGCGCGCGTCAGATGTGCCGCCGGTCGTGGACAGCTCTGGTGCCACGCCTGTTACGGCCTCAACCGCGCGCGACACCATGGCCGACAGATTACCCGGCGGAGTGATAAAGCTCTCTCCCGAAATCTTCACATGGGTCTCGATCTGCACACCAAATGCCTCGCGGATGGCAGTCACTTCGCTTTCGATCCAGTCGCTTAGCCCCGCACCGGAGTGCGTATCGTTAAAACGTATGTTGACCGTAGCCGAACACTCAGCCGGAATGACGTTGGAGGCAGGGTTGCCAGTATCCACTGTGACCACTGCAAGGGTGGAAGGATCAAAGTGATCCGTACCGGTGTCCAGCTCATGACTTGCCAGCCGGTCCATCAACCGGACCACCGCGGGAAGCGGATTATTGGCGCGGTGCGGATAGGCGGAGTGGCCTTGTTTTCCAATCACGCGAAATTTGATCGTCATAGAGCCACGGCGGCCGATCTTGACCATCTCACCCATTGTATTGGGGCAAGTCGGCTCCCCCACCAGACACACATCCATCCGCTCGCCGTGCTTTTCCATATGCTCCAGCAGCGCCAGTGTGCCGTCTACCGATTCGCCTTCTTCATCGCCGGTGATGGTGATCACAACAGAGCCGTCCGGCGGAGTCTTGCTCACAAAGTCGATGGCAGCAGCAACAAAGGCGGCGACGCCAGATTTCATGTCGGTGGTACCGCGCCCGTACATGATGCCGTCTTTGATATCAGCCCCGAAGGGCGGCATCGTCCAAGCTGCCTCATCGCCGATTGGCACCACATCTGTATGGCCATTGAACCCGAAACTGCGGGTATTGCCCTGCGTGCCCCAGCGCGCAAACAGGTTACGAATACCGCCGCGATCGGCCCAAGCACACGAAAAACCGGCCTCGGTTAGAAGTTCATGCAGGATGTCCAACGCACCTGCATCTGCGGGCGTGACGGACGGGCAGCGCACCAGACGCGCGGTGAGATCGACGGGATCAACGGGGGAGGATGGTGACATGCGGCAGTGCTCCTTTAACGGTCTGATTTCATTATCTCTCCTGTGGTGCAAAAGTGCCAGCCCCCACCTACAGAACGAAATCCCGCTTCATTTATGTCAAAATTGTGGTAGCTTGATCCACATAATAAATGACCCGAGGCAGGGCATGAGCAGGTCCATCACCTGAAAACAGGGATGGGCAGTCCAATAAATGGACATGACAGGAGCGGGGGCATACCCCTGTCCGGCTGCGACGTGTGCTGTATCTTGATAGGTTTGAGGCAGTAACATGGTAGCAGCGTCGGAACTTCCGATTACAACAGTGCGTGAAGGCACTACCGCCACGCAGATGGCGCAGGAGATATTCGGGAACGGTGTAATCGTGACCGGTGCCACCTATTACGGCGATAACGACAGTGCCGGTATCTACAACAATGGCGACAGCTTATCACCTGGCGTCACGCCCGGAGACACTGGCATCATTATGTCCACAGGTGAGGTTCAAGACTTTACCAATTCGAGAGGGCCATCGAACCAGAGCACCAACACCTCGACCAACACTTCCGGCACTAATAACTATAGCCCTTACAACAACGCTGCTGGCGGCACGACCTATGACGCGTCCACGTTGGATATTGATTTCATACCGGACTCAAACATCCTCACGATGCAGTTTGTGTTCAGTTCGGAAGAATATCCGGAGTTCGCAAATTCGATCTATCAGGATTTCTTTGGCGTCTGGATCAACGGCCAATTGGTCGAGCATGATGTCGGCGACGGGGATACCGATCCATTCAACATCTCGACGACGAACAACATCAACATGTACGTCGACAACACAACCGACGACTACAACACCGAGATGGACGGCTTTACGATCACGCTCACTCTCACGATGAACGTGATCGCAGGTCAAACCAACTCCATGCGGATCGCGCTCGCGGATGTCGGGGATAGCAACTACGACTCTAACGTCATGATTGCCGGCAATTCGGTGCAGACGAAGCTGATCGCCATCTCGGATGATGTGAACGTCTATCCTGACGGGACAACCACGCTCAACATCTTGGATAACGATATAAACAACGGCCCCGGCACGCTAACCATCACACACATCAACGAGCAGGCGGCAACGGTTGGCACAACGATAACACTGCCCTCGGGCCAGTTGGTGACTCTGAATGCTGACGGCACATTCAACGTCGTCGGTGACGGGGACGAAGAAGAATTCAACTTCACCTACACGATTACGAACGGCGTCGACACAGATGTTGGTTTCGTAAACGCGACCTCAGTCCCCTGTTTCGCCGCTGGTACGCTGATTGCCACTCCTGATGGGGACCGCTGCGCTGAGGCCCTCCTTCCCGGCGATCTGGTGATGACTAAAGACGAGGGCGCACAGCCCTTGCGCTGGATCGGCTCGCGCCGTGTGGCCGCGACGGGTGACTTCGCCCCGATCCACATCCGCGCCAATACGCTGGGCCAGCACAGTGATCTGCTTGTCTCCCCGCTGCACCGCGTGCTGATCAAAGACAACCTCGCAGAACTGCTGTTCGGTGAATCCGAAGTGCTAGTCGCCGCGCGTGATTTGGTGAACCATCATTCAATCACACGGCGCGAGGGCGGCGAGGTTACCTATGTGCACCTGCTGTTTGACCGCCATCAGGTTGTGTTCTCCGAAGGACTGGAAACCGAAAGTTTCCTGCCTGGACCGCAGACCGCCACAAGCTTCGAGGCGGATGTGGTCGAAGAGATTTATAGCATTGTCCCTGAATTAAACCCTGAAACCGGCGCTGGCTATCCGACAGCCGCGCGCCGCTCCCTGAAACGATATGAGGCGGAGCTGTTGCGCGCCGCAAAGGTGGCTTAAATGACCTGGCTTGCCCTGACCGACCATTCTGATCGCCGATTGTCCCTGCGCGGGCTTGGCCATGAAAAGCGCGCTACGCCGATCATCGCTGATGTACCCGGCCAGACCCTGAGCCGCGGCAGTATCATGTTTGAAACCCAAGTGGCCGAAGACAGCAAGCCGCAGGTCCTGTTCGGCTATACCAATCCTCACCCCACTCACCGAAGCCTGGTTTTTCAGGCTATTCCCGGCGGCGGTGTGGCGATGGTACACGTGCAGGCGGACAAAATTGCCCACGCGGCAATCGCCCATAAGAACGCCGACCGCGCCGAAATCCTGCGGCTGACCTATTCGTGGGACATCAAATATAACTGGGGCCGTCTGACAATGGAACAGGAAGGCGAAAGCGCGGTGACGAGTGTCGCTGTTGAGAACCCGCTCCCGCTTACATTGGAGGATCTGCGCGATCTGATGCTGGGGCGCGGGCAGCAAGACTATGCACCCGACATGATCTTCGCAGCACTGTCTGACGAGATAGAGCCGATCGGGACAAGCCCAACCATGTCACCCGACACAGCAATTGCCACGCCTTGGGGCTACCGCAATGCCAGCACGTTGAAACGTGGCGATACGGTTTATACTGCCGAAGGGCTGGTGGTGCCTGTATTGCAGACCGTCACACGCACTATGCCTGCACGCGGCAGCTTCGCTCCGATCCGCATGCGCGCGCCCTATTTCGGCTTGCAAGAAGATATCATCATCGCACCTGAGCAGCATGTGGTGATTGACGGGCCAGAGGTTGAGTACCTGTTTTCATGCGAGAAGGTCCTGACGCCCGCACGCCACCTCGTGAATGGCTTTGCTGCTCGAACTGAGCCTTGCAGCCATCTGGTCCGCTATACCCAGTTGATCCTACCCAACCATGACACCATTCTGGCAGGTGGAGCACCGTTGGAAAGCATGTATATCGGCCGCATTCGCCGCGACACCCACCAACTGGCTTCAAGCGTGATGTTTGGTTTTGATCGCAACGACCTGCCAGAGCACAAGGCGCCCTCGCACAAGGTTCTCAAATGGTACGAGGCGATCCATCTGGCAAAACGCCGCGCTGCCTGACCCTTAGTCGTAGAAGGGCGTCATCTGCGCGATAATAACCGAATTCTCGTCGAGCGCGCGCTGCATCAATTCGCGCTCTTCGTCGTCGATCTTGTGGCCTTCTTCCTCGCGCTCGGCAAGGGTACCGTAACCGGTGACATCCAGCGGCGCGGTCTCGGCCTGCTTAAGAATAGCAACAGTTTCACGCACGGCCTCAGCCTCGTCGATGCCGGAGGCAAAACACATCAGTGCCGCGCCAGTTGCCTTGTCGGGCAAGCCATCGCCGGATTTGCGCCCAATCTGAACCAGCAGGGTATACACTTGCTGGCGGGAAGGCTTTTTGGGTTTGGTTTCGTCGGACATGTCAGCAAGTGCCTAATAGATGAGGATAAGGGAGACCTAGACGGTCAATCGTCGTTTGAAAAGCCTCAGCAGCAGAGGGTGGCTATCCGCATTTGCGCAACAAGCTGATGCGCGCACCCTTCTGGACCACTGCAATGCCGGTATCTGTGCGCATGATCATGATCCGGCGCTGCCATGGTTCCCCATCTGCACGGCAAATTGCATCATAAAGAGTGGCATCCATGCCGCTGACACCTACCGGGTCGCGCAGGGTACAGCGGCTGCCCAGCGCAAAGAAGATGTTAGAGGTGAGAAGAACCGCGCCTTTTTCCTTACCAATATTCTTACAATCCCAGCTATCACCAGAGGGATGGTCAGGCCGATAGCGCCCGTCATAAGGGCCCGCCCCCGCTTCTGAGGTCATGCTGGACAGAAGAAGCAGGAGCAGGGCAAACCGCATCAGTCGCGCAGCAGTTCGTTGATGGATGTTTTTGAGCGGGTCCGCTCATCCACGCGCTTTACGATCACAGCACAATAGAGGTTCACGCCATTCTTGGAGGGCATAGAGCCAGCGACAACAACAGAGCCTGCGGGAACTTCGCCGTACATGACTTCGCCGGTTTCACGGTCCAAAATCTTGGTCGACTGGCCGATGAAAACGCCCATGCCCAGAACCGAGCCTTCGCGCACGATACAGCCCTCGACCACTTCGGAGCGTGCGCCGATAAAGCAGTTGTCTTCGATGATGGTCGGGCCCGCCTGCATAGGTTCAAGCACGCCACCGATGCCAACGCCGCCGGATAGATGAACGTTCTTACCGATCTGCGCGCAGGAGCCGACGGTGGCCCACGTATCAACCATGGTGCCCGTATCGACATAGGCGCCCAAGTTCACGAAGGACGGCATCAGCACCACGCCGGGTGCGATATAGGCAGACTTGCGAACGATACAGTTTGGCACGGCGCGGAAGCCTGCCTCTTTCCACTCGTCATCGCCCCAGCCCATGAACTTGCTGTCGACCTTATCCCACCAGCCGCTGCCCTGTGGGCCGCCACTTTGCATTTCCATGTCTTTGATGCGGAAGCCAAGCAGCACGGCCTTTTTGGCCCACTGGTTCACATGCCAGTCACCGCTGTCTTGCTTTTCCGCCACCCGCAGCTTGCCGGAATCGAGCGCTGCCAGCGTTGCTTCGATCGCGTCGCAGGTCTCGCCTGTGGTTGCTGGGGTGATGCGGTCGCGGTCTTCCCATGCGGCCTCAATGGCGGTTTCAAGCTGTGCGTTTGACATATCGGAACTCCGTTTGGAAAGAAGGGTTGAAGCGCGCTATACGCGGCGCAGGCTTTCCGCGCAATCCTAAGCCCTGTTTCAACGCGAAACGGTGTAAAATATCAACGTGGTCAATTGCGGCAAAGCATTGCATGGTGCGGGCTGAAATATACAAGAAATAGACCCACCGGAGAGCCTGATGACTAGACAACAAGAGCACCCTTTGCGCGACGCCCACACCGACCGGACCGCCGCTGCGGGTGTCCCCGTCACACCGCAAACGCAGGCCCCTGCCTATAAGCTGGCTTTCAATGATTTCGACTTTATGTGTCGCGACGAGCTGCGCCCTGTGCGACTACAATTGGAACTGCTCAAGCCTGAAATGATGTTGGACGAATACGGCGTACGCTCGACGATAGTTCTGTTCGGAGGCGCGCGCATTCCTGAACCGGCAAAGAAAGACGGCGCGCGCACTAAAACGCTGGCCGATCTGTCACGCTTTTACGATGAGGCCCGTGAATTCTCACGTCTGATGACGCTGAAATCCAATGAGAGCAAAGGGTGCGAAGACGTCATCGTGACCGGCGGCGGGCCGGGTGTGATGGAGGCGGGCAACCGCGGCGCAGTGGATGCGGAGGGTGTATCTATTGGCCTGAACATTGTTCTGCCATTTGAGCAGGCACCAAATGCTTATGTAACGCCGGATCTGTGTTTTAACTTTCACTATTTTGCGATCCGGAAGATGCACTTCCTGATGCGCGCGAAAGCAATCTGTGTGTTCCCTGGCGGCTTTGGCACCATGGATGAAATGTTCGAGGCGCTCACCTTGATCCAGACAGGTCGGATGCAGCGTGTTCCATTCTTGCTGTTTGGCCGCGAGTTCTGGGAAAGCATCATCAATTGGGATGCGCTTGCCGACGCGGGAACGATCTCTGCCGAGGATCTCAATCTATTCCGCTTTGTCGAAACAGCGCAGGAAGCGATCGAGCTTATCGAAACGTGGGGCGAGCCTTCGGCGCGCGATCACATTCCCGGGCGTTGATCAGTGAAACAGCTCTTCTGGTAGCTCACACAAAACCACGTGATGCGGCAGTGTTTCCAGCATGTGCTTGCCATCGTCAGTATCGCGGATGAAATAACCATAGCCCGCAAGGCGATGCTTCCATTCGCGTGCTGACAAAGCAACGGCACGTTCGCGGGCAACAATCTGAATCACCGGATCGGTAACAAAGACGTCTTGTTTGATAATGATCGACATGGTCGTTCTCCTGATTGAGTTGTCTCAGGAAACAATCTGTTGGGTCACAATGTCAGGATTCGGCTTCGATTGTGGCAGAAGCGGGGTATTTCGGCACGCACAGGTTGAACAGGCCTGATTACTCGCCTTAAACGGGATAAATGCGTATAGGCCCGTGCGTTACAATGGAAACAACGCATGACTCTGAGGGCTACATAAGCTCAACCATTTCGCCGAAACGCTGCGGTCTATCATCCAGGCTGCCCTCATTGTGCCGCTCACGTGAGCGACCCAATGTTGCAAAAGCAAGGACAGTCGGAACTACCAGCCTGTCGACACAGCGTTGTCTCTGGCGTCAAAAGCGCAACGGCTTAACTGCGCGTCACGCCTGCTTTAGCCTCGATCTGGCGGCGTGATTTGCGCGCGCGCTCTGTCTCGGACTTGAGCTGACCACAGGCTGCCATGATATCCTCGCCGCGCGGCTTGCGCACAGGCGATGCATAGCCAGCCTTGTGCACAATGTCAGAGAACGCGCGGATACGGTTGTTGGACGAGCGTTTGTAGGGCGCGCCGGGCCATTCGTTAAATGGGATCAGGTTGATCTTGGCGGGAATGCCCTCAATCAGCTTCATCAGGCGGTGCGCGTCTTCATCACTATCGTTAATGCCGTGCAGCATCACGTATTCAAAGGTGATCCGCTCGGAGTTGGAGACCTTGGGGTACTCGCGTAGAGCATCCAGCAGCGTCTCGATGTTCCAGCGTTTGTTTATCGGGACAAGCGTGTCGCGTACTTCATCAGTGGTGGCGTGGAAGGAAACAGCCAACTGGCAGCCGATCTCTTGTGCGGTGCGCGCGATCTCCGGCACAACACCTGAGGTACTGAGTGTGATGCGGCGGCGCGACAGTTGGATACCCTCGGGGTCCATCGCGATCTTCATCGCATCGCGCACATTCTCAAAGTTATAGAGCGGCTCGCCCATACCCATCAGGACGATGTTGCTAAGCAACCGCGCTTCATATGTGCGCGTGCCGCTCTTGGGCCATTCATCCAGATCGTCACGGGCAATCATCACTTGGCCGATGATCTCTCCTGCGGTCAGGTTGCGCACCAGCTTTTGCGTACCAGTGTGACAGAACGAACAGGTCAGCGTGCAACCCACCTGAGAACTGACACACAACGTGCCGCGATCGGCTTCGGGGATATAAACCACCTCGACCTCATGCCCCCCTGCAATCCGTATAAGATACTTGCGCGTGCCGTCGGTGCTGACCTGCTTAGTCACGACCTCCGGCACCTCCACCACGAAATGCGCGGCCAAATCGGCGCGGAAGGCTTTGCTAAGGTTGGTCATCGCCTCAAAGTCACGCACACCCCAGTTGTAGATCCACTGCCAAATTTGACCGACCCGCATCTTGGCCTGCTTTTCCGGTGTTCCGATGGCGATGAGCGCATCGCGCATCGCCTCACGGGTCATGCCCACAAGGTTCGCCGGACCTTCTGGCAGTTTACGCGGGATGGTGTGAACGTCTTGGGTGATCGGTGCAGACATGGGATCTATTCCTAACAGGGGCTGAGCGTCATATAGGTGCTTGTCGCCCAAAATGAAAACAGCCCCGCCGGTAAGGGCAGGGCCGCATAGTCGAAGTGAAGAAAATTAGCCGCCGCAGCGCTTCGCTGCGTCTTCAACCGCCGCGGTGAAACCCAGCAGCGAGAAGGTGTCTTCGGTCTGTGTGCCGCGGCCGGAACGGCCCGTCAGCTTTGCATCTGAGCCACGCTTCATTGCGGCGATAATTTTGGTATCATCTGCCGTGGTCGCAGGCCATGCCCACTCCCCTTCGGTAAACAGCTCAAGGGTGCTGCCGGAAATATCCAAGGTTACTGTAGATCCGCTGGCGAACGGATAACCGCCGGTAAACGCGACCTGCCCATTGGCGCCCGCGCTTGGACGATAGAACACCATCAACAGCGTTTGGCCGCGGTTGACCGCAACAACCCGCCCATCACGGGAGTTGACCGATTGCTTGGGCGTGGACACCCCCCAACACTCGGTCGGGTTATCCTCGACAAAGACACTCCAATCCGTCTGCGCTGCAACGCGGTTGGTGCTCTGGCTCTGCGCCGACACCCCGTTCGCGCTAAGGCCCACCATCACTGCGGCCGCCAAACCTGTTCTCAAAAATGCCATCTGTCCAACTCTCCAGCCGTCTCGTTGCCTCAATACTTTATACAGAACCAAGCCGTGGCCGCTTTTCTCCGGGCCATTCTATTGCAATGGTTTGCGTTCTACTCGACAACAAGCATCATAACGCGAAAGACGCGAGTGGCGAAACCCCGCATTGGCAGGTTTTCGCCCATATTACCGCCAAAAGGAACCATCTATGACCGCTCCTGCACCCTTCGCCGAAATCTGGCGTGGCCCATTTCTTGAAAGCGTCCATTCCGGTCACGCTGTGATTTGCGATTCCACGGGCCAGATTATCGAAGCATGGGGCGACCCAACTACAGTAGTCCTACCGCGCAGTTCGTCCAAGATGATCCAAGCTCTGCCGCTGGTGCGCTCAGGTGCAGCGGATGCCTTCGGGCTGACCACGAAACAACTGGCGCTGGCCTGTGCGTCCCATCAGGGCGCGCACATCCACGTAGACAATGTTGGCGCGTGGATCAAAGAACTGGGCCTGACCGATGATGACTTATGCTGCGGCCCCGAAGAATCCCGCGATCGTACGATGCGGGACGGACAAATCCGCGCGCACGAAAGCCCCTGCCGCATCCACAACAACTGCTCGGGCAAGCATGCGGGCTTCCTGACGCTTACCCGCCATTTGGGCGCAGGGCCAAACTATGTGGCACCCGACCATCTTGTTCAAAAGGCATGCCTTGAAGCGTTCGAGGATGTCACACAGGAAACAAGCCCCGGCTTTGGCATCGATGGATGCTCAGCCCCGAATTACGCTGCGACGCTGCACGGCATTGCCCGCGCCATGGCCCATTACGCCGCAGCACCCGAGGGCAGCGCCGAAGCACGCCTACATCAGGCCATGCGCCTGCACCCCGAGCTGGTCGCTGGTGAAGGCCGCGCCTGCACCGAGTTGATGCGTGCGTGTGACGGCAAGGTAGCCCTAAAAACCGGCGCTGAGGGCTTCTTTATCGCGATCATTCCAGAGCGCGGGATCGGCATCGCGCTGAAAGCCGCCTGTGGCACCACCCGCGCCGCAGAGGCCGCACTTGCCGCGCTTCTGGTACGCTTGGGCGTGCTGGATGCGAACCATCCGGCGACGCTCAAACGGATCAATGCCCCGATAAGGAACTGGGACGGCCTGACAACGGGCGTGCTGAAACCAGCAGCAGGACTGCTGGCCTAAGATCAGAAAACGAAATCAGCTTTCGCATAGCCCTGCACGAAAAGCAGGGCTGTGAGATCGCCAAAATTAATCCGCACATTGCACTGCGCAGCCACGCTTGTCTTAGCATGGAGGGCAACGCCCATGCCGGCCCGTGTCAGCATGCCCAGATCATTAGCGCCATCACCAACCGCGATCACGTCTGCCTCACCGAGATTCAGCCGCGCCGTGATCTCTTCCAGCGCGTCAACCTTGGCCTGCTTGCCCAAAATCGGCAAACCAACTTCGCCAGTAAGCTCACCATCCACAACCAACAGCGTATTTGCACGATTCTCATCAAAGCCCAGCTCTATCGCGACTCGTGCGGTGAAAGCGGTGAACCCGCCTGACACCAGCGCCGCATAAGCGCCGTGCGCCTTCATCGTGGCCAGCAAAGTCTTCCCACCGGGCATCATGGTGATCCGCTCGGCCAGAACTTTGCCAATCACGCTTTCAGGCAGGCCTTTGAGCAGCCCGACACGTTCGCGCAGTGCGCCGTCAAAATCCAGTTCTCCGTTCATGGCTCGGGCAGTGATGTCTTTCACCCGCGCACCTACGCCTGCTTCATCGGCCAGCTCATTGATGCACTCCTGCTGGATCATTGTGCTGTCCATATCCGCCAGCAGTATCTTCTTGCGGCGGCCCTCGCTGGGGACAATAACCAGGTCAACGCCCATCGACTGACAAGTCTCCCAAACCTCCCAAAAGTTCTCTGGCATCACTGTCAAAGTGAACTCCGCCGCCTCGTCGGGGCTGAGCCAGATCGCGTCACCGCCACCCCACGCATTGCGCAGCGATTCAACCAAAGCGGGGTCAAGATTGCACCGCGTTGGCGCGGCAAGAAGAACGGCAGTGAACATGTGTAAGTTTCCGATCAGCGTCATTGGTGTCGCAAAAAGCCGACAGGGTGGCGGTTTACCCCCAAATCTCCGCTTGTGCCAGAGCTGAACGGGCCGTAAACCCATCCTTGGGACACCCTTCCCCAACGAAGGGCGATTATCTGAGAGGATAGCATCAATGGCTATTACTGCACCGGCAACGCGGCCGACTAATCCGCGTTTTTCTTCTGGCCCCTGTGCCAAACCCCCTACATTTGATCTAGCAAAGCTCGCAGGCGCGCCTCTGGCTCGCAGCCACCGTGCTGCTCCTGGCAAGGCAAAACTGCTGGAAGCGATCGAAACCACGCGCGAGATTCTCGGCGTGCCAGACGATTACAAGATAGGCATCGTGCCCGCCTCTGATACCGGCGCTTACGAGATGGCGATGTGGAACCTGCTGGGTGAACGCCATGTAGAGATGCTCGCATGGGAAAGCTTCGGCTCTGGCTGGGTTACCGATGCGCTTAAGCAACTCAAGATCGAAGCGACTGAAAAGACCGCCCCTTATGGCGAGATCGTTGATCTAGCTGGCGTGAACTTCGACAACGATGTTTGCTTTACCTACAACGGCACCACTTCCGGTGTGCGCGTACCTGCATCTTTCGACATCCCCGCAGATCGCGCTGGCCTGACGCTGTGTGATGCGACTTCTGCCGCGTTTGCAATGGACCTTCCTTGGGACCGTCTGGATGTAACAACCTTCAGCTGGCAGAAAGTGCTTGGCGGCGAAGCGGCCCACGGCATGATTATCCTCAGCCCGCGCGCGGTTGAGCGGCTGGAAAACTATACACCTGCATGGCCCCTGCCCAAGATTTTCCGCCTGACCAAAGGCGGCAAGCTGATCGATGGCATCTTCAAAGGTGAGACGATCAACACGCCATCCATGCTGTGTGTCGAAGATTACCTTTTTGCACTGGAGTGGGCGCAGTCCGTAGGCGGGCTTAAAGGTCTGATCGCACGTGCAGACGCTAACACAGCCGCGATTACCGCTTTCGTCGAAGCACACGACTGGATTCATTTTCTTGCAGTCGATCCGGCAACCCGGTCGAACACGTCCGTTTGCCTGAAGTTCGCCGACCCGCGGATCACCGATGGTGCCGCATTCGCCAAAGCTGTTGCAAAACGTCTGGCGGATGAAAACATCGCACTGGACATCGGCGCCTACCGCGATGCGCCTGCAGGCCTGCGCATCTGGTGTGGCGGAACGGTCGAGACAAGCGACATCGAAGCGATGTTGCCGTGGCTCGACTACGCCTTCAACGCTGAACTCAACGCATAATACGTCTCCTGCGCTTCAGGACGGTCCTCGCCTCAAACAGCGAAGACAGCCCGAGGGGCAGGTTGAAGTTCCCCATTTTCAAATTCTTCGAAGGACCGATCACATGGCTCCCAAAGTACTCATCTCCGACAGCCTCAGCGACGCTGCTGTTCAAATTTTTAAAGACCGCGGCATCGACGTGGACTTCCAGCCCAACCTTGGCAAAGACAAAGACGCGCTGATGACGATCATTGGCAACTACGATGGCCTTGCCATCCGCTCTGCCACCAAAGTAACCGAGAAAATCCTTGCCGCTGCGCCGAACCTCAAGGTCATCGGCCGCGCCGGTATCGGTACAGACAACATCGACAAAGACGCCGCCTCCAAGCAGGGTGTGATTGTCATGAACACGCCTTTCGGCAACATGATCACAACCGCCGAGCACGCCATCGCGATGATGTTCGCTGTCGCGCGCCAGATCCCCGAAGCATCTGCGTCCACCCACGCAGGCAAGTGGGAGAAATCCAAATTCATGGGTGTTGAGCTGACCGGCAAAACACTGGGCGTGATCGGCGCGGGTAACATCGGCGGCATCGTGTGCGACCGTGCACGTGGACTGAAGATGAAAGTCGTGGCCTATGACCCCTTCCTCGGTGAAGAGAAGGCCACCAAGATGGGCGTGGAAAAGGTTGAGCTGGACGAACTGCTCAAGCGTGCCGACTTCATCACACTTCACGTCCCCTTCACCGAGCAGACTGCAAACATCCTGAGCCGTGAAAACCTAGAGAAGACCAAGAAGGGCGTGCGCATCATCAATTGTGCCCGTGGTGGTCTGGTTGACGAAGAAGCGCTGGCCGATCTGCTTAAATCCGGCCACGTTGCCGGCGCGGCGTTCGACGTGTTCAAGGTTGAGCCAGCGACAGAGAACCCGCTGTTTAACCTGCCCAACGTAGTCTGCACACCGCACCTTGGTGCCGCGACAACCGAAGCGCAGGAAAACGTTGCGCTGCAAGTGGCCGAACAGATGTCGGATTATCTGCTGACCGGCGCAGTGAGCAACGCGCTCAACATGCCGTCCGTCACTGCTGAAGAAGCACAAGTCATGGGTCCATGGCTGAAGCTGTCAGGCCATCTGGGTGCTTTCATCGGTCAGCTGACAGACGAGCCGATCAAGGCGATCAACATTCTCTATGACGGTGCTGTTTCTGAAATGAACCTTGATGCGCTGAACTGCGGCGTGGTTGCGGGCATCATGAAGCGGGCCAATCCAGACGTGAACATGGTTTCTGCCCCTGTTGTCGCAAAGGAAAAAGGCATCCAGATTTCCACGACAAATCAGGACAAATCCGGCGTCTTTGATGGCTACATCAAAGTGACTGTCGTGACCGAAAAGCGTGAGCGTTCTATCGCGGGCACCGTATTCTCTGATGGCAAGCCACGGTTCATCCAGATCAAGGGCATCCAGATCGACGCCGAAGTGGGGCGTCACATGGTCTATACCACCAACGAAGACGTGCCCGGCATCATCGGTACGCTGGGCCAAACAATGGGTGAGAACGGCGTGAACATCGCCAACTTTACTCTTGGCCGCGCCGCCGTGAAAGGTGAGGCGATCGCGCTCCTGTATGTGGATGAGCCTGTTCCGGCGTCAGTTGTGAAGAAGCTGCACGACACCGGCATGTTTAACCAGATCAAGCTGCTGGAATTCGATGTTGCTTAACGCTATCGATAGATGACCACAAAGGCGCGGCTCTGACAGGGTCGCGCCGTTTTTATTTGGAGCGAGTATGACCAGACCCATCTATGCTATCGGTGATATCCACGGCCAACTTGACGCACTTGTTGGTGCCCTAGAGCTGATTGAACAAGTCGGTGGGACAGATGCGGAGATCGTCTTTATCGGCGACTATACGGATCGTGGTCCGGCCTCCGCTGCCGTGCTGGACCTGCTGATTGAGGGTATCGCTGCCGGCAAGAATTGGCACTGCCTCAAAGGCAATCATGACCGCATGTTCAGCTGGTTCATGCGCGATTATCCGCAGCATGACGCGTATCTGCCGATCCATCTCTATTGGCTGCACCCGCGTCTGGGTGGCGACACAACGATGGCATCTTACGGCGTCGAGATGAAAGAGACCAACCGTCAGATTGAAGTCCATGCGCTGGCCAAGGCTGCCGTTCCGCAGGCGCATATAGACTTTCTGAATAATCTCGCCCTGAGCTATCAGACAGAGCATCTGTTCTTTGCCCACGCCGGCATCAAAACCGGCGTGCCGCTGGACGAACAGACCGAGCATGATCTGCTCTGGATACGCAAAGAGTTTCACGTCGACACTCGTGACCACGGCAAAGTGGTGGTGCATGGCCACACTCCGGTTGAGTCAGTCACGAACTACGGCAATCGGTTGAACCTCGATGGCGGTGCAGGCTATGGCAATCCGCTGGTGCCAGTTGTGTTCGAAGGCCGGTCGTGTTGGACGCTGACAGATGCAGGGCGAGTCCCGCTGCTACCTTAAGTGCGAGCCTGCGCGATCTGCTCTAGAATTTGCGACGCAATCCCGCGCGTTGTAGACGTTAACACCTGAACTGCGGATCTCCTCCATCGCGGCGCAGCTCTCGCTGTCGGGTCCGTGGCCTGGTTCACGCAGAACAACCGCAACGACACGCCCCGGATGGCGACGCACCGCATCGCGATAAACAAACGCGTCGTGCTGGCCGGTATCACCAACCAACACGAATTCCAGCGCGGGGTTGGCTTACATCAACAGATCAATTGCGCCGCCCTCGTGATCACCATGCGTACCAGTCACGAATTGAGATGGGCTGAGGCCCAGATCGCGCAGAAACATCGGACCGAGAAGCAAACCAGCACGCGCAAACACGAGCGTCAGGAAATGGTGTAGATTCCACGGACTGGAGCTAACTTAGTAAATCGGATTACGTCCCGCCTCACCCAGCGCACTCATAAAATGCACAGCATCTGGAAAGACCCGCCGCGTCAGGGCGTTGCCAGTCAGGGAAGTCCGCAGGTTGCGCCACAGCGCATAGGCCCCCGTATGAAGCATCGTGTCGTCGATATCGCTGATGACGCCGAACCTAGCGTCGACCTGCGGCACCAAGACAGGGCAATCCGCCTCTACCTGTTGATCGCTGAGCGTTACAGCCACCTCTGGCCAGCCTGACCCGTGGTTCCGAGGAATGCGCAGGGTGAAATACCCCTCCTCATCTGTCACTCCCTTCACGCCCATTACCTCAACGTTGACACCTGCGACTTCATCCGTCATGAAGAGTGACAGCATCTGCCTGAAGTTCAGCCACTTCGACTGTAGCGGGGCAGCACTATTGCGGCGCAGGGACGCGAGAACGCGGCCACGCACCACCAGCGCATCCGGTTCAGCGTAGCCGATGTAGGGCTCAATAATGCGGCGGGGTTCGCGCTGTCCGCGCAGACGATCCAACAGCGCTTCGACGCGCCAAGCGGCGCCATGAAAAATCTCTTTGATCATGGGACCAGAACGCGCCCAACGCTGCTTTGGTTCATCACAACGCTAAACAGCCCGTCCAATCCAGCACGACCTTACCTGATGAACCGCCCCGCATCGCGGCGAAACCTGCCTCGAAATCATCTGCACTAAAGCGGTGCGTAATGACGGCAGAAACATCCAGACCATTCTCAAGCATGGCGATCATCTTGTACCACGTCTCGAATATTTCGCGGCCATAGACGCCTTTCAGGGTGATGGCCTTAAAGACGATGCGGCTCCAATCCACGGGGCTCTTGCCCGGGGGAATACCCAGCATCGCGATGCGTCCACCCATAGTCATCGCCTCGACCATTTGGTCAAGCGCGCGCTGGTTGCCCGACATCTCAAGCCCCACGTCAAAGCCTTGCTTCATCTTGAGCCGCGCGATCACATCACGCAAATCTTCTGTGCGCACGTCGACCGGCACCACATCCGCCACCTTCTGCGCAAGCGCCAAACGATCCGGATTGATATCTGTGATCACCACGTGGCGGGCACCCACATGGCGCGCAACTGCGGCGGCCATGATGCCAATGGGTCCGGCACCGGTGATCAACACATCCTCGCCTATCAAATCAAAGCTCAGCGCGGTGTGGACTGCGTTGCCCAACGGATCAAGGATAGCGCCGATATCATCGCTGACCTCATCAGGCAGCGGCACAACATTGAAAGCAGGCAGCCGCAGGTATTGAGCAAAAGCCCCCTGTTCGTTCACGCCGATGCCCCGTGTGGCGGGATCAAGGTGGAACTTGCCAGCACGGCTTTGCCGCGAGATCTTTCCAATCAAGTGGCCCTCGCCGGAGCAGCGCTGCCCCAGCGACAGGCCTTCGACATTGCGGCCCAGCTCGACAATCTCGCCTGCGAATTCATGTCCTGTAATCATGGGAACTGGGATGGTGCTTGCCGCCCATTCGTCCCAGTTCCAGATATGCACGTCGGTTCCGCAAATGCCGGTCTTGTTGATCTTGATCAGCACATCGTCTGGCCCGATTTCAGGCACAGGCGCCGTGATGGCCCACAGCCCTTCGCGGGCGTGCAGTTTGGACAGCGCTTTCATCTGGTTGGTCATTTTAGCACTCCACAAGCTTTGCCAGCCACCTCAAATGCGGCCAACGCGCGGTCCAGCTCTTCGCGGGTCAGGGCAGCGTTCATCTGTGTGCGAATTCGCGCCTGACCGCGGGGGACGACCGGAAAGAAGAAGCCGCTGACGTAGACACCTTCCTCGAACAAGCGTGCGGCCATATCCTGCGCCAGCTGCGCCTCGCCCAGCATGACAGGGACAATCGGGTGTTCACCGGGGAGAAAGTCGAATCCGAGCCGCTCCAATCCCGCGCGCCAGTAGCGGGTGTTTTCAAAAAGCTGTTCGCGCAGAGCGTCGCCTTGCACGACCAAATCCAGCGCCTTGATCCCAGCCGCCACGATCGACGGGGGCAGCGAGTTGCTGAACAGATAGGGCCGCGCGCGCTGGCGTAGCAGATCAATCACGGGCTGCGGTCCGGCGATGTAGCCACCAATCGCCCCGCCCAGCGCCTTGCCCAGCGTGCCTGTCAGAATGTCCACCTCAACGCCTGCATGGGCGGGCGTGCCGGCCCCTTGCGGCCCCATGAACCCAGTCGCGTGGCAATCATCCACCATGACCATGGCGTCATATTTCTTGGCCAGCGCTGTGATGTCCGTCAGATTGGCAAGTGTGCCATCCATGCTGAACACACCGTCAGTGGCGATCAGAACAAACCGCGCACCTTCATCCCGCGCAAGCTTTAGCTGACCTTCAAGGTCGGTCATGTCGTTATTTGCGTAGCGGTAGCGCCTTGCCTTGCACAAGCGGATGCCATCGATGATCGACGCATGATTAAGGGAGTCCGAGATGATTGCATCCTCTGGCCCGAACAGGGGCTCAAACAAGCCGCCGTTGGCGTCAAAGCAAGCCGCGAAGAGAATCGAATCGTCCTTACCTAAGAACGCTGCCAGCTTTCGCTCTAGCTCGCGGTGAATGTCTTGCGTGCCGCAGATGAAGCGTACAGACGCCATGCCAAAGCCCTTTGGCCCCATCGCACCCTGAGCAGCAGCGATCAGATCAGGATGGTCGGCAAGGCCGAGGTAGTTATTCGCACACAGGTTAATGACCGTGCGACCGCCCACTTGAACCTCCCCGCCCTGAGGAGACGTGATCATCCGCTCGCGCTTCATCATCCCGTCCGCTTCGATTTGCGCAAGGGTGTCTATCACTTGGGCAAGGTAGGCATTGGTCATGAGAATCTCCTATGTTGGAGATATATCTATCATAACGGATGCTCTTCCGAAATAGAGGATTTCCGGTATCGCGGATTTTTGCCTCAGGCGTCCTGAACCACCAGAAAAGCCCGCACAGGCCCATCCACGGCAGCGATCGCGTGCGCTACATCGGCGGAGTAGCGTGCTGTATCTCCAGCGTGCAAACGGCTGACGGCATCCGCGCTTGTGACATCCACTGTTCCTTCAAACACGCTTAGGTGTTCACGTGCGCCGCGGGTATGCGGTTTACTATCAAGCTTGCCACCTTCGGCGATCAAAAGCTCGTAAACCTCATGACGGCCTGCCTCCTCGGGCGGCGAAAGGATGCGAATACGGCATCCAGTGCCGAGGTTGCTGATGGTGGGGACTGCCGCGCTGCGCAGGGTTTCGATGCGTGCAGGTTCAGCGGCGGCGTCCAGCAGGCCAGCAAAATCCACCTGCAAGGCGCGGGTGAGATTCCACAGTGTCGCGATGGTGGGGCTGCTTTCACCCCGCTCAATCTGGCTAACCATCGAACGGCTCACACCAGACAGTTTAGCAACCGCGTCCAATGATAATCCCTGTACACGCCGCGTCTCTTTCAGGCGGGCGGGTAACTGGGTAAGAATGGTGTCATCAGTATCCGTCATAGCGGATACTTGTGCGCGTGAGGGCATGCTTGTCAATGACGGAACGTCGTAGCTGACAAGGACGCGACGGCTTTCTAATCTGCGCGGAATATCTTGGGAGAGAAATCATGTCGGACGATATCGTAATTCTGGGCGGTGCACGCACTGCCATTGGTACCTTTGGTGGTGCGCTTGCTGGTACGCCTGCAACTACATTGGGCGCGAAAGTGGCCCGAGAGGCGCTCAAACGTTCGGGCGTAGACGCAGCACAGATCGGTCATGTGGTCTTTGGTAATGTGATCAACACCGAGCCGCGTGACATGTACCTTAGCCGTGTGGCCGCGATGGAAGCGGGTGTGCCAGACGCGGTTCCTGCCATGAACGTAAACCGTCTGTGCGGATCTGGTGTGCAGGCCATCGTGTCAGCCGTCCAGTCGCTTATGCTGGGCGATGCAGATTTTGCGCTGGCTGGTGGCGCCGAAAGCATGAGCCGCGCACCCTACATCATGCCCGCAGCGCGCTGGGGTCAGAAGATGGGCGATGTGGCCACGCTCGATATGTTGCTGGGCACGTTGAACTGCCCGTTCGGGACTGGACACATGGGCGTCACCGCTGAAAACGTCGCGGGCGAACATGACGTGAGCCGTGAGGAGCAGGACGCCTTTGCCATGCTGTCGCAAGAGCGCGCAGCGGCGGCTATCGAAGCGGGCCATTTCGCCGAACAGATCGTGCCGGTAGACGTGCGCATAGGACGCGACACCGTTGCTTTCGCGGTGGACGAGCATCCCAAATCCACCACGCTCGAAAAGCTTGGCGGTCTGCGTCCAGTATTCAAGAAAGACGGCTCTGTCACGGCGGGAAATGCGTCCGGTATTAATGACGGCGCGGCTGCACTTGTCCTCGCGCGTGCCTCATCGGCCGCTGCCAGCGGACTTCGTCCTTTGGCGCGCATCATCGGCTATGCGCACGCAGGTGTTCGGCCTGAGGTCATGGGGATTGGCCCCATTCCTGCCGTGACCAAGCTGTTTGAAAAAACTGGTCTGACGGCAGATGATTTCGACGTCATTGAAAGCAACGAAGCTTTTGCCTCACAGGCATTGGCAGTGAGCAAGGCGCTGGGCTTTGATCCGGCGCGGGTCAATCCGAATGGTGGTGCAATCGCTTTGGGACACCCAGTGGGCGCAACGGGCGCGATCATCACAATCAAAGCGCTTTATGAATTGCAACGTACAGGCGGCAAGCGCGGATTGATCACCATGTGTATTGGTGGCGGTCAGGGCATTGCGCTGGCGATTGAGCTTATCTGATAGCGCGAACCATTTCGTCAGGGTGGCAGGGCATCGAACCCTATCGCCCTGCCACAGACTATTTTCAGCCTAAATATGGATCAGGTCAGCGCATCAATCAGAGCAATGACACCTGTTGCCGCGCCTGCACCAATAACGGCAGCAAGGGCAAGATAACGTTTGAACGGCTTGCGCGCAGGCGGCAAAGCGTCCGCCTGACGGATCAGGGCCGCTTCGACAAGCGCTGGCAGGCGTGGACCAAAGCGTGAAAGCACGCGCGCAGTCTTGGTCAGATCATTGATCACCGCCTTGGGGCCGATGGATTTGGTGATGTAATCCGTTACGATCGGCGCCGCGACTTGCCAGATGTTCATATGCGGATTGAGCGAGCGGGCAACGCCTTCGACCACAACCATAGTACGCTGCAATAGGATCAACTCGGTCCGGGTTTCCATACCAAATCGTTCCGTTACCTCGAACAGGTACGCCAGCAGGCGGGCCATGGAAATGCGGTCGGCGTCCATGCCGAAGATAGGCTCCCCTACAGCACGCAAGGCACGGGCGAATTCGTCGACATCTTTATCCGCCGGCACATAGCCCGCTTCGAAGTGAACTTCGGCCACGCGCTTATAATCCTTGCGGATGAAGCCATAGAGAATTTCTGCGTAGACGCGGCGGGTGTATTCATCGATGTGGCCCATGATGCCGAAATCGAATGCGATGATGTTGCCGTTTGCGGCGACCTTGAGGTTGCCTTGATGCATGTCGCCATGGAAATAGCCATCTCGCAACGCGTGCTGGAGAAAGAGGGCTAGAATACGTTCTGACAGTTCAACGCGGTCGTGGCCCGCAGCATCAATGGCCGCGTTGTCACCCATAGGGACACCTTCGGCCCAGCCCAGCGTCATCACGCGGCGCGCCGAGTAATCCCATTTGATCTTCGGCAGCTCGAACCCGGGATCGTCTTTGGTATTGGCGGCGTATTCGGACGCAGCGGAGGATTCCAGCCGCAAGTCCAGTTCACCGCGGACCACGCCATCAAAGTGCTCAATGACATCCATCGGGCGCAAACGGCGGGAGCCGGGTGAGAAGATCTCAACCATACGAGCGGCGAGATAGAAGGCATCGACATCCTTGCGGAAGGCTTTTTCGATACCGGGCCGCAGGACTTTGACGGCTACCTCTTCGCCGGTGCTGTGCAGACGAGCTTTGTGCACTTGCGCGATGGAGGCGGCGGCGACAGGTTCGCTAAATTCGGAAAATATGACGTCTACGGGCTGACCAAGCTCTTTCTCGACTTCGGCCTTGGCAACCTCGACGGGGAAGGCGGGCAGTTGGTCCTGAAGAACACGCAATTGCAGCGCCATTTCGTCCCCAACCACGTCAGGACGGGTCGAAAGGATCTGGCCAAATTTGATATAGGCAGGGCCTAGGGCCGTAAGCGCGCGGGTCGCAGGCTGTAGAGTGGGGTCACCTTTATAGCCTAAAGGTTTAAATGGAACCGCAAGAGCACGGGCGACAAATCGGACAGCCTTGGGTGCTTCAAACGCATCCAGAACAAAATTCATCGCGCCGGTACGCTCCAGCGTGGCGCCAGTACGGATCAGACGCCAGATATTGTGGGGACCACGCATTTAGATTTTCCAGCCTGAATGAAGAGCGGCAATACCCATGGTCAGGTTCCGGTACTTTGCATTCTCGAATCCAGCTTCGCGCACCATGCCAAGGAATGTATCCTGTTCAGGAAAGTTACGGATGGATTCGACGAGGTACTGATAACTGTCGCGGTCATTTGCAATCATCTGCCCCATGCTCGGGATGACGTTGAAGCTGTACAGGTCATATGCCTTTTGCATCATCGGATTCGGCAGTTGAGAGAACTCCAACACCATCAAGCGACCGCCCGGCTTAAGAACGCGGTAAGCCTCGTTCAGGGCAACTTGCGGCCGCGTCACGTTCCGGATACCGAATGAAATAGTGTAGACGTCGAATGTGTTGTCTTCGAAAGGCAGGTCCATCGCATCGCCCACAACCCAATCAAGGCTGTCTTGCATCGCTTCGGCTTCGGCGCGCTTGCGGCCTTCGATCAGCATGCCTTCGGTCAGGTCACATACCGTCGCGTGACCACGGCCTGCGCGCTTAAGAAACTTAAAGGACACATCACCTGTACCACCAGCCACATCGAGCAGCTTTTGACCGGGTCGCGGCGCGAGCCAGTCCATCATCGCCTCTTTCCAAACGCGGTGGATGCCCATGCTCATGACATCATTCATGATGTCGTATTTGTTGGCGACATCCGTGAAGAGGCTGCGGACCTTGCCCGCTTTCTCGTCCTCGCGGATGGTTTGAGCACCAAAATGGGTGGTCTTGTCGGTCATGGGCTTGGTCCTGATCTTGTCTATGACGGGATATAGCCTCAGAACAGCAGATACAAACCGCCATTTGCCGCAGGAGCCATCATGCCGGAGTTACCCGAAGTCGAAACCGTCCGCCGCGGGCTGGCCCCCGTGATGGAGGGCGTGGTGATTAGCCGTGCCGATGTGAACCGGCCCGACTTGCGCTGGCCTTTTCCAGAGCGGATGGCAGAGCGGCTAACCGGTCAACGGGTGGAGCGGCTGCGGCGGCGGTCCAAGTACATCCTTGCCGATCTTAGCTCTGGTGAAACGCTATTGGTCCATCTGGGGATGTCAGGGCGGATGCTGGTGTCTGGCGATCCCGTGGGTAACTTCGTTCACGAACACCCAGCGGCGGAAAAGCACGACCATGTCGTCTTTCATATGGAGAACGGCGCGCGGATCACCTTCAACGACCCGCGCCGCTTTGGTGCGATGGATTTGATGACGACCGCAACTGCACATGAACATAAGCTGCTGGCCGTGCTGGGACCGGAGCCTTTGGGCAATGATTTTCACGAGGCGATTCTCTGCAACGCGTTCGAAGGGCGCAATACACCCGTCAAATCGGCGCTGCTGGACCAGCATATTGTTGCCGGATTGGGCAATATCTATGTCTGCGAGACTCTTTTCAGGGCGGGAATCAGCCCCAAGCGCAAGGCGGGACATATTGCCACACCACGGGTCGCGGCGTTGGTTCCGATCATTCGCACCGTGCTGAAAGAGGCTATAGAGGCAGGCGGGTCGTCTTTGCGCGATTTTCGCCAAGCCGATGGAGAGCTTGGATATTTCCAACACTCCTTTGACGTTTACGGAAGGGAAGGCGCTCCCTGTCGGCGGGACGGGTGTGAAGGTACCATTGCGCGCATCGTGCAATCGGGGCGCTCCTCTTTCTACTGTCCAGTATGTCAAAGATAGCTTGAACCGTATCGCGCGCATGTTATGCAAGCACGTCAGAGCAACAGCAAAGGGCCGCATCAAATGGCTTATGAAACGATCATCCTCGACGTCGAAAACCATGTGGCAACGGTAACGCTTAACCGGCCCGATGCGTTGAACGCGCTGAATGATCAGTTGATGACCGAGCTGGCAGATAGCCTCAAGGCTTGCCAGGACAACGACAAGGTGCGCTGCATCATCATTACCGGTTCTGAAAAGGCATTTGCCGCCGGTGCCGACATTGCGATGATGAAGGAAAAATCCTTTGTTGACGCGTTCTCTGGCGATCTTTTCACCGCAGAGACAGACCAGATCATGCGGATCCGAAAGCCTATCATCGCGGCAGTATCCGGTTATGCGCTGGGCGGCGGCTGTGAGCTGGCGATGATGTGTGACTTTATTATCTGCTCCGAGACCGCGAAATTCGGCCAGCCTGAAATCAACCTTGGTGTTGTTGCGGGCATTGGCGGCACCCAGCGTCTGACGCGGATCGTGGGCAAGTCCAAGGCGATGGACATGAACCTGACGGGCCGCTTTATGGATGCGGATGAGGCAGAGCGATCCGGCCTTGTCTCGCGCGTTGTGCCCGTGAAGAAGCTGATTGATGAAGCACAGGCCGCCGCGCAGAAGATCGCCGAGAAATCGATGATCTCCGTCATGGTTGTGAAAGAGTCCGTGAACCGCGCCTACGAAGTGCCACTGCGCGAAGGCCTGCTGTTTGAACGCCGCATGTTCCACGCGCTGTTTGCCACCGAAGATCAGGAAGAAGGCATGGGCGCGTTTCTTGAGAAGCGCGAAGCGCAGTTCAGAGATCGCTGAAGGCGGCCGCGCCCTGCAAGGAATTTTTCAGGGGCAAAAGCGCCGCTTATTTCTCCCGCACGAACATGTGCTTTTCGTCCGCCCGGTCAGCGGCTTCAGCAGTGTAATCCGAAAAAACCGCAGGGCGACCGGCCGATCTTTTCGGGACTTGGCTAAATTGACCTGTGATAAACGCTTCCAAGCACAGGCATCAGTCAGATAGCTTTGGATTCTTGCTGAATGCGTCAAGCCGTCATATGCAAAAGTAGAAACCTGAACCACCAGTAGCTATAGATATTACCGAAGTCGTTTGAGAACGGTGTTGGTAATATGTCATATGAGCAGTAAGCTTACGGAATGGAAAACCTCATGCTCAAACTCCGCAAACTAATTCTCATACTTATCCTTCTGTGCCCGAGCATAGCTGTGGCAGAAGCGATCGAGCAATTTGAAGGGACGTACGAAGGTGAGGCCGAGTTCGTTTTTGAGGGCAAGACTGAACGCCGGGACATGAGCACAACGATTACGGCAACCAAGAACGGCTTTATCTTGAGCTGGACGTCCGTGAGCTACAAAAGCAATGACCGCATTAAATCCAAGACCTACACAATTGAGTTCGTGCCTAGCTCTCGGGATAATATCTATAAGTCTGCGATGAAGAACAACCTGTTCGGGAAGGCGACTCCGCTTGATCCGCTACGGGGCGAACCGTTTGTCTGGGCTCGATTCGAGGGCGACACCCTTTCTGTATTTTCTCTGTTTATCAACGATATAGGAGATTATGAGATGCAGGAATTTCACCGCACCTTGGTGGATGAAGGGCTGGATCTGGTATTTAGACGGATACATGATGCGAAGGCCGAAAAAGAAATCCGAACCATCTTGGTACGTGTGGATTGAGGCCTAGGCACCAAGTTTTGCGATTCCTGTCACAGCTTTATCAGGTCACTTTTTCAAGGCATTGTTGCAATCACGGCTATCCAACTTCGTCTCTGAGACATGTCACAGTATGCTTCCGGCTGGGTAGGTTCAGGCCCATCTTCCGCGAAACCCAAACGCTCAGAAAGCAGTCACGAGTTGCATTCCAGACTTCTCATGAAGTCGGCCCGAACCGCACGTTCGCAGCGATGCAACACAGTCGCCTTTACAAACCCGCCCAAATCCCGCTATAGGCCCCCTCATACATGCGCGTGCAGCCCGCTCAGGCTAGAATCACCTATCGGTGTCCTCCCATGCGGGAGCGGTTGCACGCTTTGACACGATATTAATTGATAGGATGATCCTCATGGCAAATACCCCACAAGCGAAAAAACGCGCCCGCCAGAATGAAAAGCGTTTCACAGTCAACAAAGCACGTCGTTCGCGCATCCGCACGTTCCTGCGCAAAGTTGAAGAAGCAATCGCATCGGGCGTAAAGGAAGATGCCGTTACGGCACTTCGCGTAGCACAGCCAGAACTGATGCGCGGCGTGACCAAAGGCGTCTATCACAAGAACACAGCATCGCGCAAAATGTCGCGCCTTGCCTCGCGGGTCAAAGCAATCGTTTAATACCCCGACAAAGCTATTTTATTCAGGCGTCACCATTGGTGGCGCCTGTGTTGTTTTTGGGCCCCCATTCACAGGCCCACGAGATTCTTTTTCAGCAAAGTCCGAGTCAACAAATAAGTTATGTTGAACCGTCAGGCGCGGCCTTGGTAGTTAGGGTGAGCGAGTCACATCGCGGGGGGACAGACCCGATCATCTGAAGCTATTTTGCTAGAGGTAGCCAAACGATAAGAAGGTCTCTTTCCATACCCGATCGGGGCATTGGAAAGAGTTGCAGATGCTGCTGCCAGCACATTTGCCTGTCACGATTTAAAACGGTGTCGTTCGATTATTTTGGTGCGTTTTCGCGCCTAGGTGTCGCGTGCACTTTAGTTATTGTCCGATGGACTGGGCCGGCTTCCGAGGGACCGGAAGGCCTGCTTTGTCTATTCGGTTGATCAGGTCGGGGTATTGTCGCAGTCGGCGGCGTAAATGATGACGGTGGGTAAAGAATGACACGCGACGAATGGGGCAACGTTAAGCAACGACTTCTAAAGACAGTTGGGCAGAACAACTATACGACCTGGATTGATCCCTTGCTGCTTGGCTCTTCGCAGGCTGGCATCGCGACCGTAAATGTACCAACGACGTTCTTTGGTAACTACGTAAGCCAGAATTTCGCCGACCTGATTCTGCATGAGATGAAAGCCTTTGACAGTTCGCTGTCTCGTTTGAATTTCGAAGTGGCTGGCATAGCGGCCAAACCCGCGACGCGCCAAACCGATGCCATCACCGCTCCACGTGCTGCTACGCCCAAAGCGGCCAGCACGACATCTCCCTATACCGCGCCGCTGGAAAGGCGTTTTTCGTTTGATACCTTTGTCGTCGGGAAACCGAACGAACTGGCCCACGCTGCCGCGCGCCGCGTGGCCGAAGGTGGTCCGGTTACGTTTAATCCGCTGTTTTTGTATGGCGGCGTAGGGCTTGGTAAAACCCACCTGATGCACGCGATCGCGCAAGAGCTTCAGGCCCGTAAACCAGAGCTGAACGTTCTTTACCTGTCCGCCGAGCAGTTTATGTACCGCTTTGTGCAAGCGCTCCGTGACCGCAAGATGATGGACTTCAAAGAGATTTTCCGCACAGTTGACGTACTGATGGTGGATGATGTCCAGTTCATCGCCGGCAAAGACAGCACGCAAGAAGAGTTCTTTCACACCTTCAACGCGCTTGTAGACCAGCATAAACAGATCATCATCTCTGCCGACCGTGCGCCTCAGGACATCAAGGACCTTGAAGATCGTGTGAAGTCGCGCCTGCAATGCGGTCTGGTCGTGGACTTGCACCCTACTGATTACGAGCTCCGCCTCGGAATCTTGCAAACCAAGGTCGACACCCACCGCGCCTCCTATCCCGAGCTGGAAATGGAAGACGGCATCTTGGAATTCCTCGCCCATCGCATCTCTACCAACGTGCGGGTACTTGAAGGCGCATTGACGCGACTGTTTGCATTTGCATCTCTCGTGGGTCGGCGCATTGATATGGAATTGACGCAAGACTGTCTTGCCGATGTGCTGCGCGCCTCCGAGCGTAAAATCACCGTTGAAGAAATTCAGCGCAAGGTTTCGGATCACTACAACATCCGTTTGTCGGATATGATCGGGCCAAAGCGCTTGCGCAGCTATGCCCGCCCTCGTCAGGTCGCGATGTATCTGTGCAAACACATGACCAGCCGGTCCCTGCCAGAAATCGGTCGCCGGTTTGGCGGGCGTGACCACACGACCGTCATGCACGGCGTCAAACGCATTGAAGAGCTCAAAGTCTCCGATGGTCAAATCGCCGAAGATCTGGAGCTTTTGCGCCGCGCGCTCGAAGGTTAAGCCCTTAAAGATGCAGCGATGCCACAGCGTAGCCCTTGACGGGGCTGCGTTTTAGGTCTGTGGTTCGTTAAGTCTTGTGATTGAGCGGGAAGCGGGTAGTTTGCCCCTCCCGACCCTGTGAAGTGGAGATAGTCAAATGAAATTCAGCATCGAACGCGCCGCGTTGCTTAAGGCCGTCTCGCAGGCGCAATCCGTGGTTGAGCGGCGTAATACAATACCGATCCTTGCGAACGTTCTGATCGAGGCCGAAGGCAACGAAGTGTCTTTCCGCGCAACCGATCTGGACATCGAAGTGGTCGACAAAGCCAACGCTCTTGTAGAGCGCTCCGGTGCGACCACGGTAGCCGCGACAACGCTGCATGAGATTGTCCGCAAGCTGCCTGATGGCGCGATGGTGTCCCTGACAGCCGACACCGCTGCCGGCCGCCTGACAGTAGAAGCAGGCCGCTCCAACTTCTCGCTCGCGACATTGCCCAAGGAAGATTTTCCAGTGATGGCGTCGTCGGAGTATGCCTCAAATTTCTCGGCAAACGCGGCGGTGCTGCGGCGCCTATTCGACAAGTCCAAATTCGCAATTTCGACCGAAGAAACACGGTATTACCTAAACGGTGTATATATGCACATCGCTGACGGTGATGGCGGCAAAATGCTGCGCTGCGTGGCAACTGATGGTCACCGTCTGGCCCGCATCGATGCGGATATGCCCGAGGGTGCCGCTGATATGCCCGGCGTAATTGTTCCGCGTAAAACCGTAGGTGAGCTGCGCAAGCTGTTAGAAGACGACGATATGAAAATCGCCGTATCTGTATCAGAGACAAAGGTCCGCTTTGCCACACCACAGATCACGCTTACATCCAAAGTTATTGACGGCACCTTCCCCGACTACACACGTGTCATCCCGCAAGGGAACACCCGCAAGCTTGAGGTGGACGCCGCAGACTTCGCCCGTGCTGTTGACCGTGTGGCAACCGTAAGCTCAGAGCGTTCTCGCGCCGTGAAGCTGCAATTAGACGAGGATCGCCTGATCCTTTCCGTCAACGCGCCTGACAGTGGCGCCGCCGAAGAAGAGCTGGCCGTAGCCTATAGCGATGAGCGATTGGAGATTGGTTTTAACGCGAAGTACCTCCTTGAGATTGCATCTCAAGTTGATCGCGAGAACGCCGTGTTCCTTTTCAACTCTTCGGGTGACCCAACCCTGATGCGTGAGGGGAATGACACCTCGGCGATTTATGTTGTCATGCCAATGCGTGTGTAAGGCGCTCCGGAATTTCCAAAAATTCCGGCACTTATAAATGGCTGGTCTCTATCTTTCCAATTTGACGCTTTCGCATTTCCGCTCTCACAAGAGGGCGGTGATCGAAGTAGATGCGCGACCTGTGGCCATTCATGGCGACAATGGTGCGGGCAAGACCAATATACTTGAAGCAATCTCACTGCTCTCACCCGGTCGCGGACTGCGCCGTGCAAGTGCCGAAGATATGATTCGCCGCCCCGAAGCGTTGGGCTGGAAGATCACCGCTTTACTGCACGGCCCATTGGGCGTGAGCGAGATTGAGGTCATTTCTGAAAAAGGCGCCGCGCGGCAAGTGCGCATTGATGGCAAACCCACCGCGCAGACCGCTCTTGGTCGTATCGCGCGTGTGCTTTGGCTGATCCCCTCAATGGACCGGCTTTGGATCGAAGGGGCCGAAGGGCGGCGGCGGTTTCTTGACCGCATGACGCTCAGCTTTCTGCCAGACCACGCTGAAATATCGCTTGGGTTTGAGAAATCTATGCGTGAACGCAACCGATTGCTAAAGGATATGGTACGAGAGCCATCGTGGTACGCCGCGCTAGAGGCGCGGATGGCGGAAACAGCCGTGGCGATCCACCACAACCGTCTTCACGCGCTTGCTGCGCTTGAGAAGGCGCAAGAAGCGGCAGAGACCGCCTTTCCCACAGCAACACTCACACTGGAATGTGAGATGCCGGACGATGTGGAGGCGATGCGCGCGGCCTTGGCAGGCAACCGGATGCGGGACCTGTCGGCGGGGCGCACGTTGATCGGTCCACACCGTGCGGATCTGCATGGCGTGTTCGCAGCAAAAAGTGTTCCTGCGCGCGACTGCTCAACCGGTGAGCAGAAGGCACTGCTTGTCTCGTTGATTCTCGCCAATGCCCGCGCGCTCGCCGCTGATTTTGGCGCGCCACCGCTGTTGCTGTTGGATGAAGTCGCAGCACATTTGGATGCGGGGCGTCGCGCAGCCCTTTATGACGAGATTATAGCGCTTGGCGCGCAGGCGTGGATGACCGGCACCGAGGACGGACTTTTTGAGGCGATGGGCGGCCGCGCGCAGACCCTTTTGGTCAGCGAAACCGACGGGATTTCAGCCGTTTCAGCGCCCGCCTGATCATCGCCTCAGGTCACCATAAAATCTTGTGTCATTCGCGTGACAATCCGGCCCGAAAACCGTATATTTAGCGAATTGAAAAACAGGATCAACGACATGTCCGAGACAGAGCAGAAACCAGAAGAATACGGTGCAAATTCCATCAAGGTTCTCAAAGGCTTGGAGGCCGTTCGAAAGCGTCCGGGTATGTATATCGGTGATACCGATGACGGCTCTGGCCTGCACCATATGGTCTATGAAGTTGTGGACAACGGTATCGACGAAGCACTTGCCGGTCATGCGGACCACGTAGCCGTCACCATCCACGAGGACAGCTCGGTTTCCGTCTCTGATAACGGTCGCGGCATTCCTGTAGGCATCCATGAAGGAGAAGGCGTTTCAGCAGCCGAGGTCATCATGACCCAGCTGCACGCGGGTGGTAAGTTCGACAGCAACTCCTACAAGGTATCCGGTGGCCTACACGGCGTTGGCGTATCCGTTGTAAACGCTTTGAGCGACTGGCTGGAGTTGCGGGTCTGGCGTGAAGGCAAAGAACACATCGCACGGTTTGAGGGCGGCTTTACCACCAAGCACCTTGAGACTTTGGGCGATACAGACCGGACAGGCACCGAAGTTCGCTTCCTTGCTTCCACTGATACATTCTCGAACCTTGAGTATTCTTTCGAAACGCTGGAAAAGCGTCTGCGTGAACTGGCATTCCTGAACTCTGGCGTGAAGATCATCCTGCGCGACGAGCGTCCGACCGAAGCGTTGGAATCCCTGCTGTGTTACGATGGTGGCGTTAAGGAGTTCGTAAAATACCTCGACCGCCACAAATCCTCGATCCTGCCAGAACCGATCTTTATCACAGGCGAAAAGGACGACATCGGCGTTGAGGTCGCGATGTGGTGGAACGACAGCTACCACGAGAACGTCCTGCCGTTCACCAACAACATCCCACAGCGCGATGGCGGCACGCATATGGCAGGTTTTCGTGGCGCGCTAACACGGACGATCAACAACTACGCACAAAGCTCTGGCATCGCAAAGAGGGAGAAGGTCTCCTTCACTGGCGATGACGCGCGTGAAGGCCTGACATGTGTGCTTTCCGTCAAAGTACCTGATCCCAAGTTCTCCTCCCAGACCAAGGACAAGCTGGTAAGCTCCGAAGTGCGCCCGGCTGTAGAAGGCCTGGTAAGCGAAAAGCTGGCCGAATGGTTTGAAGAGAATCCTCAGATCGCCAAGATCGTTGTGGGTAAAATCATCGAAGCTGCCCACGCCCGTGAAGCGGCGCGTAAGGCGCGTGACCTGACGCGGCGCAAGACAGCGATGGATGTGAACTTCCTTGCTGGCAAGCTCAAGGATTGCTCAGAAAAAGACCCGTCCAAAACCGAAGTCTTCCTCGTGGAGGGTGACTCTGCCGGTGGATCCGCCCAAACGGGTCGTGATCGTCAGACACAGGCCATTCTGCCGCTTAAGGGTAAGATCCTCAACGTTGAGCGCGCGCGATTTGATCGCATGCTCGGTTCTCAGGAGATCGGGAACCTTGTGATGGCGCTTGGCACTGGCATTGGCCGGGATGAGTTCAACATCGCAAAGCTGCGGTACCACAAGATCGTTATCATGACGGATGCGGACGTGGACGGTGCGCACATCCGGACGCTTTTGCTCACGTTCTTCTACCGTCAGATGCCACAGTTGATCGAAAACGGTCACCTCTACATCGCGCAACCGCCGCTTTACAAAGTGTCGCGCGGAAAATCAGAGGTCTACCTAAAGGATCAGGCCGCGATGGAAGAATACCTGATCCAGCAAGGCATCGACGGTGCGATGTTGCGGCAAGGCAATGGCGAGGAAATCGGCGGTCAGGATCTGGCGCGCGTGGTGGATTATGCCCGCCAGATGCGCCGCGTCTTGGAAGCTTTCCCGACACATTATCCCCGTCACATCCTTGAACAGGCCGCCATTGCCGGCGCGTTCGTCCCCGGCGCGGTAGAGCAGGATTTGCAAGGCGTCGCGGATAAAGTCGCTACGCGCCTGAACTTGATCGCCCTAGAATACGAGCGTGGTTGGCAAGGTCGAATTACGCAGGACCACGGTATCAAACTGGCCCGTATGCTGCGCGGCGTTGAAGAAGTACGCACGCTGGATGGCAAAATGCTGCGCGGCGGTGAAGCCCGCAAATCAGGCACCTTCACCGAGCACTTGCAGGACGTCTATAACCTGCCGGCGACTTTAGTTCGTAAAGACCGCAACCAGTTGATCCATGGCCCCATGGACCTACTCAACGCGATATTTGCCGAAGGAGAAAAGGGCCTGTCCCTTCAGCGCTACAAAGGTTTGGGAGAGATGAACCCTGACCAGCTGTGGGAAACCACTCTCGATCCGGATGCACGGACGTTGCTGCAAGTGCGGGTAGAAGACATGGCCGAAGCAGACGACCTGTTCACGAAGCTTATGGGCGATGTGGTTGAGCCACGTCGCGAATTCATCCAGCAGAACGCGCTGAACGTCGAAAATCTCGACTTCTAAGGTTTTGTAGGGAAGCACATAAAATTGCGCGGCGCGTATAATATTGCGCGTCGCCGATAGTGTTTTGGAAGCTGAAACCGTATTTATAAAATAGCTTACGTGGTTCCCCCCAAGATACCCAACTTAGGGGTCTGCGCCAATTTCGCGAATCCCTTTCAAACCCGAGTGAACCTTCAAACCAACCTTTGGTCAGTCTGTGGCCATTGCCTATGAAAGCGCAGACGTGGTTTATAACCCCCTCCGTCGTAAATAGGCTTTTGGATTCAACACCATATCTTACAAAAGCGTTCACCAAAGGCGATTTCGAAGTGAGACCTGCGGTTCTCTGGTTTTAATCTTCAAAGTGCCAAAAAGGGCGGAGAGCTGTCATTCGCTGCGGAATGCACCGAGGTTGTTGAATGTCACTGAGAGCTGACCCGGTAGCCCCATAAATTGTCACTGAGAAT